>CAITNQ010000369.1 GCA_903893785.1 uncultured Gemmatimonadota bacterium
CCTTCAGCGTCGATGAGCAGACCCGCCGGCGCGGCGCGGCCGGTGTTGCGCCAAAGGCGCAGCGCCCCGCCGGAAAGGGCGCTGGTGGTCATGTCGAGCAGGAAGGGCCAGCCCCGGCCGGTGGGCACCGCAATGCTGAGGGGATTGGTGGGCAATCGGCGCTCGCGGCCGCCGTGGGGGGCCACCGCCAGGTCGCCGCCGTGCCCGTTGGCTCCCACCATGCCGATACGTCCTGCCGCCGCCGCCATGGCCGCGAAGCTGCCCAGGCGCGCCACATGGTTGCATTCGCGCACCGTGACCACCCCGACCGCGCTCTGGTCGGTCAGCTCGATGGCGAGGCGGACGGCCGCGGCCGCGCTGACCGCGCCGAAGTTCCACCCACCGCTGACCGTCGCGGCACCGGGAGTGCGCGACAATATGGTCAACGGCGCGCCCGGGCGCACCTGACCGCGCCGAACCATGTCAACATACTGGGGCAGACGCAACAGCCCGTGGGTATCATGGCCGCACAACCCGGCCTCGACCAGGTGGTCGGCCACCTGCCCGGCCTCGGCCAACGGGGCCCCACACCGAACCAGAAGCTCAGCAGCCAGCAGGCGCAGATCGTCGGCAGCCAGGCGCGGCACGGCTTCTCACCTTTCGCGGCCGGAACCCGGGCCCAGGGTGACCAGCAGGGCATTGGCCACGGGCCGCTCGCCTGTCTGGTCCGATGGCCGGTTCACCACCTGCTGGCGAATGACCATGGTGGTGGATCCCCCGCCGTCGAGGTTCATGGCCTGGTAGGCCGTCATCCCTGAACGGGTCCAGTTGCCCATGCCGGTCTGCAGAAACTGGGCCAGTTCGCTCAGGCTCATCCCAACACTGTACCCCGGCTGGCGGCCGTCCACCGTGACCAGGAAGAGCCAGCGGCGGTCACGGCTGTATCCCAGTGCCGTCCGGGGGTGGCGTTCCTCGGCGAAGCCGCGGTTCAGCCGTTCGGCGGCATATTCCACCGATATGGCCCCGTCGCGCAGCAGCCGGGGTCCGCCGCCGATCCCCTGGACGTAGTGACCGCTGCCGGGCACCGACTCCCCGGCGGGCCGGAGGCCGACGCAGAGCCCCAACGTGTCGCCTGCCGCGATGCGGTCGGCCTCGGGCCAGGCGTGACCGGCGGCCACCAGCCACTGCCCTGGCCCCAGGTGCAGAGGCCACGCCTGCCGGCGGACCTGAGTCACCGCCACGGGCACCGTATCGTTGATGGCCGCCACCTGACCCAGGCTCTCCAATTCGTACCCTACCTCAGCCCGCACGGAATCGGCCAACAGGTCCGCGCATGGGTCGTACAAGCTCAACCCGCCGCTCGGCGGGCGTCGGTTCAGCGCCGCGATATGGAGGAAACGGCGGTCGGCGGTGAGCAGGCCGGCGGCCAGGTGGAAGACGCCGATGGACGGCTGCCCGTCGGCGGTGACGGCAAACGCAGAGCGTCCCTGGGGGGCCTGGAGCAGACACCCGTCGCGCAGCTGCAGCCCCGCGATACGGATAGTCTCCTGGGTGTAGAAGTAGTCGCCATTGATCGCGGCCAGGGCCCCGGCGGCCAACACCGACGTCTTGGCCAGGCCCCCGTCCGGCGCCACCGCGGGGCGCAACCGCACCCCCTCCCGCCATGCCTGGGGCAGGTCGATCTCCAGCAGATGGATCAGCCACGGGCCTTCGGCGACTTGCAGCCGGTGGTGATACACGCCTGGCGCGAGCACCTCGCCACGCTCGGGCCGGCACGCCAGCAGGGCTGCCGCGGCGACCAGCGCCAGCCACCCGCCGCGGCGCCGACACTGACCCGGTCCGGTCGGCGGCCCCGGCCGCACTCCTGCCCGCGAGGCGTTCACCAACGCGCCTTCCGTCTCACGCAGTCGGGCGAAAACCGCCAGGGCACGTCAGTTCACTCCTCGCCAGGACGCATACCAGCCAACCGGCCGGAATGTAGCGGCGGTCCCCGAGGGGGTCAAGACGGCGGCGGCAGCCCAAGCCCTGCCCTGATGACGGCCCGCCGCCGCGCCGGACGGCAGACACAGGCGGGTCGCCGGCATCCGCCGCCGGCCGGCCGCTCGAGCCAGGGCCACGCCCCTGTTGTCCGGCCGGCACGGGCGGTAGATTTAGCCCTGATCGCCGCCCCCACCCGCCGCTGGATGGCCGGGAACCCCCGGCGACGCGCCCGACGCCGTTGACGCTGCCAAGGAGGACACCCGTGGACATCAACCTGTCGAACCTGTTCCGTCAACGCCAGGCCGAATCGCGTTCGCTCTCGGCGGAGAACTACCGGGGCGAGCGGGGCCGCGGCGGCATGGCCACCGCCGAAACCTCCCTGCACCAGGGCTGCGCCCAGGCGGCCAGGGATCTGGGACAAGGTTGGAAACTGTCGCCGTGCCTGCCCTTGCCCGCCGGCGCCACCGCCACGCTGATGGACAACGCCGGGCCCGGGGTGATCCGCCACATCTGGGTGACCCTGGACCCGCGCTTCTACCGGGACGTGGTGTTGCGCGTGTGGTGGGACGACGAACCCACGCCGTCCATCGAGACGCCCATCGGCGACTTCTTCGCCAACGCCTGGAATGCCCGCCAGCGCGTCATGTCACTGCCCCTGAACGTCAATCCCAGCGGCGGCATGAACTGTTACTTCCCCATGCCGTTCCGACGCCACGCCCGCATCGAGGTGGAGAACGCATCGCCCAACGACCTGGCACACTTCTTCTATACCATCAACTACACTCTCGAGCCGGTCGCCGACGACGCGCTCTACCTGCATGCCCAGTGGCGTCGCAGCAACCCCCTGGCCTACGGCACGGACTTCACCATGGTCGACGGCATCCGGGGCCAAGGGCAGTACGTGGGCACCTTCATGGCCTGGCAACAGAACAATGCGGGTTGGTGGGGCGAAGGCGAGATCAAGATGTACCTGGACGGCGACGGCGCGTTCCCGACCATCTGCGGCACCGGGACCGAGGACTACTTCGGTGGTGCCTGGGGCTTTGGCGGCGAGGATTACTCCTCGCCGTACATGGGTTTCCTGCAGGTGCGGGGCAAGTCCGGCGAAGTCGGGGCGCGGATGACGCTGTACCGTTTCCATGTGCAGGACCCGGTGTTCTTCAAAGCGGAACTGAAGGTACAGATGCAGGCCATCGGCTGGCGCAGCGAAGGCCGCTATCTGCCGCTCCAGGACGATATCGCCGCCACCGTCTACTGGTACCAGACCGAACCCCACGCCGCCTTCCCGCGCCTGCCCGGGCGCGACTCACGCGAGGTCATCTGATTGTTCGCCCTCAAGAGCGACTCCCTGCAGGTATGCGTTCTCGATCCGGTAGCTGACCGGCAGTGTTTCGGCACGCGGTATTGCACCGGTGGGTTCATCTTCCAGGTCCTCGACATACGCCACGGCGAGGTCATGTCGGGCCCTACGTACCCCGACACCTTCAACTGGTTCGATGGCCAGGGCATCCCGGACGCGTTCAACCTGAGCCCGCTGCGCGATCCGGAGTCGACCAGTGCCGAGGCCATGGTCATTGGCATCGGTCGCTGCGATCTGCAGCAGAATCAGGTGCGCGAGTACTGCACCTGGGAGGTGGACCGCCGGACAGATGCCATTGCGCTGCGTACGCGCCAGGTACACAGCCCCTTTGCGGTCGAGTTGGAGCGCCAGGTGACGCTCCACGACCGCACGGTCACTTCGAGCACCCGGTTGCGCAACGTCGGCAAACGGCTGACGCCGGTGACCTGGTTCCCCCATCCGTTCTTCCCGCAGCCGGACACCGACGAGTTGTGCCGTTTCAACATGCCGGTATCGCTGCCCGACAACGCGGGCTATGCGGTGGGGCCCAATGGCTTCGTGCGTCGGCAGGGCTGGCCCTGGTCCGACGGCCACTATCAGCCCGTAGACCACCAGGCGCAGGCACCACTGGTGGTCACCCAGCGCCACCCGCAGCTGGGCCTGGTGGTGGCCCATTGCAGCTGGGTGCCCTCGTACCTGCCGATCTGGGGCAACGGACGCACCTTCTCGTGGGAGCCCTTCCTCGAACGTCTGGTGGCCCCGGGACAGCAGCTGAACTGGTCCATCGACTACACCTTCTGAGCCGCTGGCCCCGGGGGTTCAGCACGGGCCGCCCTGCCCCCGGCCGCCGCCCGGCTCCCATGCCGCCCGTGGAGGGCTGATGAACGAGAGACTGCAGAGCTTCCGCGAGCAGGCCTATGCCCGGGGATTCGCCCCCCAGAGCAGCCCCAAGGAGGAACACTGGACCGCGGCGTTTTTCGGCCTGTACGCGGCTCGACCGCTGGCCGAGCGCCAGGCGCGTTCACTGGCCCACGCACTGCTCCACGAGCCGGTGCTGATCCATCCCTTGACGCGGCTGGCCGGACAGATCTTCCAGTGCTGCCCGGGCTCCGGGTGTCCTGAACTGAACGGCAGTTCGACCCACCCTGACTGGACTGAGTATTCGGTCGCCGCTCAGGCGCGCCAGCGGGTGAGCGCGGCGCTTCCGGAGAACGAGGCGTACGCGCGCTACTTCGGTGATGGCGCGTTCCCGGGGCATATCTGCTGGGACTTCGGCCGCCTGCTCGAACTGGGTGTGGAGGGCATGCTGCAGCAGGTCAGCGACCATGCCACCACGGCCCGCGACCCGGCGGCGGCCGAGTTCTACGCAGCGACGACGATCGTTCTGGAGGGCCTGCTGGCGTGGGTGGAGCGCCATGTAACGGCCCTGGAAACCATGGCCACCACCGAGGCCGATGTCGTGCGGCGCCGTGAGCTGCTGGACATGGCCGCCGTCTGCCGTCGCGTCCCGCGCCAACCGGCCACGACCTTCCGCCAAGCCGTCCAGGCCTTCTGGTTCCAGCACCTGGCCGTGATGTACGAGAACCCTTTCGGAGGCAATGGGCCGGGCCGCCTGGACTACTACCTGTGGCCGTACCTGGAACGCGATCTACAGGCCGGCCGCACCTCGATGGAGGCAGCGCGGGAACTGCTCACCGAGCTGTTCATCAAGCTCCATGAACGCATTGCGCCCCACGACGGCTGGGTCGAGGCGCTCCCGGTCGGAGGGCGTAACCCCGACGGCACGCTTGCCGTCACGCCGCTGTCGTGCCTTGTCCTGGAGGTGATCACCGAACTGAAGCAGACGCATCCATCGGTCTATGTGCGCCTGCCGGAAGGCGCGCCCGACCGCTTCGTGGATCTGACCGTGCGCTATGTGCTGGAGAGCGGCAACCGCGCCCAGGTTTACGGTGACGAGGCCATGGTCGAGGCCCTGCATCGAGGCGGGGTGGACCTGCCCGACGCCCGCCACTGGACGGCAGGCGGCTGCATGGAGGTATCGCCCCAGGGCTGCAACAGCGACCTCCTGTTCTCGTTTGCCCACAATGTGGCCCGGACGCTGGAGCTGGTGCTCAACGGTGGCCATCTGCTGCAGACCGGCGAGCAGGCTTTCCCGCACCTGACGCGGACCCTGGCCGACTATGCCAGCTTCGAGGAGCTGTACGCCGCCTTCGAGACCGAGTTGCACCGTGAATTGGCTATCCTGGGCCACCGCCTCGACCTGTGGCAGGAATGCTACGCCCGGTACCGGCCGTCGTTCCTGCTGTCCACCATGACCCACGACTGTCTCGAGCGCGGCCGCTCGATCAACGCGGGCGGAGCGCGTTACAATCACTATGGCGGCAGCGGCGTGGGCATACCCAATGTGGGCGACAGTCTGGCGGCGCTGCGGCAGGCAGTGTTCGTTGACCAGCGCTGCTCGGGGGCCGAAATGCTGGCGGCTTTGCGGGCTGACTTCGTCGGCCATGAACCCCTGCGACAGTATCTGGTCAGCCTGCCGCGGTACGGGGCCGACCACCCGCCTGCGGACGCCATGGTGGACCGCGTGTTGGGCTCGTTCATCGACGGCCTCGAACGGCACCAGGCACGCCACGGCGGGCGAATCGTCCCGGTGATCCTGGGCTTCGTCTGGGTGGTCGAGTACGGCAAGCAGGTGGGCGCCACCCCGGACGGGCGGCGCGCCGGGCGGCCGCTGGCCCATGGCCTGTCGCCCCAGAGCGGTTCGGCCGTCGAAGGTATCACGGCCGCGATCCATTCGGCCACGCGCCTGTCGCTACATCGCGTCGCCGGCGGCGGCGCCATGATGTGGGATCTGGACCCGGGCTGGGCCGCCCGCGACACGGTCCGCCCGCTGCTGGCCACGTTCGCGCAGCAAGGGGGACACATTTTCCAGGGCAACGTGATCGACACGGCACGTCTGTTGGCAGCCCAAGAGCACCCGGAAGACCACCAGGACCTGGTGGTGCGGGTTTCCGGTTTCTCCGCCCGGTTCGTCTCGCTGTCGCGTGCCACTCAGGACGAGATCATCCACCGTCACCGCTACGGCGCCTGAGGCTTGGGCCGCGCCGCGGCGCCAGCACCCTAACCACGCCCGGACCGCCCCATCCGAAGGGGAAGGAAGACATGCCCGAAAGGAATCTGAGCCCGCAGCAGATGTTTATGGACCTGGTGGCCGATCACTGTCCCGAATGCCGCTTCGCCGGCCACAGCCGCGACGACTTCCGCGACTGGAAGCAGGCGTCGCTGCCGCGGGTGCTGGCCACCCTGGGGAACCCACCGCCTCCGGCGGCCAGCGCCGACCCCGAGTTGGTGGCCCAGTGGGAGGAACACGGGCTGATCCGGCAGCGCTGGATCATCAATGTTCAACAGCACATGGCGGCGGTACTGCTGGTCAACATCCCCCGTGATCTGGCGCCCGGGGAACGGCGCCCGGCGATCCTGTGCTGCCACGGCCACGGGCCGTTCGGCAAGGAACCGGTGATGGGCAACCAGTCATCGGCGGAGTTGCGCCAGGCGGTCGAGACCCACCGCTACAACTATGGCCAGGTGATGGCCGAGCACGGGTTCGTCACCTATGCGATCGACTGGATCGGTTTCGGCGAGCGCAACGACAACCGCAAGCCCAACCACTGGGCCGGTACGGGCGGACGGGACTGGTGCAACCTGCTGTACCTGCACGCCACCATGCTGGGTATGACTTCGCTGTCCATCAACGTTGCCCACGGCAAAGCCGCCACCGATGTCGTGGCCCAGTTGCCGCAGGTCGACGGCTCGCGACTGGGCGTCATGGGACTGAGCGGCGGCGGCACGATGACGGTGTGGATGGCGCTGTGCGACGACCGCTTCCGTGCGGTGGAGATCATCTGCTACAGTGACCTGTTCGCGGCCTTCGGTGTGCGCGACAACAACTACTGCGGCATGCAGGTGGCCCCGGGTCTGTTCCAGTTGGTCGACCTGCCCGACCTTCAGGGTTTGTTGGCGCCGCGGCCGCTGTTGGTGGACATCGGCATGCATGACACCTGCTTCCGCCTGGACTCGGCCATTGCCTGCTACCACCAGGTGGAGTCCATCTACCGCGCTGCCGAGGCCAGCGATCACCTTGAGCTGGACCTGCACACGGGTGAGCATGGCTGGGGCGGCAACCGTTCCGAAGCGTTCTTCCGCCGACACCTGGGGTTGGCCAAGTAAAGATCGCGGTGCCGGTCGGGGCGGCCGGCAGGACAGCCACCCCGACGCACTCAAGTCCAAGCATACAGAGCGGTCCGGCCCAGGGCCGGACCGCTCTGTGCTGGCGCCGCGCGCGCTGCGGGATGGGGCCGGTGCTCGAACGGACTGGGTCGGACGACGGTCTCACCTGCTGCCGTTGCCCGCGTCGGCTGCCGCGCTCAGACCGACCCGCGGCGGATCCGGTCGGACGACGGTCTCACCTGCTACCGTTGCCCGTGTCGGCTGCCGCGCTCAGGCCGCCCCCCGGCGGATCCGGTCGGACGACGGTCTCACCTGCTGCCGGTCGCGCCTCGACCGCGCCATGCCCGCGGGTACCGGCGATCCCGTCAGTCAACGATGGCCTGGTACACCAGCACGCGCGCCTTGCCCAACAGATCCGTGCGCCAACTGCCCCTGCTCTGGGCCATGAAGACGCCGATCAGGTCCTCCTCGGGATCGATCCAGAACCGCGTGTACAGAGCGCCGTCCCAACCGAGCGTGCCGATGGACTCGATCTCGTCATAGGGACCGCGCTCCGTCCGGATGCCGAAACCGTAGCCGAACTTGTCGCCCGTGTTGGCGCGGAAGGGCGCGTACAGGTTGCCGATCGAGTTGGTGGTCATCAACTCAACCGTCTTGCGGCTGAGCAGGCGCACGCCGTCGAGCTCGCCGCGGTTGAGGATCATCTGGCAGAACCGCAGATAGTCTGAGGCCGTGGAGACCATGCCGTTGCCGCCGGAGTAGTAATCCTGATCGAGCAAGTACGAAAGGTCGACGGGTTCACGCGTCAACCGGCCCTGACCGTCGGCAATGTAGGTGATGGCCAGGCGTGCGTACTTGTCGCGCGGTATCTGGAAATAGGTGTCGGTCATCTCGAGCGGTTCCAGAATGCGCGACTCGACAAACTCGTCCAGATCGCTGCCCGACAGGACCTCCACCAGCCGTCCCAGGACATCGGTAGACAACCCGTAGTGGAACTCCTCCCCGGGATGGTTGATCAGCGGCAGCCGGGCCAGCCGCGACACCATGTCGCCGACAGTGCCGGCTGCCGGCCCCAACCCCACACTGATGCCGGCGCGCTCGTACAACTCGGCCAGGGGCCCCTCGCCATAGGTCAACCCCGAGGTGTGGTTGAGGAGGTGCCGGATGGTGATCGGCCGCCGCGCCGGCTGTACACCGCTGCCCTGCGGGTCGATCACCTCCATGCGGGAGTACTCGGGCAGGTACAGCGATACCGGATCGTTGAGCAGGAAGCGGCCCTCCTCATACAACAGCATGGCCGCCACAGTGGTCAGGGGTTTGGACATGGCCGCAATGCGGAAGAGCGCGTCCACGCGCATGCGCTCTTCGGTCTCCATGTCCAGCATGCCGAAAGCGTTGTGGTACACCACCTGCCCGTGCCGGGCGACGAGCATGACGACGCCGGGTATCTGTTCCTTGTCAACCGCTTCCGTCAGCAGCCCATCGAGGCGCTGCAGGCGGGCCGCCGACAGCCCCACTTCCTCTGGGACTGCCACCGGCAGGCCTTGCGCCCCGGCCAGGCTCGTCCAGACCCACATCAGGCCGACGACGGCCGCCAGCCTCATCATGCGCTTTTCTCCTTGGCCGAGCCGCGCAGCCGCCCGGCGGCTGTCGGGGCAGAGCCCACCCGCGGCGATACCACCCCAACTCAAGCGTAATCTACAGTTGGCGAACACGCCGGCCAACTCGGGGCCGGCCACGCACACCCAGCGAGGACCGCACCCCGCTGACGCTCAGGTCTTCGGCACCGCCGGCGCAACGCGGCCGCGCCACAGCATTGCGGCCTCCACGGCGGTGGCGGCCGCGACGACGACCGCGGCAACCAGGTAGGGGCTGCGCGGTCCCCAAGCGTCGGCGACCAGGCCACCGACCAACGGCCCGGCCAGAAAGCCGCTGCCCACGATGGCTTCGTGGAATCCGGTTCGACGGCCGCCGGGGCCTTCCGCGTGCAGGCTGTAGAAGATGCTGGCGGTGAAGGTGGCGCCGACCAGCAGGCCCTGGACGAGCAGGCCGGCGGCAAAAGCCATGGGCGAGGTTCCCCAGGCCAGGGACGTAAGGCCGACAGCGGCCAGTGCCTGCACGGCCACCAGCGGACCGAGGCGGAACTGCCAGCGGTCGCTGGTCGCAAAGGCCAGGAAAGCCAATGCCTGCGCCAGACCGATCAGCGAGACCAGCCACCCCAGAGTCTCGGGCGCCACGCCCACCTCCTCGGTGGCGAATTTGGGGAAGAGCGAACGGACCGTACCGCTGGCGAAGAAGGTGGCGAAGTTCGCGACCCAGGCGACGGGGAGGAAACGGCGCGCCGCGGCCGGGGTAGCGTCCACGGCGCCGCCGGCGTGGCGACCGGGTTCGTGCACCGGCATGGCCAACAGGGCCAGCAGGATGAGCGTCACACATGCCGCCGCGGCAACGAAGACGTAGGCCGATGCGGCCGCATACAGGTAACCGCCCAGCGCCGGCCCGACCAGGAAACCGAGCGACCACGCGACGTTGAAGCGTCCCACGGCCCGCAGCAGGCCGTGACGGTCGTGTCCCTGCCCCAGCCAGGCCTGCAGCGACGGCCAGAACCCCGACGTGGCCGTCCCGCCGATCACGGCGATGGCGAACAGATGCCAGACCTGGGTCACGGCCAGATAGGCGGCAAACACCAGCAGGGACCCGAGGCTGGCGAGGGTCATCACCCGGCGGTACCCGATGCGATCGGCCAGACGCCCGGTGAACAGGCAGCCCACGGTGTAGGCCACCGACCCACAGGCCCCGATGGCGCCCAGAGCGCCGTAGTCAGCCCCGATGCGAGCCCCCACCAGGGGCACGCAGAGCCCGATCAGACCCGCACAGCTGTCCATGGCGAAGGCAAGCAGGACGAGGAACGTGTCGCGGCTCATGGGCCTCCCGGTTGGCAGTGGGCGGTGGCGGACCCGGACCCGCTCCCGGCGCCCCGAGGGGCAAAGATAGGCTTAGCGGCGCCGGCGGCGAGGCCATGGCACCCGGTCAGGCTGGCCAACCCGCCGCGCACGGGTGTTATTTGGAATGCGGCAGCGCATCGTGGAGGGCACGGGTGGGACCGGAGAGTTGGCTGTACCGGCACGACGAAGTCGACGGCGAGCATAGCGGCGGCGGCGACGTGGACGCACAGGGCTGGCTGTGGTACAGCGGCGCCGCCAATCGCCTGTGGGGCCACCACCTGGCCACGGCACGGTGGCGCCAACTGGCCATCGCGGACATGGGCGGGCGCCAGGCCACCCGCGTGTTGGCCTGGTGCGGACGTCTGGTGGTGATTCTGGGGCCACGCCCGTATTACGTGGTCGTTGACCCGGACACGGGTACCAGTTGCCGGCAGCCCCTGCCACGGCCGGTGACTCAGGTGACAGACGGCGCGGCATCGCCCGGCGGTGAGTGCCTGCTGCTGTTCGACCGCGATACGGGGCAGGTGCTCAAGTTGGACGCACCAGACGCGGCGCCCCGCGTGCTGCACTCGCCCTGCAGCGGCGCCTGGGCCACAGCATCGTGGGCGCGTGACGGGCACGTGTATCTGACCATGGTGGAGCCCGCCCGAATAGTGCGCCTCGACCCAGCCACCGAGCGCTTCGCGCCCCCCGAGGCGCTGCCGTGGCCCGCGGCGATGCCCACCGGCCGATTCGAGCACCAAGGGCTCCTGTGGGTCGCCGACACGGCGTCGGGGCGTCTGCTGCCGCTGGGTCTGGACCGCCAACGGTGGCTGGAACCCGTACCCGTTCCGGATCTGGGTGCCCCGTGGCGTGGGATCGGCACGGGTTTCGGCTGCGGCGGGCGTGGGTATTTCCGGTTGACCGCCGCCGCCGCCCACACGGCCCAGAATGGGGACGTCCAGTGCCACGCGGCCGCCGCGGACCGCCCTCGACAAGGTGCCGATCGCGCGGCCGGCGGCCTTGACCGATTGCTGGTGTTTGATCCTGAGGGCGGCGGATTCGATTGGCTGGTGGCCCCACCCCAACCCGATGGTGTGCCCGTGCTGGGTCCCGGCTGGTCGGACGGGCGCCAGTTCGCGGTCACGGGTGTCGTCGCCCCGGTGACTGAGCCGGGGGAACCGCCGGCGCCGAGGGGTACCTGGTTCGTGCTCCAGAGCCAACCCGCCCAGGAGCCCGCATTCGGACGCCATGACCTCAATTGGGACCGTTCCGCGCACCTACGGCGATGGCGCCGGGGGTACCCGGCGGACCGCTCGGTGTACCTGCCCGAACCGCGATGGTCGCCACCGGTCCGCAACCTGCGTGGCGGCGCCACTCAATACCCTCCCGGAAACGCCGCGGAGCTGGAGCGCCGCGCCCATCGCACGGCTCCTCAGCGCTACTGGTCGCAGCTGGCCGACGATCTGCTGGACGGCATTCAGGGAGACGCTGCCCGCGTGGCGCGCGTGGCGGATTTCGTGCAGCAGGCGCTGTACTACAACCCCATCCAGGCCCTGTCCAGCGGTAACCCAATCGCCATTCTCGAAGCCCACGACGGCCGCTGTGGTCAGGGCGTGGCGGTGACGCTGGCGCTGCTGGGCGCGGCCGGCATCGAAGCGCGCCGGGTCGACCTGTGCCACCACACCGTGGCCGAAGCCCACTACGACGGCGCCTGGCACGTGGTGGATGCCCTGTTCTTCGGCGCCTGCCAACCCAGCCGCGATGGGCTGGTGCTGGCGGTGGCAGACTTGCAGCGCGAACCTTACTGGGCAGACGCCTGGCCGCAGTCGTGCTTCGCCTACGACGAGGAACTGCTGCGCAGCGAGGACGGGTATCAGGTCCTGGGTTATTGCTTCGGCCCGTGGGGTTCAGAGCCATTCTACTCGTACTACCTGGGGGCGGCGATGGACCATCCCCCGACGCTCCCCACGGTGCTCCCGGCCGCCCGCCACGGTACCGGGGCAGTACGCGTGCGTTGGTGTGAGTCGATCCGGCGCGGCGGCGGGCCCGTGGAATACCGCGTGCGGGTCTGGGCTGACCGGCAGGGAACCCAGAGCGTTCTCGCGGCAACCACCACGGCGACCCAACTGGTCTTCACGCCGCCCGAGGGCAACTACCTCTACTACGTCCACGTGCAGGCTGTGGACGAGCACCGGCAACTCAACGTGGACACGTGGTACCCCGCTGCCCGCGGCAACCTGGTGCTGGTTCCCGAGAACCAGTACGGTTGGTACGGCGTGTTGTAGCAGGGCTCGGCCGCCGCTCGTCGGCGACCGTCTCTCTGCGGCGGGCCGCCCACCGGCCGGCACCCGCGAAGCCCCTCACGGCGCTCTGACAAGCCAGCCGCCGCGGCGACCAAGCCGGGGACCGACGCAGACTACCGACATCTCACGCCAGGGAGAACGACCCTTGGGCCGCCAACCGGAGGTTCTATGACCACGCACGCGCACCGCCTGCACTTTGCCAGCGACAACTACGCCGGCATCTGCCCCGAGGCCCTGACCGCCCTGCAACAGGCCAACGACGGGTACGAGTACTCCTATGGCGACGACCGCTGGACGGCGGAGGCCTGTGACCTGTTCCGCTCCCTGTTCGAGTGCGACTGCGAGGTGTATTTCGTGTTCAACGGCACGGCCGCCAACTCACTGGCGCTGGCCGCCCTGGGCCAGTCGTACCACAGCCGCATATGCCACGAGCACGCCCACGTGGAAACCGATGAGTGCGGCGCCCCCGAGTTCTTCTCCCACGGCTCCAAGCTGCTGCTGGCCCAAGGCGCCAACGGCAAGATGGACCCGGCCAGCATCGGCGACCTGGTGACCCGCCGTTCCGACATTCACTACCCCAAGCCGCGCGTCGTCAGCATCACCCAGGCGACCGAGATGGGCACCGTGTACACCCCCGCCGAACTGCAGGCGATCCAGGCGGTAGCGGTCCGCCACCGCCTCAAGCTGCACATGGACGGCGCCCGTCTGGCCAACGCGATCGCGTCGCTCGAGGTCAAGCCGCGCGCCGTGGCGCAGGACAGTGGCATCGATGTCCTGTGCTTTGGCGGCTCCAAGAACGGCTTGTCCGTGGGCGAAGCGGTTATCTTCTTCGATCTGGCCGCCGCCGAGGAGTTTGCCTTCCGCTGCAAACAAGCCGGGCAGCTGGCCTCGAAGATGCGCTTCCTGGCCGCCCAGTGGGTGGGGCTGCTGCGCGCTGACGCGTGGTTGCAGCATGCCCGCCACGCCAACCAGTGCGCCGCGCTGCTGGCCGAACGCGTTGCCACCATGCCCGGGGTGCGCCTAATGTTCCCGCGGCAGGCCAACTCGGTCTTCGTACAGATGTCGCCGGCGGCCATTGCGGCGCTGCGCGACTGCGGCTGGCACTTCTACACCTTCATCGGCGTCGGCGGGGCGCGCTTCATGTGTTCCTGGTCGACCCGCGAGGCGGATGTCCTGGCCCTCGCTGCAGACCTGGAAACCTGCGCCGGCCGGCACCCCCTCGGCTGCCTCGACGCCTGAGGCAGGCTGTCGCGGCGCGCCGCGCGGCGCGGCACAGATCGATCGCGGCCGTCGGTGGACCCACGACGCGCCCGCACCCAGGCCACCATGGCCTTCGTTATCGCTTGATCGCCGGCAGGGTGTTCCTTACCGTATCACCTGCACGGCCCGCAGTCGCGGGCGGGTACCGCCGTCGCGGGGCCGCAGGTCCCGCGCAGTGACCATGGGAGGGATGGACATGCGCAGCGCGCTACGGAGCATGGTGGGAGGCCTGGCCATCGTGGGGCTGACGGCCTCGGCGGGGTTCGGGGCCGGGTTCCAGGTCCCTGAGCAGGGGGCGGCCTCGATGGCCCTGGGCATGGGCTATATCGGCCGCGCCAACGACCTGTCGGCCATGTACCACAACCCAGCCGGGTTGACGCAACTTGAGGGGCGCAACCTGTACCTGGGGGTAGCCGGCATCTCACCGACTGCGAAGTACGTCCGCAAACCCGCCAAGACCACCCCAGCAGGCGGGCTCTACAGCGTCGACAGTGCCTCGACCGTCCAGTTCGCGGCCGCCAAAACCAAGGACGACCTGGTACCAGTTCCGGCCCTGGGATACGGTCAGCGCCTGGGCGGCGACGACGGCAAACTATCCCTGGGTGTGGGCATCACCGCCCCCTATGGCCTGCGCAGCGATTATGCCAGCAAGGGCCCGCAGCGTTACATGACCACCAATATCTCGCTGACCACCGTCTATGCCGGTCCGTACCTGGCGTATCAAGCCACCCCGGCCATCTCGGTGGGCGCCGGCGTTCAGTATGTGTACGGCAAGGCCAAACTGGGCCAACACATCAACTACGGTGGTTCGCTGCTGCAGACCGCCGCCGCGCAGCAGCGGGCCGGCAACGCGACCCTGATGACGTTGCTGAGCACCCGTCTGGTGGGTAGCGCCGCCAGCCCCGGCAATCCGGTTTCGATGAACGAGAACCCGGCCTTCGACGGGGTCATGGAGGTGGCCGACGCCACCGACCAGGGCATCAGCTTCAACGTCGGCGTGCTGGGCAAGATCAACGACCGGCTGCAGGTGGGCGCGACCTTCCGCAAAGGCGTGACGCTCAAGGTTGAGGGCGATGTGACGGTCGACATACCCGACACCCTGACCAAGTTCACCACCGCCGTGAACACCCTGAATCCGGCGTTCCCCAAATGGCAGGACGTGTCCACCACAGGTTCGACCACGGTCAACCTGCCGGACGTGTACGGCCTGGGCGTCTGCTTCCAGCCCGCGGCGAAGGTTGTCCTCACCGGCGACTTCAACTGGAATCGCTGGAACACGTACAAGAACCTGGACTTCACCTTTGGCGACAGCACCGCTTACTTCCCGGGGCATTCGTCGAATCCGCGTGACTGGGAGAACGCCATCGCCATCCGCGTCGGCGGCGAATACGCTGTCGCCCAGGGCCAGGCGCTGCGTCTGGGCTATCTCTTCGACCAGGAACCCATCCCCGACGAATCGGTCGGTCCCGAACTGCCGACCAATGACCGCAATGGCATCACCCTGGGCTACGGCGTGACCATGGGCAAGGCGACCATCGACCTGGCCTATTGCCACCTGTTCATCAAGGACCGGACGGTTACCTCCAGTTGGCGCGGCCCCAGCGCAATTCCGGTGGGCGACTACACCGGCGCCGCCAACATCGCCGGTCTGACGCTATCGTACCGCATGTAGGCGGCCGGTTCGCAGGCCCGCCGTGACGCCCGGGACCGGTACCGATGCGGCGCCTGGCGCGGCGGCAGCCTGGCGCCCCCAACGGTGATCCATCGCCCCCCGCGACCGCGGTTCAGCCGCGGCGTGGGGGGCGTCGTGTATGGCACCTGAGTTCCCCGGTACCCACTGACACGGATCGACGTGTCGCCTCTCCTGGAGTCGGTCGCCATGCGCACCCGGGCTCTTACTCTCATCGCGCTGCTGCTCGCTGGGGCGGGCGCGGCGCAGAAAGACCATCCCATGGCCAACCCCTGGCCGTTCCCCTGGCCTGCAGACAAGATCGCCCACTACACCGCGTACCGGGCCTGCGGCCCCATCCAGGTGGACGGCAAACTGGACGAAGCGTCTTGGCTGGCCGCCCCCAGGTCACCGCGTTTCAGCGATCTGGTGAACGGCCATCCCGGCATTCACGACACGCGGGCCGCAGTTCTGTGGGACGATCAGTACCTCTACGTCGGCTACTGGATCGAGGAGCCCTTCGTCGAGGCAACGCTGACCGAACGGGACGCCCCCATATACACGAACAATGACGTGGAGTTGTTCATCGCCGGGCAGGACGCGTACTAC
>CAITNQ010000370.1 GCA_903893785.1 uncultured Gemmatimonadota bacterium
CAGGCGCGCAGGGAGGTGTCCGGCAACTGCGCCATGTCGGCACAGAAGAGCTGCCAGGCGGTGCGGTGCTCGTCAACCATCTGGCGTTCATCAGGCCGCCAGGCCTGCACGTTGCCTGGCAGTGCCGCCGCTGGAAAGGGGTCGCCGCTCGCCAGCGGACCGGGCTTGTAACGAAACACACTGGCAGGCGGTGCACCCCGGCCCACGTCGATGGCGGCCAGCACACTGACCAGGGACCGGCGCGTCTGGCAACTGGTATCGCCGATGCGGTCGGCAGCGGCCAACCCATCGGCCTCGCGCAGGAAGGCGTCGGCGGCCTCGCCATCGTGGTGGTGTGAGACCAACCGCCGAATCCGCTCCAGCACCGGTTTGAGGCAGGCGTAACGACTCAGGTACTCGGCAACGAAATAGTCGCCATAGGTGGTGTGTGCGGCCCCGCGCTCGACGGTGCGGAACTCGAACTTGCCGATGTCATGAAGCAGCGCCCCCAGCACCAGCGCCTGGTCATAGGCCATCGTCTACTCTCCTGTAGTGATTTCGTACCGGCCCAAACCGAACGATGTCCCCTTGCCCACATGCAGATCCTGCCCCAACGCCACCAGCGGCATGAACGGCTCCACGTCGCCGGCGAAGGCCACGCGCCCCACTACGCCGCCCATTTTCATCCGCGTTTCCTGCCGACGCGAGTAACGCTCCCAGTCGTGCCAGTGCAGGGCCGCCTCCAGCGGCCGCACCGTGCGGGCCCGCTCGATCCACCCGCGGTAATCAAGCTCGAGGGGGGCCTGGCAGTGGATGCGGGCCAACTCGGATGTGCGCCGCAACAGGGAACGGACCAGCAGGGGGAAATCAACCCCGGGCGTCAAGCGGCCTTCGTCCTTCAGCCGGGTCGGTGTGGCCAGGCGCAGGCGCAATGCACCGCCGGTCACGGGCACCTGCCGGGGTCCATGGTAAACAGGCGAACCCGTCTGCAGCTGTGCGTCCGCCGCCGCGTAGATGGCTGTTTCCCCGGCGGGCATCGCCGCCGGGGTCCAGACGCGAGCCAACCGCGCCTTGCCGCGCCCGTGACCCAACCCACGCTGACCCATCTCGTCCAAGGCATGGATGAAGTAGGGCAGGTAGTCGATGGCCCGGCCGATCAGCACCAGACCGAGGCTGAGCCGCTCGCCGGCGCCGTAGGCCACCCGGGCCTCCTCCGGCGGCTCCATGACGAAGGGATGAGGCGCGAAGGTGTAGTGGCGAGCCAGATCCGCCTCACTGTCTGCCGCCGGGGTTTCGAACACATACGAGTAGGCACAGTGCGCGCGTACCAGACAGCCGGCGCACTGACCGTCACGGCGCACGCACACCACGCGCTTGAACGTGCTGCCGAAGGCCCCGCGCAGCGTGGCGCCCTTGTACGGCGGCAGCTGTAGAGCCTCGCACGCTTCCAGTTCCATCCGGAAACGGGCGAAACGCAGCTTACGCAGTTGATCGAGCATGCACCTCCCTCCGCCGGCCCGGCCGGCGCCCACCAGGAGCATCCGCCTGACGGCGGCTGCGAACGCAGCTACCCGAGGCGCGGCCGCGACAGGGGCCCTCAGCCGCCGACCACGACGACCAGGCGTCCCGTGCCCCATGTCGCCGCTGGCCGTCGGTCCGGCCAACGGGATGGCGCGCGCACCCGCACAGTGCCGCCAGTGCGGCGACAGGCATATGAGCAACCGACGTGCCACTGCGGGCCAGCCGTCACCCGGAGCCTGGCGGCGGCCACCGATCGGAACCCCCGGCGCCCCGGAGGATCGGCCCGGGCAGGCCACCACAGGCTGGCCGTGGGCGGAGCATCGGGGCGCCAGCAGCCGCGGACAAGCTGGCGCAACAGACCGAGCCCGGTGCACACACCGCTGCAGAGCGGCACCTGCAGTGCAGCGCTGCAGCAGCCGCTGCAGCAACCCGCCTTCGCGCCAGCCGCATGGCTATGGCGTGCCCTCCACCGCACCCTTGGCCCTGATACCGAAGCGCTTCATGTAACGCTGAACCGTGGTGCGGTGTACGCCCAAGAGCTGAGCCGCCACGCCGGGCTTACCACCAGTGGCCGCCAGAGCGCGGAGGAGCGCCCCGCGGAAGGCATCGCGCTCGCACGCCGCGCGAGTCGACACCGACGCCACCGCCGCGCCGGCCGACGCCAATGGCGCCAGGGCCAGCGCGTCGACATCGACGACGCCGGTGTCACCACTGCTGACCGCGGCGGTCTCGACCACCGAGCGGAGCTGCCGGGCATTGCCCGGCCAGTCCATGGTGGCCAGCAGGCGCAGCGCCGCCGGGGTGAAGCGCGGTACACGACGGCGGTTGCGCATCGCATAGTCGTGCGCAAACTGCGCCGCCAGGGCCGGGATGTCTTCGGCGTGCTCGCGCAGCGGCGGGGTGGCCATGGCGAAGCCCGAGACGCGGTACAGTAGATCGGCCCGGAAACGGCCCGCGGCGACCTCGGCCGCCAGGTCGGCATTGCTGGCCAGGACGACCCGCACATCGATCGGGCGCTCCCGCGCTGCGCCCAGACGAGTCACCTGCCGGTCCTCGAGCACGCGCAGGAACCGGGCCTGCAGGTCCAACGGCAGCGAGTTCGCCTCGTCCAGGAACAGGGTGCCGCCGCCAGCCCGCTCGAACAGGCCCGGGGTGGCGCTGGTAGCACCGGTGAACGCACCGCGTTCGTGGCCGAACAACAGGCTTTCGGCCAGGGTCGAGGGGATCGCGCCGCAGTTCTGGGCCACAAAGGGACCGGGACGGCCGCTGGCGCGGTGGATGGCCCGCGCCA
>CAITNQ010000371.1 GCA_903893785.1 uncultured Gemmatimonadota bacterium
AAACAGGTAACCTTGTCGCTGAACCTGCGGCAACCTTCGGCCAACAACGGCTTGCGCGCCGACATCGTGCTGTCGGCGCTGGACCAGAATGGACCGGGAACCGTGCTGTCCATGCGCTCCATCGATTCGGGCCCGACTGAGTACAAGTCCTGGACGGCCGTGACCATCACCGGTGTCACTCCGGCCTGGTCACAGGGCGTCCGGGTGATGATCGTCTGCCTGCCGAGCACCAAGCAGTTCTCGGTGGAGACCGAGGTTGAGGTCACTACGGCCAGCCTGCACGACGGCGGTCCACCGCCTGACTCGGACGGTGACGGCGTGGACGACAGCGTCGATGAGTTCCCCAACGATCCCACGCGAGTGCTGTCCAACCTGGTGCCGTGCCAGGGCTACACGGTCAGCGCCTTCGAGGATATGTGGCCGGCCAAGGGCGACTACGACTTCAACGACGCCGTGCTGCACCACCGCATCGTGTACCACCGCGACGTGCAGAACCGGTTGGTCAGCGCCAGCGTCGACATGACCATCTCGGCCCTTGGCGCCGGGTATCACAGCGGCATCGCCATGCGCTTCCTGCAGCCGACGACCACCACGCCAACGGGGTACCAGACCATGGCGCCGGGCCTGGTGGCCAGCGTCAGCGGCGCGGCCGTGCGCCTGGATCCACAGTCACCCAATACTGTGATCATCACGGACGACGCTTTTGCTTCGCTGCCCACCTATTACCAAAACAACGGTGAAGGGCCGAACGGCACCCCGGTCCACATCGGGTTCCAGGTGACCTTCAACACCAGCCACGCAGCGGCGGCAGGCGAGGTCAATGGCGAGTTCTTCATCTTCCTGACCAATGCCCGGGGGCACGAGGTGCATCTGCCCAACTACCCGCCGACACCCGCCGCCGACCTGAGCCTGTTCGGTACCCAGGACGACCGCTCGAACCCAGCCGCCACCTCCTACTACCGCACCGCCAACTACCACCCGTGGGGTCTGGAGATTGTCCTGGGCGACACCCAGTTCCTCCACCCGCTGGAGCGCGTCTCGATCGTGCAGGCCTATCCCGGCTTCGCCAGCTGGGCCGAATCCAATGGGCAGACATCGAAGAATTGGTATAAGGCGCCGGTGAACAGCTTGGTGTTCCACTACTAAGCGCGTCGTGGGGCCGGTGCCTGATCGGCACCGGAGACAGCAGTGTGCGGACAACCGGGGTCGGCGCTCGCGCCGGCCCCGGTTCGTTTGTCGGCGGCGGCGCCGGCGGCCAGGCGGGAGGCAGCGGATCGCCGTGGGGTCCGATGAGTACCGGCCGCGGCGCGACCACGAAGTCGAGGTCCGGATGCCGTGCCCGCGCGATCAAGGTGGGCAGCCGCGTCGGGTCCGCGGTGCGCAGTACCGACAGGGACGGCATCACCACGCCCGGGCATCGGACCGGCGGCGCGCGCTGGTTCGCCGTTACCACGGGCAGCGCGACAGCGCGCCCGGCATAGAAGTGCCGCGCTACGGGGCCAGGGCGGCCTCGAGCCGGCGCAGCGCGGTCTCGTCCACCTGGGCCTTGGCCAGTCCGTCCGTTCCCTCGACGGCCGCCGCGGTTTCGAGCACCGCCACGAGGCGGCGCAACTGCGCCGCCGTCGCCCGTACCGAAGCGGCTTCGCCACGCCAGAACCGTTCCCACAGGCCCTGGTACGCCCGGGTGAGGCGACGGTCGAACTGCAGCGGTTCGCCGGCCAGACGCGAGAGGACCTGGCGCACATACGCCAGGTCGGTCTGCACCGCGTTGACGCTGGCGTCGGCCTGCATGGCCTGCCGCAGGGCCGCGGCGGCCTGGCGGATGGCCGTCAGGGCCGCGGCGCCGTCGCCGGCGGCCAGAGTCTGCTGGTACTGGAGCCTGAGGGCCTGGACCGCGCCTAGCTCCACCCGCAGCCGCTCTGCCAGGCGGTAGTCCAAATCCACCACGGCCGCCTCGTTGGCCGCCCGCCCGCGCAGGATGGTCTGGGCCAACAGCGGGCAGTCGGCCTGGCTAGCCAGGGCGAACAGAGCGCCACCGCCGGGTTCCAGCGCCACCTGGAGGGTCACGGCACCAGGCCACTCCTCCACGGAAGCCGGCTGCAGCCGATGCAGATCGTACACCTGCCGCCCGGCCAGCCACGCGGCACTCAGATTGATCTGCGCCGTGGCTCGGACCAGAACATCGGTGTTCACCACCACGAGGTAGTCGATGGCACGGCTTCGGCTGTGCAGCCGACGGACTTCGACGTGCGGCGCCAATGGCGCGGTGGGTCGCAGCGTGGTCAACACCGAGACCGGCTCGGCCACGTCAGCATCGATCAGCAACGGCCCCATGGGCGTCAACTCGGCCCCGAGCCGACCGATCTCGTCCAGCAGCGGCGTGCCCTCGCCGTGCCGGGCGGCCTGCGGGACGCCGTAATCGTCCACCAGCAAGGCATAGCGGAAGTAGTTGATGCCTTTGGCGCCGCCAGCGATCGCCTGCCAGGTCTGCAGGCGCAATTCGGCTGCGGTGGGCTGCCGCCAACGCACCACATGGCCGTCGCCCGATTCGAAGATCTGCAGCGTAACCCAGTGCGCCTGGTCGCCGCAGAGCCCGCGACACAGATCCATCCATTCGATCACGCCGCCATTGCCCCACATGTTGAAGCGACTCAGGCCCCGGTCCAGCTTGAGGGTTGAATCGCGCGCGGCGAAGTGAGGCCCCAGCGAGGTACCACCGTCGTTGTAGGTCAATGGGTAGCAGTCAGTGAGCAGCAGGGGCTGAAACGGCGCAAACACCGCCGCGGCATCCGGGCGGTAGAACAGACACAGGGCCGGCTGCCCAGGTGCCACCCGCTGGAGCTGCGCGGCTGCCCGTTGGAACTCAGGCAGGAAGTCGGGGCTCGGCTCGTCTTTGATGTACCATCCGAGTACTGCCGGGTCGTCGCGCAACGCCTCGGTGGCCGCGGTCAGCAGGTTGAGGTCGCCGCCGAGGAAGGGCAGCACCGAGACACCGTACTGGCGGCACAGCGCCACCTGGCGGCGGAGCGCCTCGGGACCACCCGGTTCGCCGCTTACCTGCGGACCGGCAACGATTACGTTCATGGAGCGTCGCCGCATGTCGTCGAGCAGTCCCTCCAACCCCCGATCGTAGGGCCGTGGTTCGAACCCCCAGAAGCCGAAACCGAAGACCTCGGTGCACGCCGCCGGTGCCATCGCCATCTCCTTTGCCGCAGCCGGCGCGCCGGCGCCGATCAGGCAACCCAGGGCCACTGCCGTCCACCTCACGGGCGCCCTGACTCGTATTCCCCGCAGGCCCATTCGGCTCTCCTCCGGTTCACGCGCCAACCCGACCCAGGCGAGCCATCAGCCGGGCCAGGGAACGCTCGTGTAGCGGCCCCAGGGCCGCCAGACCCACCGCCGCACCGATCAAGGCCATGAGCATGTCCCATTGGGTGTCCCAGACATCGCCCTGCGATCCCAGGAAAGCCTGCCCGACATCGGGTGCCACCAGGTAGGTCGAGCCCCACTCAATGAACTCGTAGAACGCCGCCGCAGCCAGGATCACGCTCAGGACCAGGAAAGTCAACCACCCGCCGCGGCGCAGAGGCGTCACGCGCAGCAGCACCTCCTTGACGATGCAGGCGGGGAAAAGGCCGAAGGCCAGGTGGCCGACGCGGTCATAGTGATTGCGGGACAAGTCAAAAACGTCGCGGGCCCAGTTACCCAATGGCGTCGCGGCATAGGTGTAGTACCCCCCGTACACGAGGACGAGGGTGTGCAGGCACACCGCGGTGTATGCGAACCGTGACAGCGGCAGGCGATGGTAGGTGAGGCCAAGAACGACGAAGGCAAGCAATGCCGGCCCGACCTCAAGCAGCCAGTTCAGTCGGCCGGCCTGGGCATAGACGGCCGTCAGCAGCAGGACCGGCGACAGGGCCGCCAGCAGCACCAGCGGGTACGTGGCTCCGGAGCAACGCGTGGGCTCTGACACCTGACCCTCCCTGGCTGGTGAGTAGTGGGTCTGGACCGTGAACACCGCCGGCGTGACCGACGACCTGCGCCGTACCCTCGGAGACGCGACGGCCGCTTACTGGCGGTTTGACCGGGCGGGCGCGGGTGGCTAGTTTGGCCCCCCCTGCGAACCGCGATGGTGCCGATCTACAGGAACCGGATCCGCACGCGCGCCCGAGGGCTCGCGGCCGGCGCGCCCTTGGGGTCACCCATCGTGACCAACATGGTTCCGGACCACCCCCAGGCAGCGACGAGTGGCGCGTGGGCCACCGGCACGCGGCCAGAAGGCGAACCGAGATGGCGGCACCGGCAGCAAGCTCCGCAGCAGCGCTCCATTGGCTTGACCCCTGGGAGGCGCCGTTGTGCCTGTCGGGATTCGGCTGGCTGGCGACCGACCGGGCCCTGCGCCGCCTGCCGCTGCAGCCGCCGCGCGATCTGCCTGCTGCCGTTGATCAGCTGGCCTGGTGCACGGCCGGTGGCCAGGTACGCTTCATCTCCGACACCGATGTGCTCGAGGTGCGCGTCAAGTTGCGCACACCCTTTGGCATGGACTGCCACCCGGCCGCCAGTCCGTACGGATTCGAGCATATGCCGCAGACCGGCGTCAGCGGCTGCGACCTGTACCTCGGCCCGCCGGGCCAGGAGCGCTTCCATGCGGTGACGCGGTTTGCCGCGGGCATGGGGGCGTATTCCAGCGTGCTGCTGACGCGCGCCGGTCGGCAGCCACTTTCGTTCATCCTCAATCTACCGCTTTTCAACGGCCTTGAGGCCCTGCAGATCGGTCTGCGCCAAGGCGCCATGGTGGCGCCGCCGACCGTGGGCTCCGACCGGCCAGTGGTGATCTACGGCACCTCGATCACCCACGGCGGCTGCGCCTCGCGCCCCGGAGCCTGTTACCCCAACATCCTTTCGCGTCGGCTGCGCGTGCCCGTGCTCAACCTGGGTTTCTCCGGCAGCGGTCAAGGCGAACCCGAAGTCGCCGAGGCGATTGCCACGCTGACGGAGCCGGCCCTGTTCGTCTTGGATTACCAGGCCAACAGCGGCGAACGCATGGACCTGACCCTGCCGGGCTTCGTTGCCGCGCTGCGTTCGCGCCACCCGGCCACACCCATCCTGGTAGTGTCGCGCATCCGCTACGGCAAAGAAGCCCTGTCTTCCGAGCCCGCGACAGGCCGCGCCGGCCGCCAGTGCCGCGCCTATCAGCGCGCCTTTGTTGACCGCCTGCGTGCCAGCGGCGACGCGCACATCCACTACTACGATGGCACCCGACTACTCGGCCGCGCCTACGATGAGTGCACGGTGGACGGCGTGCACCCGAATGACCTGGGTTTCTTCAAGATGGCCGACGCCCTGGCGCCCGCCATCGCGGCGCTGCTGCGGTAGCGGCCCCGCGTCCTTGGCCCTGGCCCGTAGCGATGCGTTCCTGGACCGCCCGCAGCGCGGCCGGTTTGTCAATACCAGGCGCGCAGGAATAGACGCAGCAGTTTGTAGCGGACACCGGGGACGCTGACGGACTTGCCGCGCGCCGCGTCGCGCCAGGCCGTGGCCACCACGCGGTCGGCACTCAGCCACATGAAGGCCGGGATCCTGGCCGTGTCGTACCCACCGCGGCGATGGAACTCGGTGCGGGTGAAACCCGGGCATAGGGCCATGACGTTGACCCCGCGCGGCCGCACCTCGCGGTGCAACGCCTGGCTGAAACAGGTGATATAGGCCTTGGCGGCGCAGTAGGTCGAGTGGGGCCACCAGCCGGCCACGCTGCTGACGTTGATCAAAGCCCCGTGGCCGCGCCGCGACATGGGGCCGACCGCCGCGTGGGACAGCCGCATCACCGCCCGCACCAGCACGTCCAGCAGCGCTTGCTCGCTGGCCAGGTCGCCGCTGGCAAAACCCTGGTGCAGGCCGAAGCCGGCGTTGTTGATCAGCACGTCCACGGGGCGTTCCGGCTCACGAAGGCGGGCCTCAACCCGGGCGCATTCCTCGTGGCAGGACAGGTCGGCGACTAGCGGCGTGACGGCGACGGCCCATTGCTGTCGCCATTGCTGCGCCACCTGCTCCAGACGATCGGCATCGCGGGCGACGACCACCAGGTCATGACCCGCGGCGGCCAGCAGGTCGGCGAAAGCATGCCCGATACCCGCCGTGGCCCCGGTGACCAGAGCTGTCGGTCGCACGGTGGCACCTGTCTTTCGTTAACCGCGCCTTGGGCCGGCGCGCGCGGTTCATCACGGCGCTGTGCTCACCCGCCCGGCCCGCGCGCCGGCGGCCGCTGCCATGGCCGCCGAGTTATGGCTTTGCGCCACGACCCGGGTCAGAGCCACGCTGGCGACGCCGTTCTCACGCGCACACTGCCGGTAGCACAACGTAGAAGGTGACGCCTTCCCCGGGCCGGTTGTCAACCTCGATCTGGCCCCCGTGTCGGTCAGTGACAATGGACCGCGAGATGGCCAGCCCCAGTCCAGTACCTTTGCCGATGTCCTTGGTGGTGAAGAACGGGTCGAAGATACGGGCTTCGTCTGCCCTGCTGATGCCGCCGCCGTTGTCGGCGACCCACATGCGAACGACCGTTGCCGCCGCCGCGGCGCCGATGGTGATCTTGGGTGACCAGTCGGCCGCCGCCGTCGGGTCGTCGCGGCGCAGCCCGAGCCGCCGTTCTTCCAGGGCATCGCGGGCGTTGCTGAGCAGATTCAGGACCACCTGCTCAATGGCATTCGGCCATCCTTCGCACCAGGGCAGGTCGTCGGCAACCGTCTGTTCGATGGTGATACCACTCCCGCGCAACTGCGCGCCCATCAGTTTGAGCGCCCCGGTTATCGGCGCCGCAACGTTGAACCGGATCCGGTCCACGCCGGTCTGGCCGCGGGCAAAGACACGCATGTGGTCGATAATGTCGCTGATGCGATCGACCTGGACGACAATGTCCGACATGGTCTCGCCGAGGCGTGCCACGTCCACCACCCAACCGCGCGCCAAACCCAAGCGCACGCCATCGGCGAAGCTGCGGATCCCGTTCAGCGGCTGGTTGATCTCGTGGGCAATACCCGTGGCCATCTCGCCCAGGGCTTGCAGGCGGTCGACTTGCACCGCCCGCAGGCGCTGTTGCGCCATCTCGGTCTCCGCCCGGCGGCGCCAGGCGATCGCCTCCAGGCGCTGATGCGCCTCGGTCAGCACCTGGGCGAACCGCTGGAGGATTTCTACCTCGCGCGCGCCGAAGCCGTCTTCCACCGGCGATCCGACGCCCAGTGTGCCGACGCCGAAAGGTACGTCGATCACGCTGCGGGTCTGGGCGTGGGTGATGTTGTCGCCGAACGCGGCCATCTCGTCGCGGTTGCGGCGTACGGCGGGGAGTCCCGTCTGCAGGGCGCGCTGCAGGGCCGGGAAGAGGCGCGGCACCAGGTGGGCAACGCCGCCCTCTGGCGGCTGGGGGTAGTGGAACGTCGTCGTCCCGGACACCAGGTCCAAGATGGCGACGCTGACGACCACCGCCCCGACTAGGGGGCGCAGTTCGTCGCGCAGGCTCCGGACCAGCTCGTGCCAGTCACTCTCCGCGTGCATGCGCAGCACGACGTTGCGCACCCGCTCCACAGCCAGGCTGGCCATGGCCCGGTCCTCGTCGCGCTTGCGGTCGGTGATGTCGACGATCTGCATCAGATACCCCACGCGCGCCGAAACCGCGGCGTCGATCGGCGTGGTGGTGATGGCGTACCAACTGCAGCCCGTCTTGGTCGTGGGGTACGGGGCCAGGGCCGGGTCGAAGAAAATCTCGTGCTGCACCTCTTCGCCGCGGTCCAGGCGCGACCACACTTCAGGGTCCTGGTAGTTCGGATCCTGGCGCAGGTTGAAGCGCCCATACTGGGGCGCCAGCGTGACGCCGAACATGGCGGCCACCTGACGGTTGGCGCGCAGCATGGTCGCCGACCGATCGTAGATCTCCAGCCCGATGGGCGAGTGCTCGAAAAGGGTATCCAGGATCTCGTTGGCTTCACCCAGGGCAGCCTCGGCCTGGCGGGTCCGGGTCAGGTCGTGGTGGAAACCAAGCAGGTAGGTCTGCCCCTCGATCTCGATGGCCTGGCAGGAAACGCGCAGGGGGAACGCGTGCCCGTCGCGGTGGAAGTGCTCGGTCTCGAACTCCAGCGCCTCGCCGGCCAGCAGGCGGGCCAGGCGTTCGGGGATTCGGCGGGCCGAAGCCGGGGTGTCGAGCTGCTCAAGACGGACATCGGTCATGTCGCCCGCGGCGTGGCCGTGCATGCGGGCAAAAGACGCGTTGACCATGGCCGACGACCCGTCGGCGGCCATGAGCAGGATACCATCGGCGGCCCGGTCGAACATGGCCCGGTACCTGGTTTCGTTGACGCGGGCTAACTCTTCGGTCTGGCGGCGATCGGTGACATCATGCACCGCGGCTACGGCAGCGACCACGGCGCCATCGTCACCGAGCAATGGGCTGACTCGCTCGGCGATCCACCGGGGCGGGTCGGCCACCGGCAGCGCGAACTCGGCGGGGGCTGGGTACTCGCCGCGCAGCGCCGCCTGGACCCGGTCGACCATGCCGGCGCCGCGCAGGCAGGGGAAGATCTCGCCCGGGCGGCGTCCCAGTACCTCGTCGGCGGTCAGACCGGACAAGCGCTCCATGTAGTGGTTCCACAGGCAGCAGCGCTGGTCCCGGTCATAGACCACCAGGCCTTCGTCAACGGCCTGAGCTAGTTGCCGCACGAGGGGGGTAATGGCGTCGCCCAAGCCCTGGGGGTGCCCAGATGCAGGAGGCACGCGATCGCCACGGGGCAGGTCACTCATTGGCAGGTCCCAAGGAGGGTGTCAACGACTCGGGGCACGCCCCTGACGGGCTCGCGGGCTTCACGGGCGACAAGGTGGCGAGGCGGGCGCGCCGCGGCTGGCACAGGCAAAATCGGGCCGGGTGAAACTAGCTGGCTGCCAAGGGAACGGCAAGGGGGCTGCAGATCGTCACCGGCAGCGAAGCGGGCGCAGCCCGGCCACGGCAGGGGGTATTGGCATCGGAGGCGAACCCACACTGGCCACCAAGCGCCGAGCAGGCGGCTTCGGGCCCGCGTAACGGGCAGGCATAACACGCATAGTAGGACGTGAGACTAGGGCAACATGGCTGCCGGCCCCGAGCCGACCGCCTCGGGCGCACGAGCACAGGCAAGACGGGGGCGACACGGCCGCCGGCGCCAAGCAGGCGGCTTCGGGCCCGCGTAACGGGCACGTATAACACGCATAGTAGGACGTGAGACTGGGGCAACATGGCTGCCGGCCCCGAGCCGACCGCCTCGGGCGCACGAGCACAGGCAAGACGGGGG
>CAITNQ010000372.1 GCA_903893785.1 uncultured Gemmatimonadota bacterium
CATCGCGACTGGTTACCCGCAGCCACAGCACCGCGGCCCCGCTCGGCGGCAGGTTAAGGTGCGGAAAGTCCGCGACCTCGTTGCCATTGAGCAGGTAGCGCCGCAGCAGGCTGGCGCCGGGCAGGTTGTCGGCGCTCAGAACAGGCCCCGGGGCATTGCCGAAGGCGCGATCACCGATGATGCCGAACACGCCCACCGTTGCCTCCAGCGTCTGGCCGGGTGCGCCTGGGTCAACGGGGGGCGTCCACTGCACCTGCACTTGGCGGGGGCTGTCTACCCAGGTGTTGCGCAGGGCCAACGCCAGGGTTTCGGTTTCGTTGCGCGCCATGACCAGCTGCAGCGGCTGGTTGACGGCCGCGGCAGGGGGTTGGACGGGCGTGCGGCTGAGGGAACCCCACGTGGGCAGGGCGGCCCAGACCGCCGGCTGCTGGCGGCGGACCGGGGGCAGGGACTGCACCCAGGAAAACGACTCGCGGTCGGATACCACGGTGCTGGCGACCCCGGTCAACGTGGGGTACGCAACGCCGACCGGATGCTGGCCCTGGGCGATTGGCTCAATCCGTTCCGGCGTTTCATCGGCCGACTCGCCCCAGGCCACTACCTCGTCCAGGCGCGTCAGGCCGGCACTGCTGACCACCAACCGCGCGAAGCGCCCTTGGGGCCGCCGGGGCAACTCCACGCGGTGCATGGCGCGGTCCGGGCACGCCAGCAGGTCACCGGTGTAGGCACTCTCCCAGGGCGCGTCCGCTGTCTGGCGCAGCTGCAGATGCAGCCCGACCTGGCGGGTGGCCGTGACAATGTCCCACTCGGTGAAGATGCACCGGCGCCCGAAGTCCAACTCCACCACCAGGGGCTGGCCCGCCGCCAGGCCCACGCCGGTGTCGGGGTGCCCGTCCAGCAGCCGACCGCCGCCCGCAGTCAGGGCGCTGTCCGGCACATCCGCCGGTGACTGCGGCTGTACGGGGTAGGTGTAGCGGACGCCGGTCAACACACAGTCGCCCCAGTATCCTGCGTTGTCGCTGAGCAGGCGCCCGGGCGCCGTGGTGGCCGAGTCCACCGTGCCGTCCCACCAGAGGCGCGCGGCCCCGACCGGCCCGGCGGCCAAGAGCGCCGCCAGCATGACCCACATTGCCGCCTGCCGCCGTCCGGCCCCGTGACCTGCCTCGGTTCGCTCCATGGTTGGCTGCTCCTGCTGACTGTAAAAGGGCCTGTTGATCACGAGGCGCCCGGTGCTGGCCACAGGTCAAGCGGCCGCGCGGCCAAGAAAGGAACGGCGGGCGGCGCGTGCGAGCCGTGGACCCGGCCGCGGCCATGGTTGACGCCGACGCCGTGGTGTGGTATTTCGGTCGAAGCACAGCCACCCACCCACACCAAGGAATGTGCCGTGAAACCGAATGTAGGGGGGATCGATCGCGTCGTCCGCATCGTTGCCGGTCTGGCCATCGTGGGTGCCGGCGTGTACTGCCAGTCCTGGTGGGGGGCCATCGGGGTCATTCCCCTGGCCACCGGCCTGCTGCGTTGGTGCCCGCCCTATGGCATTTTGGGCATCAACACCTGCTGTACCAAGAGCGCCGACTGACCTGCGGCGGGCCGGGCCTGGCCGAGGCGACCGATGGGTCCAGGTGCTCTCCCCACGGTGTCGGGCCCAACCGCCCGCAACGCCGGCTCGGGGCGCCGACTGACCTGCGGCGGGCCGCGCCTGGCCCAGGCGACCGATGGGTCCAGGTGCCCTCCCAAGGTTGCCGGCCCAACCGGCCCGCAACGCCGGCGGCCGCGAACAGGGGCCCATGGAGGCGGCGGACGTGATTATCTGGTTGCTGACAGGGCTGTGCCTGTTGGGGAGCGTCCGCGCGGTGACGG
>CAITNQ010000373.1 GCA_903893785.1 uncultured Gemmatimonadota bacterium
GTGTCGGTGATGGTGACCTGAAAGTGCTTGGCCATCTTGTAGCGGTTGATGACGCGACCGACGCGCTGGCCGATGACGGCGGCCCCGCGCAAGGGGCGCTGGGGCCGAGCGCAGGCGGCTACGATCCCCTCGAGCCGCTGTTGCGTGGCCGCCATCAACTCCTGGCGCTTGCGTCGACGTTCGGCCGCCAGCAGCGGATTGAGGCAGACGATCAGGCGCTTGCCGGGGAAGGCCGGGCTGGTGATCTCGGCCAGATCCTGCTCATCGGATAACGAGGGCGCGATACGGCCCTACTGCGCCAGGGCCTGGATCTGCGGTGCCCGCAAGGCCGTCACCCACGACAGGCCCTCGCTCGGGGCCGGATCCTCCCGGATGCGGGCCTGCGTGATCATGTCGCGATCGCCGACCAAGGTGACCCGCGTCAACCCAAAGCGCTGGCGGATCTTGGCCACTGCCGGGCCACCGTGCCCGGGTCCGCCGTATGGCCGTCGAAGGCGTCCACCGCCACCGGGCACCCGTCGCGGTTGCACAACAGACTGATGGCGATCTGCCGTTTGCCGCTCTTGCCGTCGCGGCTGCGGCCGCGCTTGGCTAGCGGACAGCCGTGGCCCTCGAAATGACTGGAGGTGACGTCATACAAGATCAGGGTGTGGTCCAGATGGCGCCGGGCCAGTGCGGCCTCGATGCGGGCCTGCCGTGGCAGCAACCCGTCCATCGCGGCATACAACTCGTCGCTGGTGACCGACGCCAAACCCAGCATCTCGCCCAAGGTGCTGGTCGCGGTCTCCCCCGCCAACGCCCGACCTGTCGCCAGTTCGGCGTCGGCCTGCAGCACCCGCGCCACGATCAGTGCGACCACGCGGTCGCGCTCGGGCGAGGGCCGCGTGGCCAGCACCTGCTCCAGGCCCAGCCGGCGCAGGGCGCCCAGCACCGCCGCCACGTGACCATGCGGCAGACTGCGCACGCACTGGAAACGGTCCTTCATCGAGACGAAGGTCTCGCCCGGCAGGTCCCGCCGCACCAGATCAGTGACGGACAGCGGCAGATGCGACAGGTTGCCGAGGGTCTCGTGCTTGACCTTACCGTCCGCGCGATACGTCCGGCGCAGCAGGTGGGTCTGGTAGACTTTGCCCTTTTACTGTCTCGCTGTCGTCGCTACGTTAACCGCCCCGCCGCGCTATCCTCATGCGGGAAAAGGTCGGTAATCACGCCACAAAGTACAAGCGCCCATGTGGCGCTTTGGTGGCCACAATTGTCACCCCCACGCAACCGATTTTTGTCACATCCGGGCAGGGAGTTACGCCGGCTACCGGCCCGGAAGCTCGGGCTAAACCGTTGCCGGCCAACAGGCTATGTTATTTTCGCTGGGGTCGAACGAGTTGGAGCATGGTGGGCGATGCTGGGCTCGAACCAGCGACCTCCTGCTTGTAAGGCAGGCGCTCTGACCAGCTGAGCTAATCGCCCCGAGAACGGCCACGCGGGAGGGCCCGCTCAAAGCCGCGGGGCATGCCTCCTGGAGGCCGCACAGAAGATAGCCGCTCAACCGTTCAGGGTAAAGGGGGCGGCGCGGGCGGTAGCCAAACCCGGTTCAGCACGGCCGCGCAGACTCCCGCCGGCGTCATTCCCGCCGGCGTCATTCCCGCCGACGCTCGGCGGGGGTTATCAGCCCACTCGCCGACGGGCGCCGACGGGCCCCGGTCCGCCTCCCCCCGGCCGGCATTCGCCAGCGTTCACGGCCCACTCGCCAACCGGTTCCGGCGGCGCCCGGGCAGGCTCCCGCCGGCGTCACTCGGGACGGCGGTCGCCGGCGGTCTCGGCTCACTCACCGCGGGCTCTGGCGGCACTCGGGTAGACTCGCGCAGGCGTCGTTCCGGTCAGCCGTCGTCGCCGCCGGGGTGCCCCGTCGGCGGGCTGGTCGGGCTCCCATCGGGCCGGGCCGCACGCATGACGGCGCCGAGGTGCCATCGCCCGCGTGGCGCCCTGTGCCGTCGCACGCGCTGCCCGTGGCCCCGGGTGTTCGCCAGGCCAGGTCCGCAGCACGGGCTGTCCATGCCCACCGGGTTTGACACCGACCGCGGCCAGGCCTATATTGCCGCCTTCGGTGACCTGTCCTTGGATGGTTTCACCGTTTACCCCGATGCCCATCGTGCCACTGCGGCCGCCCCCGGGCCGCGCCTGCGAGAGTCTGGATATGGCTTCCTCCCTGCTGGCCTATCGATACCGCGACTACCCAAGCGCCTCAGGGGGCTGACCGCTCGGCATGCGACGTGCGTGGTTGGAGCCCCTGGTGATCCCATCAGGGGTTTTTCTTTTGTACGTTACCGATCCGAGGTAGGTATGGACATCCTGCGCGACCTGGA
>CAITNQ010000374.1 GCA_903893785.1 uncultured Gemmatimonadota bacterium
CGGCGAGGGCCCAGACCGCGCCGAACCGACCGCAGGGGCTGCATGATGGGGGGGACAGTCGCGGGGAGCCTGGGACCGCCAGAGCACCGGGCCGGATCGTCCACCATCGCGTTACCATATCAACCTCGCTCGCGGTCAGGTCCACATCCGTGGATATTTGGAGCTGGTTCGGGCGTCTGCCCAGACAGCGCTGACTACCGGCCGGCGCTGACTACCGGCCGGCGGGGCCCGTTTGCTCGGGCGCGGCGCCAGTCCCCGTTGGCGCGGCCACGGGGACCGGAACGCCCCGAGCCCGTTCCTGCGCGCCGGCGCCCCGCGCCGTGGCCGCCACGACCCGCGCCGGGGCTCTTTGCCGCCGAGCCCTGCCAGGCACCGCGGCTCTTCTGAGCCGCAGCCAACTTGGTCGTCGCAGTCTGGTGCTCGGTGGAGGCGCGCGGGTCGTTTGACGCTCTGTTCCGGCGCTCTAGAATAGTCAGGCGGGCCACGGCCAGCAACCGGGCGCTCCGCCGGCAGCGTGCGGCCCTGACCCGGGCCGTGCCGAAAAGGGCCCCCACGCGGGCCGCCGGGCGATCGCCGATGGCGCGCTCGGCCGCTGACATGCCAGGCCGGCGATGCCAGAGCCCGCAGTGAAGTGCATGGCAAGCCCGCAGACAGGACAGGTTGGATGAGGCCATCAAGGCAGCAGGCGGCGGACCGGGCGACGGCGAGCCACGAACCGGCGGGAGGGGCGGGCAGGCCGCCACGGACGGGATTGGCCTGGGCCTTGGCACTGGCCGCGCTGGCCGCTGCCTGGCCTGCCCCGGCGGCGCAATGGCCGCAGGTCATCACGGCCCAGGAAGCCGGGGGCGCCAGTACGACGGTGGAGTTCGGCGTGGACGCCGCGGCTACTGATGGCCTGGATCTGGCTCTGGGCGAGGTGGAGAGTCCCCCCTTGCCGCCCAGCGGGTCACTGGATGTGCGCTGGACCGGCACCCTCTTGGGCGGCGGTGTCCAGCGCGATCTGCGCCCGAGCACCGCCCCCCAGGTGCCCCGCGAGCTGCGCCTGTCATTCCAGCGGGCCGCCACCGACAGTAGCCTGACGCTCAGCTGGGATCGGACCGCCATCGCCTCGCTGACCGACTCGGCCGTGCTCAAAGATCCCTTCACCGGCACGCTGCTGCGGGCAGATATGCGCAGCCAGGACCGTGTGACCGCAGCCATTCCGGCTTTGACCAGCCTCATTCTGCGGTTCACGGCACGGCCTGAAGCTGCTCCGGTGGCGAGAGTTAGCCTGTCGTCACGTAGCTTGGCCGTCGGCGGTTCGGTCAACTACTCCGACAGCTCCACGGGTTACGTCACCAGCCGTCGCTGGGCCTTTGGCGACGGCGACAGCAGCGCGGCCGTCAACGGCAGCCATACCTATCGCATCGCCGGTCGGTACGCCGTGAGTTTGAGCGTCAGCGGGCCGGGAGGGACAAGCACGGCCCGTGATTCAGTGGTCGTGTGGGCGGCACCCGTGGCCCGGCTGAACCTGTCGAGCCGCAGCGTGGCCTTGGGCCAGGCGGTCACCTTTGCGGACAGCTCGACGGGCGTCGTCAGCAGCCGGCGCTGGGCCTTTGGCGACAGCGATACCAGCGCGGCGGCGACCGGCAGCCACACATACGCCGCCGTGGGCCGCTACGGCGTGAGCTTGACCGTGACCGGCCCTGGGGGCAGTGCCACGGCGACCGACTCGGTGGTCGTGTGGGCAGCGCCTGTGGCGCGGCTGGGCCTGTCGAGCCGCAACGTGGCCCTGGGCCAGGCGGTCACCTTTACGGACAGCTCGACGGGCACGGTGAGCCGCCGACGCTGGGCCTTTGGGGATGGCGATACCAGCGCAGCGGCGAACGGCACCCACCTGTACGCAGCCGCCGGCCGGTATGGCCTGAGCCTCACCGTGACCGGGCCGGGCGGCAGTGCCACAGCCACCGACTCATTGGTCGTGTGGGCAGCGCCCGTGGCGCGGTTGGGCCTGTCCGGCCGCAACG
>CAITNQ010000375.1 GCA_903893785.1 uncultured Gemmatimonadota bacterium
AAGATGAAAATGCAGGCGGGCGGCGCGACCGTAGCGATGACGGTGTAGAGACCGGGCGCTAACGGCCCCACTGGAACGTCCAGGGTCTGCGGCACGAGAACGGTCAGAACGACCTGGCTGCCGTTGAACCGTGCCTCGATGCGCACGTCGATCGTGTCGCCGCTGACCCTGACCACACCCACGCGCGAAGACCAGCCCGTCGACGGGAAGAAGAACGAGACCTGCAGGTTCATCGGTACCAAGGGCCGCGCCTGGGTGGTATCGGCCTGCACCGTCAGGTTGTAGGCCACCGGAGTCACGGCGGCCACAGGGCCAACCAAGACGGCGGACAGGGCCACCCACAGGACGATCTGCACCCATCGCTGTGCCACGTTGCTCCCTCCTGATGGCAGTTGCCGACATCCCCGCTGCCATGTCTGCCCACACAGGTCCCGGGCCGCGACCGGCCGATGCGGACGGCCCACGCCAGGCGGCGCGACGGTGGTCGCCAACGGTGCGTGGCCCGTGACCCGGGTACCGCCCAGACGCCTGGCCAAGCCATGTCGCGTACCCCGGCGTAGCAGGGACCACCGAATCGAGAAACAAGCGTGAACCATCCTCTGCAGCAACGGCAACCGGCGAGCGCGAGTTCGGTTCGGCAGATGCAGCGGCCCGGCGGCGCGCGCGAAGTGCCCATTGCCGCCCATCACGGTGGGCACGGCGGTAGCGACTCATGGCGCGAACACCTGCACCCGCGTCCCCCCATCGGCGACACAAACGCGGCCGACCGCCAGCCCAAGATGTCCCTGCCTGTGCCCTGCGGTTCGTGCCCGGGCGCCATGTGCCCCAGCAGAGGACCGCTCCGACGCCCGCGCGGTAGGCAAGCCGTATGGGCTGGCCTCGTCCTAATCCATCGCGAGCTGGCGATAGTCTGGTTGCTCAATGCTGGCGGAAAGAAGCACCACGCCGCCCAGGGCCTGCTCCACGACCGGGTCGACGCCCCACCGGATTCCTGACACGCCCCCGCGATCGGCTTGCGTTCGCCTGGGAACGCCGGCCACAGCCTTGTGGCCGCCGCTCACTTCCCCAATCTGGCGGGTAACCAAGCACCTTGCGCGCCGGCCACGGCTCTGCAGCGTTCGGTCGCTTCTCCCGCCAGGGGCCCAAGCGAGCAGGTTGCGTGGCAGCCACGGCCCTGCGCCCGCCGTTCGCTTCTCCCGTCAGGCGGCTAACCAAGCAGATTGCGTGCCAGCCCCGGTTTTGGCTCGCCGCCACTCGGCGCACGCGCCGGCGGAGGGGTTCAGCCAGGCCGGCCCGCGAGTTCGGGCCGGGTGACCGAAGCACCGCGTCCAGCTTCCCGGACGCTGGGGCGGCCGGTTGTCCGCTATCTTGAACAGATCGGCGCGGCTGGGCTGCGTGGGGTGCGGGGCAGACCGCTGTGGCGGGGCCCACGTCGCTCGCCCGGGCCGCGCGGCCAGGGGAGACGTGGGCCGTCCTGGCCGGGTTCGGACCGCACCCGGCCAGGGCGCTGGCAGGATGGCTGCGGTTACGGCGGCGGCGCCTCCGGTGGCGGGGTGTCGGGCGGCGGCGCGTTGGGCGGCGGCATGTCGGCTGGGGGTACGTCCGGCGGGCGGCCGTCGGGCCCCCATCGCCGTGAGCCCCGTCGCTCGGGAAAGGCGCTCAGGCGGTAGGTGAACGCCACCATGACATAGCGTCCCAGGCTGTTGCTGCGTTGCTCCTGCGCGTAACCGGCGCCCAGCGATTGGCTGACGCTGGGCCCCTGCTGCAGCAGGTCGTGCCCCTGCACCGCTAGCTCGCCCCGGCCACTGCGCAGCAGTTTCTTGCCCAGGCTCAGGTCCCACATCGTGTGGTTCCCGTCGCTGGAGGTTTGTGAACGGCCGTAGACTTGGCTCCTGGAATCGGACCGGAGGGTGATGCCACCCGGGGCCACCCAGCTGCAGCGCGCGCTAATCGTGTGGGTTACGTAACGGCTGACGCTCTGACTGCCGCTGGTGCTCTGCCGGGCGTCCAGGTTGGCATTGTACGAGACCACGAAGTCCAGGTCTCGGCTGATGTTACTGGCCAGGTTGGCCCCACCGGTTACTGAATAGGTGGCCGCCTCGTCGCGCGCACCGTTCACCCGCGTGGGGGTACGCCCGTAGCTAGCCCCGGTGTTGAGGTTGACGGTGCAGCGGATGCGGGTCACGGGCCGGCTGCAGGTCCCCAAGACACGCAGACTGCGCTGCGTCCCCAGGTTCTCCGGCCGCGACAGCTGCGATCCCTCCTTGAGGGTAAGGCCGCCTTCGAGCACGCTGTCGCGGCCAGCCACCACGAGGGAAGTACCGATGTAGTCCTGGGTGAACGACCCGGACAGCATCAGGAAGACACTGGACATGGACTGCATCTGGGTCTTGGCGTACCGCAGCGTCATCGACTGGGTGTAGTCCGGGCGCAGGTCCGGGTTACCGGCGGACAGCTGCAGGGGGTTCGTGTTGTCAACGGTGTTCTCCAGTAGGCCCACGGCGGGTGGGTTGGTGGCGGTCCGGTACATGAACTGGAGGCTGTTGCGGCGCGAGAGCCCCCACTGGACCGACGCCGTGGGCATCAGGTTCCAGAACGCCTTGCGGGTCTTGACCTGAGTTGGGAAAGTCCGGTCGGCGGCCAACGACGCGCTCTGCAGACCCAGGCCCAGAGTCATGTTCAGGGCGGTGCGCCGAACCTGATAGCCGGCGTCCACGTGGTGCGTCAAATAACCTGAACTGACCACGTTGCTCATGGCCGGATCGTACAGATCGTACGCGCCACTCGAGTCGTTAGCGGAGTACGAGCGTTTGTCCGTGTCGCCGTGGGTACTGGACACTTCGTAGTTAAACCGCGCCTGTCCCACAGCGCCGACGGGCTCGGTATAAGCCAGGCTCGCCGCCAACCCGTGGCCATCGGTGAGCGTGCGAGCCCACTGATCGACCGTGCTGGTAGCCGGGGCCGCCCCGTTGTACTGCTCGCTGGACTGCAGGTAACGGTCATTCTGGCGGTCGCTCAGATTGGCACTGGACTGCAGCGAGACGGTGCGTCCGCGGCGCGCAAAACGGTGGCGGAAGACCAGTTGTCCTGAACCCGAGTACCCGTCCACGTCGGTGTGGTTGGTGCTCTGCGAGGTGCTGGTCAACGTCTGGTCCTCTAGCCAACTGAGACCGTCGCTCTGGCTGCGGGAAGTATTCGACTGCACGCTGAGGCGTGGGGTGAAGATGACCTCGTTGGTGGAATCAAGAGCCCACTCGGCGCGGAAGCTGGCGCGGTGGTTCAGGTTCGTGGCCCGATTCAGGTTCGCCTCACGATAATACTGGCTGGTGTCCGCGGTTAGGTAGTATTCGCGGTACGTCTGCTGGTCACGGCGATTGTGGGTGCGGTCGACGAAGTAGCTGCCATCAGCGTCCAGTCCGGTGCCCCAGGTGTCGGTGTACTGCAGCCCCAGGGCGTGGGTGGCGTTGATGCCACTCTGGGCGCCGGCGGGTCCCCCGCCCGACCCACTCCGTCCACCGCCACCACTGCCGCCTGCACCCCCGCCGCCGGGGCCGCCAGGCCCACCAGGCCCCCCCATCCCGCCGCCGCCCCGGCCGCCGCGCCCGCCGCCCGGGCCACCGAAACCGCCTCCTCCCGAGCGGCCGCCGGAGCCCCCGCCTGACATGGCGCCCAGGAAATCCTGAGTAGTGAAGTTCTGCTCATTGACGTTGTTGCTTTGTCCGAGCACTACGATGCGCCGCTGCTGCTGCACGCGGTTGACGCTTCCCGACACTTGGTAACGCGAGTCGCTGCCGGCGGCCCCCACGACGCGCCCGAAGCGCCCCTGCCGCCGGTCAGTACGGGTGACGATGTTGATGGTGCGTGTGGTCTGGCCGTCGTTGAACCCGGTCAACTCGGCCTGGTCACTCAGTTTGTCATAGACCTGGATTTTGTCGATCACCTCGGCAGGCAGGTTGCGCAGGGCGACCATGGGGTCGTCGCCGAAGAAACGCCGGCGGTCCACCAGGACCTGGCCCACGGTCTCGCCCTGGGCGGTCACCGTGTTGTTCTGCACCGTCACCCCGGGCAGACGGGCTACCAGTTCCTCTGCCGTAGCGTCTTCCTTGACCTTGTACGCCTGGGAGTTGTACTGCAGCGTGTCGCCCACCTGCTCGACGGGCGGGATGGTGGCAACAACCGTGACTTCAGGCATGACGATGGGAGCTTGCCTGAGGGTGATGGCGCCGACTCGCACCTCTTCCCCGCTGACCAGGGTGTCGAGGGTGACCGCCTCGTACCCCACCATGGAGAACCGCAGACGATAGGGCCCGCGCGCGAGCCCGCCGAAGGCAAACGAGCCGGTGGCCACCGTGGCTTGGCGGCGAGCGGGTGTCGTATCGGCCCCCGCGGTCAGCGTTACGTGAGCCCCGACCAAGGGCGCGCGCGTAACAGCGTCCACCACCGTCCCGTGCACACGGCACGGCTGCGCCAAGGACGGCAGGGCTCCCAGCAACACGACCAGGACGGCGCGGAGCAAGCGATCCATGGGGGCCTCCCGACCGGGGGGAAGGTGCCGGCCCTGGCGTGGCCGCACGGAGAGGACCGCGGCCGGGCCAGGGTCCCGAGCCTGCGCAAATATGCCGGCCGCAGGTGGGCCTGGTATGTAGGGGATTGGTGGGAAGTGTGTAACGGTGGACTTGATTCGTGTAACGGCGCGTAAGCCGGCGCCCACGGGTCACGGCCATGGCCGCCGGCACGGCGCCGAGGGCAAATCGGGAGCCGTCAGGCCCGGCCGTCGGTCCCTGCCGGTGTCTGCTCGGTTTTGTCGTCGGTGTATTCCAAGACCGCCCACAGCAACCACAGGGCCGTCGACAGGGCCAGTCCGGCATGGGCGTTCCACCACGCCAATCCCGTCGCTGCGGCGTAGACGAAGAACCCGGCGGCGTAGGCCCGACGGATCTTGCGGACATGCGTCGAGCTGACATCCGGGTGCAACAGGCCGCCGCGGGTCGCCGCTGCCCACAGCGCGTTGTACGCGATGTTGACCAAGACATAGGTCCCGCAGTAGAAAGCCGCTGCCACGGTTGCCGAAGGGCCGGGAACACAGCTGGCCAGCACAGCGGTGGGGAATGGGACGAAAGTCACCGTGAGCAACAGGAAACCATTGGCCAGCAGGAACGGCCCGTTGACCCGCCTGACCAGGCGGAAAAGGCCGTGGTGGTTCATCCACATGATGAGGATGGCCACGAAGCTGGTCAGGAACGCGGCGAACGAAGGCCACAGGTGCAGCAGCTGCCCCGCCAGAGCACCGCGCTCAGCGCCCTCGCCCGCGTGGGGAACCTTCAGCTCGAGGACCAAAAGGGTGATGGC
>CAITNQ010000376.1 GCA_903893785.1 uncultured Gemmatimonadota bacterium
GTCGCCTCCATGGCCGCCCCGGAGGATCTGGCCGGCGTGCTGGCCGAAGTGCAGCAGCTGCTGCCAAGCCTGGGCGCCACCGCCGGCGCCGCCTTGAGCCTGCGCGTGGACAACGCCAGACGCACGGAGTCTGTCCGCCTGGACGCCGACGGCGTGGTCGATTCGCAACTGCCCATCTGGACGCGAGGCGTCGAGTGGTCAGGGTACGGTGGTGGCCAGATCCCCTCTGCCTGGGTCGCCGGACCAACGGGCGCGCTGCCGCCACGGGTCGAGCCGCGACAGCCGCCGGCCACGCCCGCGGCCCTGGGCGCCGTCGGTGCGCAAGTGCCCTTCTCACACGGGGTGCTGACACTCCAGAGCAGCGCGGTGACGCCCCTGGGGCCGCAGGACGGCGACGTGCTGCGGCGCCTGGCGGGGGTGGTGTCCGTGGGTTTCCGCCGCTGCCTGGACCTGGTCGACCGGCGCCGCGATGAGCGGACCATGGCCGCCAACTTGGCGATCGAGCGGGTGCGCAACGTGGTGCTGACCATCCAGGCCGAGAGCGACTGGCTCCGCGTGGTGCAGAGCGTTCAAGACGAAGTGCGTCCTCTCATGGGACTGATCAGCTGCAGCGTGTGCCTGGTCGACGCAGCGGCGGGCACCACTACCTTCTACCAACCCGCAGGAACCGAGCCGCGCCCACACGTCGTGGTCGGCGAGCTCTACCCCGCCATTGTGCACGCCATGGAGACCGGCCAGCCCGTCCTGCGCCGCAATCCTGCGGAGCGCGCCGTGTGGGGCGAAGTCACCCGGGACCCGTTCGTTAGCGTGGTCGATGTTCCCTTCGGGCCGGGGACACTGGGCGCGCGCACCCCTGCCGACCGCCAGTTCACCGCTGCCGACGTTGAGGTCCTGCAGCGCTTTGCGCAGGTCCTGGCCGAGGCTCATCGGCGGCTCGAGGAGCTGCGCTGGCGCCAGCGCACCGAGGCCGAGTTGGCCGCGCAGCGCCTGCGCGTGGTGCAGGCCGATCGCCTGCGCGCCCTCGGCGAGATGGCCACCGGCGTGGCCCACGAACTCAACCAACCGCTCAATGGCATCCGCGCGTTTGCCGAAGGCATGCGGGTAGCTCTGCAGCGCGGCTGGGCGCTGCCGGCGGGCGAGCAGGTGGAGACGCTGACCGACATCATCGAGCAGGTCGATCGCGCCAGCGAGATCATTGACCACATGCGGGTCTTCGCCCGTGATGAGCAGCACGCCGCTGACCGCCGGTTTGCGGTGAGCGAACCCGTTGCCGGCGCCCTCAAGCTGATGGCGGCACAGCTGCGGGTTCACGGCATTGACCTCCAGTGCGACAGCAGCGAGCCCTCCCCCCGTGTGGAGGGGCACGCCAACCAGATCGAGCAGGTGCTGATCAACTTGCTGAGCAATGCGCGCGACGCGTTGGAGGCCCGGCGGGCGGCGGCCGCCAGCGCGCCGCCCGGCGCCAACCCGTGGCACCCCACCATCCGCATCCATTCGGCCGCAGATGTCGCCGGCGTGCGCCTCAGCGTCAGCGACAACGGCGGTGGTATTGCGCCGGCGGTGCTCGAACGCGTGTTCGAACCGTTCTTCACCACCAAGGACGTGGGCCGCGGTACGGGTATCGGTCTGGCCCTGGCCCGCGCCATCGTCGACCACCACGGAGGCCGGATCGAGGTGGACAATCAGCCCGGCGAGGGTGTCACCTTCACCGTTTGGCTGCCCACCGTCAGCGGCGACGAATCGAGCGCCGACAGCATCAGCTGAGCCAACCACGCCGCGCCATCGCCGCCACCGCATTGCCCCGGGCAAGGAGCCGGCGCAGCGCGACGCTGCCTGCCTGGCCCTGCTGACGCCGCCAGCGGTGCACCAGCGAGCGCGCCGCCTGGCCGTCAGGCCGGTGGCGCTGCCCCTTGAGGAGTTGTGCCATGCGTCACACACTGGCCGGTGTCGTCCCCATTGGCAGCCCCTGGGGAGGACCGGAATCGCGCCGTTACCTGTCGGGGTTGGTCTCCCTGCTGCTCTACCACCAGGGCCACCGCGAGCCGGCTGGCAGCCTGCATGCGCACCATGAACGCCTGTACCGCCAGCACCTGCTGGCCTCCGGCATCGGCGTGTCGACCTGCTGGCGGGCCGCCATCGAAGCGTTCTCCCACGAAGACATGGTCGACCAGTTGACACCGGACTATGTCGAGCGGACGATGGCGTACGCAGGGCTCCGCCACGACGTGCTGACCGAGGGTGAGATTGCCGGCGACCCGGCCGCCGCCGCCCTGCGCGTGGAGGCTTCGCTGGACCACGGGATGCCGGTCCTGGCCCAGTCGACCGCGTCCGAGTGGTATCTGATCACCGGATGCGAGCGCGACGGCCGCACCTGGATGGGCTGGGACGGCGCCGGGACATACTGGGGCCCCCCGACCCTGGCGCCGGACAGGTACCTGGACGACGGCCAATTCGTGTCGACGGCATGGCCCGCAACGACGCGGCGCCTGGTATTGGTCCATGGTGAAAGACCGCCCCGAACGGCAAGCGCCTGGATCTTGGGCCACGCGGTAGAGGTGATGCGGCAACAGCAGGAGGCCGGCTTGGACCAGGTGTGCTGGCCGGTGCTGGCCGACGACGCCTTCTTCCAGTCCGCCCGGACGCACGACATCGAGCGGGTATGGGGCTACGTCGATGGTGTCTTCGGCTGGTACGCCGAAAACCGCTGCTTCGTAGGCATGTCGCTGCACGAGCAACTGGCCACAGCGCCGGATGTGGTGGCCGTGCCGGGAACCGCCGACCTGTTGCACCAGGCCGGGTCGTTCATGATTCACTCCCACGAAGCCAGCTGGGAAGGTTGGCGTGCCGACCGAGCCCACCACCGCTGCACGCTGCCGGCCGTCGACCCCTGCCAAGCCTGCGGGGGGTGCCTGCGGCCGGTCGATGACCGCGACCTGGCCGCGTTCCGCCTGCCCGAGCGGCGCCGCCGCATCCTGGGCTGGTTGCAGGTGCTGGCCTTCAACGACCGCAAGACGCGGCGCCTGCTCGAGCGCAGTCTGGCCAGGCTGTCGGACCGCGGCCGCCCCGCCGCGGCCGGCCGCGCGCCAGCGGCCTCCGACTGACAGGCCCTGCGCCGATGCGCCCGGATGCACCGGCCAGGGCGCCGGCGGGTTGCCCTGGGCGCCAGCCGCCCCA
>CAITNQ010000377.1 GCA_903893785.1 uncultured Gemmatimonadota bacterium
GGGCGCCCAGGCCGCTGACTCGACCTGACCTGATCAGTACGTCAAGTTCGCCATCCACACCCCCTGCGGGGTCCAAGACATGGCCGCCACGGATCAGCAGGTCGTCGCTGAATGCACTCATCGTGTTCCCTCCTCGTTGCCGGGCGCTGCCATGGACAACGCCGGTCTCAAAGCCTCCACCAACTCGTCCAGGGACAGCACCGACGGGGCTAGCGGGATCCCCAACTCGCGCCAGGCCGACGCCAACTGCACCGGCGCCGGCGCTTCCAGGCCGCTGGCGGCGGCGAACTCGGGATCGGCCAGGACCTGCCGCACCAGGCCGAAGCGCTGCACCCGGCCCCGGTGCATGATGGCCACGTGGCTGGCCAGGCTCGCCACTAGGTCCATGTCGTGCGTAATCAGCACCAGGGTCTTGCCGGCCGCCTGCAGCCGGCGCAACAGGCCGGTCAGTGACTGCGCGGCGCTGGCGTCCAACCCGGCTGTGGGTTCGTCCAGGACCAGTACCTCCGGGTCCATGGCCAGCACCCCGGCGATGGCCGCGCGGCGCTTCTCGCCGCCGCTCAGCGCCAACGGCGACCGGTTGGCGAAGGACGCGGCGGGCAGGCCCACCAGGTCCAGCGCCGCCGTCACCAGCGCGTCCACCCGCTCCCGGTCGTACCCGAGGTTCCGTGGTCCGAAGCCGACATCCTGCCCCACGGTCTCCTCGAAGAGCTGCAGTTCCGGGAACTGGAACACCAACCCGACGCGCTGGCGGACACGTGGCAATGGCAGGGACCACAGGTCGGCGCCATCGAGCAGGATGCGGCCGGAATCCGGCCGGAGCAGCGCGTTCAGGTGCTGGGCCAGGGTAGTCTTGCCTGAGCCGCTGGGCCCGATCAGGGCCACAATGGCGCCGGTCGGCACGTTCAGTTCCACGCCGGCCAAGCCGACATGGGCAGTCGGCAGTCCCCGGTCATAGGTGTGCGTCAACTGCTCCAGCAATAGCTTGGTCGGCGGAGGTGCGGGGGGAGGCCCCGGGACCCCGACCGCAGGCTGGTCGACGGCCTGGGCCCAGGGCGCCAGCCGAACGGCCAGCGCCGCCGCCGTGCGCGGGATGGTGTCCGCCAGCAGGGCCCTGGACAGGCCCAATCGAGCCGCCAGGGCGCTGGCAAAGGGGACGCCCAGGCCCAGGGCCAGCAGGGGCCCGGGATCGGCGAACACCCGGTCGGGTGTGGCGTCCATCACCACGCGGCCCCGGTCGAGCACCACCAGCCGATCGGCGTCCAGGGCTTCGTCGGGGGCATGGGTGATATGGATGGTCGCCACCCCTGCCTGCTGGCGCAGGCCGCGCACCAGGTCGATCACCTCGCGGCGGCTGCACGGGTCCAGCAAAGCAGTGGGTTCGTCCAGGACCAGGTAACCCGGGCGCAGGGCCACCGCGGCGGCGACGGCCAGGCGCTGCTTCTCGCCGCCTGACAGCCGGTGGGGCGGGTGCCGGCGGTACTCAGTCAGGTGGAACGCGGCTAGCACCTGGTCGACGCGAGCGCGGATCTCGGTTGACGGTACGGCCAGGTTCTCCAGGCCGAAGGCGATCTCGTCTTCGACCGTGGTCGCCACCAACTGATCGTCCGGGTTCTGGAACACCATGCCGACGCGCTGTCGGATCGCCGGCAGGGCTTCCGGGTCACTGACAGACCAACCGTCGACCTCGATGTCGCCGCTGGCCGGCCGGTGCAGGCCGTTGAGGCAGCGGGCGAGGGTCGTCTTGCCCGAACCATTGGCGCCGATCACCGCCAGGCTCTCGCCGGCGGCGATATCCAGATCAATCCCGGCCAGCGCCGGCGGCTGCCCGGGGTAGCTGAAGCACAGGTCCCTCACGCGAATCATGGGAGGGACAGCATAGGTGGCCAACCGGGGTCGGTCAAGCCGTGCCGCCGACGCAGTTGGTTGACACCGAAGGGGATGCAGGGCTAATTACAGCATTCCTGGCAGGCTGCTGCGGCGGTGGGTACGGCGGATCTGCGGGGCGACAGGCGCCAGCGGCGCCGCTACCACCCAGCACGCGACGAGGCGCCATGGCATGGAGTGCCACCTTGAGGGCCGCGGCAGTAGGCCTGGCGATCGGTCTGGTCGGCTGCAGCGACCCTGCCCACAAGGTCGTCCTTGGCCCTGACTTGCCCACCGGCAACGGCCGCAGCTATGCCGTACGCGAGCAAACCTTCACCACCGTCGACGGCGTACGGGTCAGCGCCCTGGTGGCTCAGGGCAGCGCCGCGGCCGGCCAGCCAGCAGTGGTCCTGCTTCACGACCTGAGCAACACCAAGGAAACGTGGCTCAGCGGCACGTCGCTGTTCGTCGACCTGCTGGCCAAGGGCTACACCGTGGCCGCCATCGACCTGCGCGGGTTCGGCACGACGCCCTTGCCGCAGGGCCGCCAGGTGGCCGTGGTCGCCGATCTCGACAGCAGCTACCGCGACGTGGAGGCAGCCATCGACTGGCTGGGGCGGCAACCCGCCGTGGACCCGGCCCGCATCGCCTTGGTGGGCATTGGCTCAGGAGCCAATATCGCCTATGTGGCGACGGGCATCATGCCCAGCCGCGTCAAGGCCGCGGTCGTGGTGTCGGCCGGCCTGTGGGAGTCCGGTACCCTCAAATCCGTCGTGGTGGGCACGGGTTGGGCCGGGTTTGCGCCCCGAGGAGTCCTGTACCTGGCCGGAGCCAACGACACCGTGACCGCTGGCACCCGCACGCTTAGTTACGCCGACCTGGCGCGCACGCTGGCTGCGGCCACGGCTGAGCCCAAGTCGGTGCTGGTGGTGGCGGGTAGCGCAGACCACGGCGTTGACCTGCTGAACAATGCCGCCGAGGCCATGCCTGCTGTGCTGTCCTGGCTGGGCGACCGCCTGTAGGTGACCCGCTCGGTCGCCGCTGCATGGACGGCAACGCTGGCGGTCAGCCCACCAGCTTTCACTGGAGCAGCTGCAGGGCCAGATTGGTCGTCACCCGCGACTGGGCCAGCACCGCCATGGTCGCCTCGCTCATGATCTGGTCCCGGGTCAGCACCGATGTCTCCATCGCCATGTCGGCATCGCGGACGCTGGACTCGGATGCCTGGATGCTGCCGATGGCGCTGCTCGTATAGCCCAAGGTGTAGTCCAGGCGGTTGATCACGGCACCCACCGCCCCTCGTTCGCGCGCTGCCCGATCGATCGAGGTGTCAATCCTGGCCAGAGCCAGCCGGGCGGCCTCCCGGGTCCCCACGCCCACCTGGCCCAGATCCAGCACTGGGCCTTCGGTGGTCATGTCTTGGATGTCGTAGTCCAACCGGTCGGCCGGCCGGGCCCGACTGCCCAACTGGAAACTGCCACCCAGGCTGCCGTCGATCACCAGGGTTTGTTGGTCCAGATCGCCCTCCTGGTACCAGCCGGTGGCACCGTGCGCCCCGCGGCCAGCCAGTTCCACGCTGATGCCCAGGCTGTCGAAGTTTACCACGTGCGTAGTGCCGGCCGCCAGGGTGCCGTCGTCGACCCACGGCCCGAGCGCCACCGACTGCGTCACCACACCATTGCCCAGCGTCAGCGTGCCGTCGGTGGGGTCGTCGGTGAAGGTGTACACCCCCGCTGCCGCGCCGCTGATGTCGGCGTATTCCAAGCCGGTGTCGGCGCGGTTAGCGATCGCCGTCGACAGGGTCTTGTCGACGACATTGCCGAAGCCTCGCAGCAGGGGTTGTCCGTTGTATTGAGCGGAGCCGGCTACGCGATCGATGAAGCCCTTTAACTCGTCGAACTCCGCCGCCAGCGCCTCGCGGTTCGTGTCGTTCACGGTGTCGGTGGCTGCCTGCACGGCCAGCTGGCGCATGCGCGCCAGGGCCTCACTGACCTGCTCCATCGCCCCTTCGGCGGTGCGCAGCAGGTCGACAGCCTGTTCGGCGTTGCGCGTGCCCTCGGTCAACCCCCCGATGGTGGCGCGCATGCCTTCGGAAACACCCAGTTGCGCGCTCCCGTCGCTGGCCTTGACAATGGCCAGGCCCGAGGCCAGACGGGCGCGACGCACCTGACTGTCTTGGGCCACGTGCGTGTAGTCATTGGCCGCGCGTTGAGCCGCACGGTTGTGGATCATCGACAGCGCCATGGGAGCGAACCTCCTTGTTCGTCGTCCGGTTCGGCGTGTCCCCCGCCAGCCAGCCGCCGGGTCGCTGGGTCAGCCAGGAGGGGCAGGGGTGCTTCTCTGTGGAAAGTAGTATTACGAGATGGCAAGTGTTATCATGTTTGCTCTATCGGCACCCGGAACGCCGCGATACAATGTTTTTTGGTGTCTTGCGGGCCAGTGGACGATCGGCCGGAGGGCGTGCCGACCGACTATGGCGGGGTTTCGGTAAAGTTGTCGTGCCCCCCTGCCGATACACTGAAATGGGGAGATGCGGGCAGAGGATGGTGGGGCTGAGCCGGGGGGGTGGAGCCCAGCGCGGGGCGGGGCAGACGGGTCAGGAGGCAGGCCATGGCGTACCAGATCAACCACAATATTGCGGCGTTGCGTAGCCAGCGTTTCCTTGACCGCAGCGACCGCGCCGGGCGCACGCAGTTGGAGCGGCTGGGGTCCGGCCTGCGGGTCAACCGGGCGGCCGACGATGCGTCGGGGCTGACCATCTCGGAGGGCATGCGTGCCGAGCTCTCGGGGATGCATCAGACGGTGCGCAACGCGGAACAGGCTGCGGGCCTGCTACAGGTCGCGGAGGGGTCGCTGCAGGAGGTAAACAACCTGATCGTCCGCATGCGTGAACTGGCGGTACAGTCGGCCACCACCGCCATCAACGACGACAATCGGCAAGCTCTGGCGGCCGAATTTGGCCAGCTGGTGGCGGAGGCGGACCGCATTGCCCAGGCGACATCCTACAACCAGGAGAGCCTGCTGACCGGCTACGGCAACGGCGTTGCGACGGGCTCCACGGCGTTGGCCGCTGCCAGCGAGACGGGGGTTCGACAGGTCAACCTGGCCGCCAGTCAAGGAGGCGTCTACACCTTTGTCGACAGCGCTGCTGACGGCGCTCTGACGTTGGGCAATGGCACCGTGACGCAGACCCTGTCCATGGGTGTTCTGCTCGACGGCACCGTGGTAGCCACGGGCACCACCGTGGTGGCCAACTTCGATCGCCTGGGTATCCAGGTCGGCCTGGCCGGCGCCGGCGTTGCCGGCGCGGCCGGGACGTACACCGACGGCGATCTGGACGGGCACCAACTCATGGTCGTGGCCGGCACCGGCGGTGTTTTCCAGGTCGGGCCGCACGGCGGGTACCAAGACCGCATCGAGATGGGCATTGCGGATCTGCGCCCTTCGGGCCAGGTGTTGGGGTTGGGCTCGCTCTCCATCGACACGGTTGGGAACGCCCGGAGTGCCCTCGGTGATCTGGATCGGGCCACAGCGGTCGTGGCCGCGGAGCGAGGGCGTTTGGGAGCGGTGCAGAACCGGCTTTCGTTCAGCATCGCCTACACCGAAAACGGGATTGGCAGTGTCCAGGCGTCGGACGCCTCGATCCGCGACGTGGATGTGGCGGAAGCCACCACGGCCTTGGCGCGCGCCAGCATTCTCAGCGCCAGCGGCAGCGCCATGCTGGCGCGGGCCAACCTGTCGGGGATGGCCGTTCTGTCGCTGCTGTAGACCACGGCGGCGCGGGCGCCGCCGGCTCCCTGCCTTGACTCCGAGCCTGCCGACGCCTAGCTTAGCCCTCCTGATGCGACTGCAGGACTTCGACTTCGACCTGCCGCCGGGGCAGATCGCCCAGTATCCCGTCCCACAGCGCGATGCCTCGCGGTTACTGGTGTTGCACCGCCGGACAGGCGCGGTGGAGCACCATGTGTTCCGCGACCTGCCAGACCTGCTGCAGCCCCCTGACCTGCTGGTAGTCAACCGGACGCGAGTCATTCCCGCGCGCCTCCGCGGCCGTCGCCTGCCCAACGGCGGCCAGGTTGAGCTGCTGTTGGTACGACGGCAGCCCGATGGCTGGCTGGCCATGGGGCGTCCCGGTCGCGCGCTGCGCCCCGGGACGCGCCTGGCCCTTGGCGACGAAGGGCTGCCCTGCCGGGTGGTGGCGCTGGCCGACGCCGGCCGGATTGTGGTCGACTTCGAGGGCATGGACACGGGCGACTGGCTCGAGCGGATCGGCGAGGTGCCGCTACCTCCCTATATCCGGCGCCCGGTCGGGGCCGCAGACCGGGAACGCTATCAGACCGTGTATGCCAATGAAGGGGGAGCGGTGGCGGCGCCCACCGCCGGGCTGCACTTCACTCCGGCAGTGCTGTCCCGGCTGGCGGCCGTCGGCATACCCGTTACCGAGGTGTTGCTCCACGTCGGTCCGGGCACGTTCGAGCCCGTGCGCACCGAAGACCCGCGGGAGCACCGGCTCGAGCCCGAATATTGCGCCGTGGATGCCGAAGCAGTCGCTCGCGTGGCTGCCTGCCGCCAGGCCGGCGGCCGGGTGGTCGCGGTGGGTACCACGGTCGTACGGACCCTCGAGGCGGCGGTGGACAGCAGCGGTCAACTGGCGCCCTTCGCCGGGTTCTCGGGGTTGTTCCTGTACCCGCCCTACCAGTTCCGCGTCGTCGATGCGCTAGTCACCAATTTCCACCTGCCGCGCTCCAGTCTGCTGCTCCTGGTGGCCGCGCTGATCGGCCGCCAACTGCTGTTGGAGACCTACCGTCAAGCCGTCGCTGCCGGGTACAGGTTCTACAGCTACGGCGACGCCATGCTCATTCTCTGAAGTGGATGGACCTTCGGTGGATGTTCCTGCGGCAACCTTCATCGTCCCGGCAGCGGGCCGTGGCCAGCGCATGGGCAGCGCCGTGCCCAAGCAGTACCTGCCCCTGGCCGGTCGGCCGGTCCTGAGCCACACCCTTCAGGCCCTGCAGGCTTCACCGGCCGTGTCCGCCATCGTGCTCGTGGTGCACCCCGAGGACGACGCCCTCTACCGGCAGGCGCTGGGCGTGACCCCCCCGACCAAGCTGCGCCAGGTGGTCCCGGGCGGCGACGAACGCTGGGCCTCGGTTCGTGCCGGTCTGGCCGTCACCACGTCAGCGGACGCCTACGTCGCCGTGCATGACGCGGTGCGCCCGTTGGCATCGGCCGATCTGCTGGCGAGGGTGGTCGCCGCGGCGGTGGCCGAGGGGGCGGCAGTGCCGGGCCTGCCGGTGGCCGAGACCGTCAAGCAGGTGCACCATGGCCGCGTGGTGGCCACGCCCGACCGCAGTGGGATGTGGTTGGCGCAGACGCCGCAGGTGTTCCGCCGCGAACTGCTGCTGGCGGCCTATGAAGGAGCCGCGGAACCCGTGCCCACGGACGACGCCTCGCTGGTGGAGCGCCTCGGCCATGCGGTGGCCGTGGTGACCGGCGAGCCGGCGAACATCAAGGTTACGACGCCCAATGACTTGGCCTGGGCCGCGTGGCAGCTGGACCGGGCTCGGGGGACTGGGGCCATGCCACGACGCCTGCGGGTGGGTCAAGGGTACGACGTGCATCGTTTGGCGCCCGACCGGCGCCTGATTCTGGGCGGGGTCAGCGTGCCCTTCGATCGCGGTCTGGCAGGGCACTCCGATGCCGATGTGCTGACCCACGCGATCATCGACGCCCTCCTCGGCGCGGCCGGCGTCGGTGACATTGGCCAACTCTTCCCGGACAGTGACGACCAGTACCGCGGCATCGACAGCCTGGTGCTGCTGCGCCGCACGACCGATATGCTGCTGGCTCGCGGCGCGGTGATCCACCACGTCGATGCCGTCGTCATGGCCCAGCGGCCGCGCCTGGCCCCACACCGCCAGGCCATGGCAGCGGCCCTCGCCGCCGCCATGCAGGTAGCCGCGGACGTGGTGTCGGTCAAGGCCACGACCACCGAGGGCCTGGGCTTCACCGGCCGGGAAGAGGGCATCGCTGCTCAGGCCGTGGCGCTGGTGGAACTGTGAGCGGGATGTGAGTGGCATGGAGGAACGCCTCTGCGCGTGGGTTGAGGCCCTCAGCCAGACCCGTCCTGTGCTGGCCTACGGCTTCCTCGTCCTGAGCGCGGTGGTCGAGAACCTGGTGCCACCTGTGCCGGGCGATCTGGTCGTGGTGTTCAGTGCCTATCTGGTCGGCCGGGGGGCCCTGTCCCTGTGGCCGGCGTACCTGGCTACCTGCCTGGGCGGTACCCTGGGCTTCCTGGCGATGTTCGGCCTGGGGCGGCAGGCCGGCGTGCGCTTGGCGGCCGGCGGCGGCCCGCGCTGGCTCACCGGTCCGCACCTGGCCCGAGCCCAAGGATGGCTATCGCGGTACGGGGTGGCGCTGCTGCTGGCCAACCGCTTCCTCAGTGGGGTCCGCTCGGTGATTGCGGTGGCGGCAGGCATGGCCGGGCTGCGCTGGTCAGTGGTCAGCCTGTGTGCGGCGTTCAGCATGCTGCTCTGGAATGGGGTGCTGTTCGCTTTGGGGGCTCTGGTGGGGCGCGAGTGGCAGGTGGTCCGCGAGTGGATTACCCGCCTCGGGTTGGTCGGCGTGTTGATCTTGGCGGCGGTGGTGGCGCTGTCGTGGCTGCTGCGGGCCGGAGACCGTTGGCGCCGCCGCCGGGCGGGGAGTCCCCAGGGAGGGCCGCGGTCGTCGGACGGCGCTGATCGTTCCCATGGCGGCGATGCTTGACATCAACCCCGTGAGGGGCTAAGTTTTACTACTTATCCAAATCGGTAAGACCCCAACGGGAAGCGACGATGAACGAGAAGACCTATACGCCCAAGAAGAAGGAAATCCGCCACCGGTGGTTCGTGGTCGATGCCGAAGGCAAGGTGCTCGGACGCTTGGCCTCTGAGATCGCCCAGGTGCTGCGGGGCAAGCGGCGTCCTGATTTCACCCCGCAGCTGGACCTCGGCGACCACGTTATCGTGGTCAACGCCGAGAAAGTGCAGGTGACCGGCCGCAAAGCCGAGCAGAAAGTCTACCACCGGCACACGGGTTACCCAGGCGGCATCCGCGAAACCTCGTACAGCAACATGCTGATCCAGCATCCGGAACGCATCCTGCAGAAGGCTGTCTGGGGAATGCTGCCGCACAATCCCCTCGGCCGCCAGTTGCTGAAGAAACTGCGTGTCTACGCCGGTCCGGAGCACAGGCACGTCGCGCAGCAGCCCGAACCGCTGGAAGTCTGACCCAGGCCCTACATCCACTCTCCATTGAAGGTGTTCGCCACCCATGCCTGACCAGACCTTCGAGGCGACCGGTCGCCGCAAGACCTCTGTCGCCCGTGTCCGCCTTGTCCCCGGAACCGGGGCGATCACCATGAACGGCCGTGCCATGCAGGAATACCTCCGGCGCGATGTGCTGGAGATGGTCATGGTCCAGCCGCTGCAGCTCACCGAGACCCGCCAGCGCTTCGACGTGCACATCTCGGCCGTCGGTGGGGGCCTGTCGGCGCAGGCCGGCGCGGCCTGTCTGGGCATTGCCCGGGCGCTGCTCAAGTACGACCCGGCGGTGCGCACCACGCTCAAGGGCGCCGGCTTCCTGACGCGCGATCCCCGGGCCCGTGAACGCAAGAAGTACGGCCGGGCTGGCGCGCGCAAGCGGTTCCAGTTCTCCAAGCGCTAGTGCCGCTGGCAGGCATCCGCACGGGCGGACCGCTTCGGCGGCCGCCCGGCGGATCCTCCATGTCGTTCCCCGCCGGTCTTCTGTCGCACCGGCTGCGGCGCCAGGCGCCCGGTACAGCAGGGCCAGGCTCATCGCAGTTCTATCCCGCACGCCCCACGATGGTTACGGCAGTGCTGGCAGGCGGCTCCTCGCTTGCCGGTGGCGTAACCAGTTGACGGGGGCGGAGGCACAACACCCGCACAGGAAGGGGCAATCCGATGGCCGAAATCGCCATTCGCGATCTGCTGGAGGCCGGTACCCACTTCGGCCACCAGACGCGGCGCTGGAATCCGAAGATGAGGGAGTTCATCTTCACCGAGCGCAACGGCATCCACATTATAGACCTGCAGAAGACGGTACGGCAGCTCGAGGCCGCCAGCCGCGCAGTGCGCGACAACGCCCGCGGCGGTCGAGGCATCCTGTTTGTCGGCACCAAGAAACAGGCCGCCGACATCGTCCGAGCCGAAGCCGATCGCTGCAACATGTTCTATGTCACCGAGCGGTGGCTGGGTGGTATGCTCACCAACTGGCACACCATCCGGCAGAGCATCCGGCATCTGGATTACCTGGATCGGATCTCCCGCGACGGCACCTATGACAAGCTGAAGAAGAAGGAAACGCTGCTGCTCGAGAAAGAGCGGGCACGGCTGAACAAGACCCTCATGGGCATCCGCAACCTCCCTGGCCTTCCAGGGTTGGTCTACATTGTGGACGTTAAGAAAGAGCACATCGCGGTCAAAGAAGCCCGCAAACTCGGTATCCCTTCCGTCGCTATCGTCGACACCAACTGCGACCCCGATGAGGTGACCTACCCCATTCCGGGCAACGACGACGCGATCCGTTCAATCAGCCTCATCACGCACTACATCGCCGAAGCCGCCCTGGAGGGCCGGGTCGCGGCCGACCGAGCCAAGGCCGAGCGTGAGCGTGAGAACGAGGATGCGGCGGCCAGCAGAGACGGCGGGGCGAACGGCTGAACCCGTCGCGCCGGCCAGCGCCGCGGGCGTTCGGCCGGCCTGGGTTCCATCACGTATGAGGTAGGAGCAATGGCGGAGATTACGGCTCAGGCAGTCAAGACTCTGCGCGAGCGGACCGGCTTGGGCATGATGGACTGCAAGAAGGCCCTCGCTCAGTGCGACGGGGACATGGACAAGGCCATCGACTACCTGCGCAAGCAGGGCCTGGCGGCGGTGGAGAAGCGCGCCGGGCGCGAGGCCACGGATGGGGTCATCGCGTCGTACATCCATCCGGGCAGTCGCCTCGGCGTGTTGGTCGAGGTCAATTGCGAGACCGACTTCGTGGCGCGTACGCCCGATTTCCAGCAGTTCGCCCGTGACGTTGCCATGCACATCGCGGCCTCGCGTCCCCTGGCCGTGGATCGCGACGGCGTACCGGCGGCGACGGTGGAGCGCGAACGCGAGATCTACCGGGAACAGGCCAAGAACGAGGGCAAGCCCGAGAAATTCGCCGAGAAAATCATCGAGGGGCGACTGGAGAAGTTTTTCCAGGAGTTCTGCCTGCTGGAGCAGCCTTTCGTCAAGAACCCGGAGCAGACAGTCAAGGACCTGCTCACCGAGATCACGGCCAAAATCGGCGAGAAAATCACCGTGCGTCGCTTCGCCTGTTTCCGTCTGGGCGAAGAGGGCTGACCGAACCGGCGCCATTCGACCTGATCCGGGTGGCGGTGCAACCCGTTCGGTGTCCTCGAATTGCCTGAGGACCACCCGGGTGACACAGGAGCGTAACGGCCATGCTGGAAGAGATCCTCGAAGAGATCAAGGCGCATATGGACAAGGCCATGGCGTCGCTGCGCCATGACCTGTCCACCATCCGCACCGGGCGCGCTTCTGCCGCCATGTTGGAGGGCGTTCGGGTGGTGTATTACGGCAACCCGACGCCCCTGAACCAGGTTGCCACCTTGTCGGTGCCCGAACCACGGCTGATCGTGGTCAAACCATGGGAGCAGAACATGGTTGCGGTCATCGAAAAGGCGATTCGAGCCGACAAGAGCCTGGGCCTCAATCCGAGCAACGACGGGATCGTCGTACGGGTGCCGATTCCCGAGTTGACGCAGGAGCGCCGCATCGAGATCACCAAGGTGGCCCGGCACCGCGCCGAAGAGGGTCGCGTCGCGGTCCGTCACGCGCGGCGCGATGGACTGGACCTGCTTCACGAAGCGGAGAAGTCCGGCGACATCTCCGAGGATGATCTGCGGCACGCGCAGGCGGAGGTACAGAAGCTGACCGACGCATTCGTGCACCAGATCGACGAGATCATCAAGCACAAGGAAGCCGAGATCATGGAGGTGTGATCCGTCGCTGGGTCCGCCTGCCTCGCTGTTGTCGAACCGCCGGAACGGCTCCGCTCCGGCGGTTCGTGCGTTTGGGCGCCATGGGCCAGCGCGGCGCAAGGGGCCCTGGGGTTGCCTCAGGCGCGGGAGCCATCCGTGCGGCCTCCATCGGCACGCCGCCGGGTGGTGCCCGAGGGGAGCCCCCGCCGGGGCGGGGCAGAGGGGGGCAGCCGCGGCAGCGGCCAGCAGTGGGCCGCCGGCGAGCGCGTGAGCCGGCCGGCGGTTCGGGCGGGCGCCGGGGTGGTCCCTCGCTCGGTTGGGCGGGCTGCCGGGAGGTTAGCCGACAGCCAGCGGCGCGGCGGCCGCGCCTTGGATTTGCCGTGGTCACGGCCAGCAGTGGGCCGCCGGCGAGCGCATCAGCTGGCCAGCGGGTCGGGCGGGTTAGCCAATGGCAGATCAGCCTCGGCGGGGTGGCTGGCCCCCGGGTGGCGGACCGTCGTCGCCCCGGAGCCGCCGCATCTTCTCACGCAGTTCCTCCTCAAGCTGGGCTCGTGACTTGGCCGGCGGCGTCCCGGGGCCTGCCGGCGGCAGGCGGTGAGGCGGCGAAGCCGGGTCTGTCCCTGATTCACCGGTGTCTGGCGTCCGCGCGCGAATGCGATCCGCCAACCACGGCAGGCCGCGAGCCGCTGCGGGCGGACCGTCCGCATCCGCCTCGCCGCCGGGCGTTGGCCCCTGGGGCTGCCGCGGCTCGGGAACCCGGGGCGGGCGTTCGGCGGGTGAGCGACGCGATGCGCCCTCGTCGTCACGGTCCGGCACCGGCCGCCGGCGGGCGGCGTCCAAGTCCGTGCTGACGGATCCACCGAAGCGCGAGCCAACGGGCGGGCGGGAGGCTGCACCGCCCTCCGGCGGCCGCTCTGTCGGCAGACCGGGCCGCGCCGGCGGGTACCCCCGCCGGCCCTTCGGTGTGTCGTCGGTCGCCGGCCGGTCGGCACGAGCCGCCGCAGGGGCCTTCCGGGTACCGGGCGGCTCAGGTTCGGCTAGGGCAGCATGGGCCTGCTCGTCGTCCCAAGTGTCGACCGAGCCGTCGGCTGCCTGCCGGGCGGCCACCATGGCCTCCAGGCGGCACTCCTGCAGGCGGATCAGGTCTTCGTAATTCAGCAGGTGTGCCTGCCGTTCGGCCAGGCGCGTGTGCAGCGCGTCCAACGCCGCTTCGGCGGTGGCCCGGGCGGTGTTCCGCCGCGATCCGTCCGTCTCCGTCAGGGCCGCCTGGCAGGCGGCCATCTCTTCGCTCAGCAGGCGTTCGCGGCCCGCCAGGAGCCGCAGCTCAAGGCGCTGCTGACGCCGATGGTGCAGCACCAGCAGCACGGCCACGACGGCCAGAACCGCGATACCCGCAACCGCGATGACCGCATTGTCGATGGGCATGACTGCGATACCCCGCCTTCCGGGCTGCATCTGCGGTAAGGTCCGTTTACCGCGCCCCGCTCAGCCTTGCTGGGGCAGGTAACCATTGGTAATTTCGACGGCCCACGTACCGGGAGCAAGCAGGGCCGGGTGCGGGCGCCCCAGCCCGACCGCCGCGCCTACCCGGTAGCCACGCCGCGAACAGCTGGCCCGGCGCCATCGCGGCGGTTCTCTCCCGGAAACCCTGGCATGGTCTGGCAGCTTCTGCTCTCGATGCGGCCTCGGCAGTGGGTGAAGAACCTGTTCGTGCTGCCCGCCCTGTTGTTCTCGCGGCACGCGCTCGATGGCCCTTACGCCGGTCGTGCCCTTGCCGCCCTGGCCTGCTTCTGCCTGCTCAGCGGAGCTGTGTACCTGCTCAACGACGTTGCCGATGTCGAGCGCGATCGGCGGCACCCGCGCAAGTGCCGACGTCCGATCGCCGCCGGGCGTCTGTCGCCGGTCGTGGCGCTGCTGACGGCGGTGCTGGCTGCCGTCGTCGCGCTGTCCTGGGCTTTCCTGGTGCAGCCGCGCTTCGGCTGCGTGGCCGCCCTGTACGGCGCGATCAACCTGGCTTACTCATGGCGGCTGAAGCATGTCGTCCTGTTGGACGTGCTCAGCGTCGCCTCCGGTTTCCTGCTGCGAGCGCTCGGGGGCGCCCTGGCCATCGAGGTGCCCATCTCGCCCTGGTTCACCCTGTGTTCGTTCTCGCTGGCGCTGTTCCTGGCGGTGGTCAAGCGCCGGCAGGAACTGGTGACCCTGGAGCAGGCGGCGGGTGCCCACCGTGCCATTCTGTCCCAGTACTCGTTGCCCCTGCTGGACCAGTTCATCGCGGTCCTGACGGCGGCCACCCTCGTCTGTTACGCCCTGTACGCCATGGGAGTGGGCGACGCGGCAGGCGCCGCCAACCATCACATGCAGTGGACGATTCCCTTCGTGTTGTACGGCATGTTCCGCTACCTCTATGTCGTGCACCAACAGGGCATCGGCGACAACCCTACGGCCGTGGTGTTCGTGGACCGGCCCCTGCAGATCAACCTGGTCCTGTGGCTGGCGGCCTGCGTGCTCGGTTATTACGTGTTGCCGTGAACCCAGCGACGGCGCGAGGTGACACGTAACCCGCTGGCGCGGCGTCGAACGGCCGAGCCGCGGAGCGGGCGGGCGATGATCAACCTTTTGGTGTGGCTGGTCACCTGGGTGCTGGGCCCTTGTACGCTGCCGTGAACCCAGCGACGGTGCGAGGTGACACCTAACCCGCTGGCGCGGCGTCGAACCGCCGAGCCGCGGCGGGGGTTCGGGGGAGCACCGAAGCCGATGGGGCCGCGCGGGGCGGTATCCGCCGTGCCGCGAGCCTGACCCCGGGTGCGGTGCCCAGCCGCGGTGTTCGCGTTACCGGCAATGGCATGGGGTGGTGCTGGCGGCCGCCACCGGTGACGCCAGTCGGCGGTAGCCCCCGGAGTGTCCGCGAGCGCCCCGGGCGGGTGCGAAGGGTTCTTGACCCGCCGGCGCGGGGCCGGCAA
>CAITNQ010000378.1 GCA_903893785.1 uncultured Gemmatimonadota bacterium
GGCCCCTGCCGACACGCCGGCCCACGTGGCAACAAAATGCTAAGAATGCACGTGGGCATAGTACCACGCCCAACGTATCAAGACCTGGCGTAGTGGCAACCCGAAAGGTTTTCGCTACCGTCAAGCTGGCTTCTGGCAGAGTGCCCTGTCGCGGGAGCCAGGCATGCGGCCTCAGCGCGCCAACTTGGCTTGCGCGCGGTCAATGCAGAAGAGAAAAAAAGCACCACAAACCGCGCCAATATGCGCTTGACAGGTCCCTTTCCCTGCAGGTACCTTCCGCGCCGCCCGACTGCCCAGGTTGGGTTCCCGGGTGGGCACCTCGACCCTGAGCCCCCTCGGTTACGCTCGCGTGGGCTGCACGACCCTGATTCGCGCAGCGCCAGTAGATACCGCACGTATCGTAGACTGGCTCGGCGGCCAGAACCGAGGGATCGTCAAGATCGGGTCTCCCGAGGCATACGTTGCCTCCACGTACACCCATTGGCAAGGGCAGGTGCGTTGATGAGAATGACAAGGCCCATTGCAGCGGTCATCACCCTCCTGGTTGCCGCGGGCGTCCCGGCGTCGGCCTCGGCGGTAAGTGGATCGGGCGCCTCCCCATCGGCCGCGTCCGCGGAGGTCGTGTTCTACAACGGGAGGATTCACCCGACGGTAACAGCCACCGCCACCGCGATGGCCATCGCCGACGGGAAGGTGACGGCACTCAACGACGATGCACTGAACGTGGCGAGCGCGACCCGCATCGACCTCAAGGGCAAACACATCTTCCCGGGATTCTTCGATAGTCACGTGCATGCACTGATGACTAACTTCGTGCTGCACGGAGCACCGATTCAGGGCACGACCTCAATGGCGCAGATCAAGTCAGTGCTCGCCGCGTATATCGCCGCGACGAAGCCGACCGGGTGGATCTACGGGTTTGGCTGGGACCTGTCGGGCGAGACGCCATCGGGGTTATCGATGGACGACGTAACGGGGGACATTCCCACCGTGCTGTTTGACCGAGGTGGGCATACCGCCATCGTGAACTCAGCGGGCATGCTGCGGGCCGGCATCACCGAACAGACGCCGGATCCGCCCGGCGGCGAGTTCGTTCGCGACAGCAACGGGAAACTCACAGGGTGGCTGCGTGAGTCGGCTGCGGGGCTGATCACGCAGACGGTGATGGAGCAACTGAAGCCCGAGGAGATCACTGCTGGGTTGACCGACTTCCTGGGCTATCTCGCCCAATACGGCGTTACCAGCATAAACGACATGGCCGGTACAACGGGGCTGTATCTGCCCCAGATCGCTGCAGCATACCTGAGGCTCGCGCAGACGGGCGGATTGCCCATCAGAGTCAACTACTTTCCGGTGTTCTACTCGCCCGATGACGTCGAGCGGATCGCCGAATGGACGGATCCGGCGCGTAGCACCGCCATGTTATGCTTTGGCGGGGGCAAAGTCTTCGTCGACGGAGGGTTCGATACGGGTGGGTCCTTCACGTCATTCGCGCACGCGCACAATCCGATCGTCTACTACCGCCAATCGCAACTGGAGGATCTCGTAGCGCGCGCGGACGCCCTCGGGTTAACCATGCACTACCACGTGAACGGCGATTTGGCGATTGACATGGCATTGAGCGCGTTCGAGGCGGCGGCGGCGAAGACCGGTGGGGTGCTGAAGGGCCGGCATGTACTCCTGCATCTGGGGTTCGCTACCGCCGGCCAGCGCCAGCGCATGCGGGATCTCGGGATCGTGGCGGCCGTGCAGCCCATCTTCTGGCACCAAGGCTTTGATGCGATGGACCTCGCCGAGTACGGCGAAACCTATTACGAGGCCTACAACTACCGGGCGCTGGTGGAGATGGGCATCCCGACCGGCTATGGCACGGACCTCGGGGCTGTCGGCATGGAGCAGTTCCCGCCGCTCGTGGGACTGAGGGTCGCGCAGAGCCCCAAGACGGTGGGAAACGGCAATGTGCGCCAGCTGACGGCCGCGGAGTTCATCAAGGGGTACACCGAAGGGTCGGCATTGACCGTCGGGCGCGGCGATGTGGGCAGGCTCACGGTGGGAATGGCGGCGGATTTCTTCCTCACCAACCGCGATCTGTTGACGACGCCCATAGACAGCTTGCCGGCCGCGGTGATCAGCGAGACGTGGGTTGCGGGGAAGCGCGTCTGGCTCGATCGCGAGGCGGACCCTACTTACGTAGAGTATGAGCCAGTAGCCTGGAAGTCACCAACCGCGGTCGTGCTCAGTGCGGCGTACCCCAATCCCTTCAACGCGGCTATATCGGTGCGCTTTGACATGGCGACCGCAGGCGCGGTGCAGTTGGGGGTGTACAACCTCACTGGACAGCTTGTCTGTGAACTGGCCCATCAGGCATTCGCGGCTGGATCGCATACGCTGACGTGGAATGCCGTCGATGCGGACGGTCGCGCGGTTGGCAGTGGCGTCTACCTCGTTCGCCTGGTCAGTGCTGCCGGGTGTGAGGTGCGTAGGGTTACGCTGCTACGCTGAAGCGGCCGCAGGAAGCAGCGTCGGACGCGGTGGAACCGCGCGAGAGGGTCTGTTGCCGCAGTTCCTGTCCGTGGGAAGGCGGCAGACAAGGCCAAGCGTCGAAGTCCCGGGGAAGGGATGACTGGGCGGCTTGACGCAGCGCGATCTGCACGGGACGGCGGATCGGTCCGGGCCGTGCCGGAAGGGTAGCGCAGCAGGGCGCGCACGGGCAGGCGCCTGTCTTGCGCAGGCTAACCTTGGCGGACCCCCGGCCTGCCAGGTGCCGGGCCGAGCGATCGCTCGGCCCGGCACGATAACGCGGTCATCTCAGCTCAAGTCCGTGGGGAGTGTGAGTTGGCCATGGCGCGCCGTATTCAGCCGGCCCCCGCACGCCGGGGCTGCGTGCACGATCGAGCTGATGCGCGCCGTCCCTGTGGGCGGGACCGACGCGGGACTGGCGGTGGGGGCCGTGTACGCGCGCGGTGGCTGCCCGATGTCCCGTCTGGACAGCGTCAGTGTCGCCGCAAAGCGCCCGAAGTGCGCCATCCTGTTGAGCGAGGACTTCAGGCCACGTCAGACCTGCCTGGGCGCCGCCATTCAGAGCCCGTGCTGCGGTTGGGGCATGAGGTCGGGCGGCGGGACGGGTATGCCGGCTCGCGTCGTTTCAGCGCCCAGGAGGGCGGCGGTTCCCCTGGCTGCGTGCACGATCGAGCTCATGCGCGCCGTCCCTGTGGGCGGGACCGACGCGGGACTGGTGGTGCGGGCCGTGTGCGCCCGCCCCTGTGCCCGGGAGTCATCGGGGCCGGACCCGGTGGGTACCGATCCCACTTACCCAACCCACGGCCCACCGATGCACCATCTCCCGAATACGGTCTCCCCGGCCATAGTGGCCTTCCGTACCGGGCCGAAGAAGCTCACAATGCGCGCCCCGATGGCCTCGAACTGCGTGGGTGGCTGGACCAGGACAGCCGCTGCGGCCAGGTAACTGCGCCAGCGTGCCACGAGCGCGGGGGTTTGACAGAAGGCGGGGGTGAGGACCGGCGGCGTCTCGTCGCCCCAAGGCGTCCCCCGGCGCTGGAAGCAGGCCGCCGCGGCGCGCTGCAGCTTTGCCCCGTCGAAGGCGAAGGGCAGGGCACGCGGTGCCACTTTGGCGGAACAGCTTCGGCCACAGTGGAAACCGGGTGCCCTGCCCTCACGTGACTCTGGGGGCTCACCCCCCTTCACCTGTTCAATCCACGTCGGCAGAAGGTCGCGTCTGTCCGACTACCTCCCGAGAGCGACGGTTCCACCCGTTGAGCTGGGTGCTCGGGCGCAGGGATCCTGAATCAGGCGAGATGGCTCAACCATCAAATGACGTTGCCGCGCGGGCGCCTGTGAAGTCTTATTTATCCACGCGCGCGAAAGATGGCTCCATATCAAGCCCCGGTCTTGGCGCCGGCGTTCCAGGTCGCCGCCGTGACCCTCTCGGAACGGCCGGGCCTCGGTGATGGGCCGCGAATGCGTCATCCCGTTGCAGACCGTCACCCGCGCCCGAGGCGGTCGTTCTGCCGCTGTAGGCGCACGCGTGGGCTTGGCGGGCCGAACCGTTCCCTCTGTCCAGCGACGTCGGTGGCCCCGCCTCTTGGCGGCAGCACGCCGACCGCGGTAGTTTCGTGCGGCGACCACGCTCGTTGGCGTCGTGGCGTTAACCGGCCAACGGTCGGCGTTTCGAGCCTCGGTCGCGCACGCCGGACCCGGATCTATGGTCCGGCGCCGCTCCCCATCCACCGCCGGCCACACGGGAGGTAGCGCATGCCCAAGAGGCACGAGTTCCAGGTCGTGGTGGAGCAGGACGAGGCTGGGTACTACGTCGCCGAGTGTGCGGTGCTGAAGGCCTGCTACGCCCAGGCCAAGACCTACCAGGAGGTGATGGACAACATCCGCGACGTGATGGCCCTGTGTCTGGCGGATCTGAAGGGTAAGAAGCTGCCTCCGCAGCCAGGGACTATCGGTGTCCGGCGGGTGCAGGTCGTCGCGTGAGTCCCTCGGCCCTTCCGGTGGTCAAGTCGCGGGAGCTCGTCCGCGCGCGGGAGCGGCTTGGGTAGAGCGGGTGCGGGCTGCGGTGCAGAGCGAAGCTCGTCCGTGCGCTCGAGCGGCTTGGCTTTGTGCTGCTCCGGAAGTCTCCCGGCAGTCACTGGCATTTCCAGCACCCGGACGGTCGCCGCACCACGGTACCGATGCACCGAGGGTGCGACGTCGGCCCCGGTTCGCTTCGGAAGATCCTCCGGGACATCGAGGTCGACGTCGACGAATTGCGTCAGTGGCTGTGAGCGCCGGACCGGTCGCCGCGGTCCCCTTCGGCTGACCACCCCCACGGTAGCCGCCCCGCGCTTGCCACCGCTCGGCCGGCTTCCCCGCGCTACCGCCGCAGGACGCAGGCGGCCGCAAAGTCGCGCACGCTGTGTTCCCGTCCGGTGTGGGCCGGCGGCACGCGCCCCCACGCCGCCGTTCGTCACCCCGTTGGCGCGCCGGTCGGCAGCACTCCCCGCGCCGGGCGCGGGCCTGGCGGGCAGAGGGATAGGGCCATGAGTGGGTCGCCCCGGACGCGGTGGGTTCGCCTCGTGGGCGTTGCCCTGAGCGCCTGGGTGATCGCGGCCGTGCCATGGGCCGCCGGCGCCCAGGTGGCGACGTCGTCCTGTTTCCATTGTGCCGGCCCGTCCGTCCCTACCGTTCCGTGGGCCCCCATGGGCGAGGTGGCCAAGCCGGCGCAGTTACCGGTCGGTGGGACCCGCACCGTGGTGGTTCTCTTCGCGCGCTTCGCCGACCAGTCCGATGCGCCGATCCCGGGCTGGGCCCCGCAGCTGTTCGATGCCGCCGTGCCGGGCAGTTTCAGCCACTACTGGGAGACCATGTCCTGTGGCACCCTGCACGTGGGCGGCATGGTGGCGCCGCGGTGCTACGCGGTCCGCGATCCGGCGGCGGCGTATCTAGCCTCCGGGGCGGCCGGTTCGGGTGACTTCGGCCGCTTGACCCGGGAGATCCTGGCGCAGGCCGACGCCGACGTCGACTTCGCCCAGGCCGACAACGACGGCCCCGACGGCGTCCCCAGCTCGGGAGACGACGATGGCCGGGTCGATGCCGTCATGATCATCCTGACCCGTGTGCCGGCGGGGCTGTTGCGGGGCGAGGCCACGGGGATTGCGTTCCTTGGCATGGGCAACCCGTTCACCACGAGTGACCGCAGTGCCCGGGGTGGGCCGATTCGTATTGACGACGCCCAGGGAGCCATTCTGCAAGGCCGGTCCTGGGCCGAGGCCACCGGCGCCATGTGCCATGAATACGGACACCTGCTCGGTCTGCGGGATCTGTACAACGTGGGGTACGCACAGCGCCCGGGCGGCGACCCGGTGGATGACTCGGCCGGGGTCGGATGCTGGGACCTGATGGGCTGGGGTGCTCTGGGGTGGTCTGCCGGCGACGGTCCGGCCAGTCTGTCGGCCTTCAGCCGGTGGTCGTTGGGCTGGGCCCAGGTGCAGCCGGTGATCGACCGCGAGACGACGCTGACGCTGGAGGATGTCGGCCGGCAGGGCCACCTGGTCTCGCTGCTGTTGCCGGGCGCGGTGACCGGGGCGGAGCGCTTCCTGCTCGAATACCGCACCCGGGCGAGCAGCTACTATGACCGCCACATCCCGGGTGAAGGATTGCTGGTCTGGCATGTAAACCAGAGCCGGTACCCGCCCGTCGATTTGGAATGCGCTGACGGGCGCTGGCACGATGCCGGTTACCCCCTGGGACGGCTGGCGGCGCCGCTTCGAGGTAGCGACAACTTGGATTTCTGGGCCCACGATACCGCCTACGCCCTGGCTCACGGCGGCAACCTCGGCGATGCCACCGATCCGTTCGATGGTTCGGCGTTCACCGCCTTCACGCCGAGCACCAACCCCAGCGCGGTCAGCGACGACAGTTCGGCGGCCGTGTACATCGAGCATATCCAGCCGTTGGATGGTCGCGTCCAGGCGCAGCTGCGTCTGCCACCCCCCGTCGCCTTCGGCCCCGTTCAAGTCGACGACGCCAACGCTGACGGCATCTTGGTGGCCGGAGCCGCCGGCGTGCTCCGGTGCCGGCTCGATCGCGTCGGTGGTCTGCGCACGAGCACGGTGCGCGTGCGCGCCGCCAGCCAGGACCCCGGGCTGCGCTTGGTGGGCCCCACCGAGGCGGCCGTGGCCTACGCCGACTCCTGGGCCGGCCCATTCCAGGTCGCGGTGGCCGCTGACTTCCCCGGGGCCCGGTCGGTGACGCTCGGGTTGGAGGTCGACTGGCAGGTGCAGCTGCGGTGGGAGACGCTATGGCGCGACGAGGTGCGCTTTGACGTCGTCTCCCCTTGGCAGCCGCTGGCCGCCGTTACCGTCATTGATTCGCTAGGCAACGGCGATGGCCGCGCGCAGGCGGGTGAATGGGTGCGCTTGCGCCTGCAGACGGCCATGGATCGCCCCGAGTTGATGCCGGCGCTGGCGTTTCGCTTGCGCAGTTTGGGCGCCGGGGCACAGCTGCTGGGGCCGTCGGCGGTGTCCTTCGCCGCCGGGGGGCACTACGGCCGCGTCAGCACGGACAGTCCTGAGTTCCTGGTCAGCGCGGCCGCGGTGGCAGGGGATTCGCTGCGTTTTGGGCTCGAGGTGGCCAGCGGACTCAGTTCGTGGCACGACACCCTGTCGGTGGTGATCGCACCGGGTGGCGATGCCACCGCACCCCGGGTGCCGGGGGTGCGGGCCTCCCGCACCGCGGACGGGTGGCGCTACGAGGTGGCGTCGCACCTGATTCTCGACGGGGGGCCGTTGGCGGGTGTGGCCGTCCTGGTTTCGTGCCCGCCCGACACCGGGACCGTGGCCTTGGTGCCGCTGCAGACAGATGGCCACACCTATGCGGGCACGTGGTCGGATCCCGCTATCGGTCGCCCGCTGGCGGTGCAGGTCCGGGCCGTGGACGCGGCGGGCAATGTGGGCTACGGACCTCGCCAGGGACTCCGGACCGATACCTCGGCGGGCACAGACACGAGCGCGGCCCGGGCGGATGGCGAGCCGGTGTGCTGGCGCGACGGCGCGACGGGGTACCGCGTACTGGCCTGGGCTCCCGATAGCGGCGTCCTCGGGGCCGCCGATGGGGCTGAGGTGCAGTTGCTGCGGCCGGACAACCTGGCCTGGCTGGCCACCCTGGGTTACCATCCCGCCTTGGTGACCAGCCTAGCCTTTGCGCCGGACGGTCGACAGCTGGCGGCGGCCAGCGCCGATGGCACCATTACCGTATGGGCCCTGGATGGCCAGGCAACCTGGTCTGACCCGACGCCGGCCCCGGGGCCGGTGACCGGCCTGGGCTACAGCCCGAACGGCCGTCTGCTGGCGGCGGTGGGCTGGAGCAGCGGCCTGCGCCAGTGGCAAACCGACGGTTGGGCGTCGGTGGTGGTCGGCGGCGTCGAGCGCCATCTGGGAACCATGGCGCTGGCCTTCGAGCCCGGCGGTAGTCGCGTGGCGGTCAGTGACACCTGGAGCCGACTATCGCTGTTGCCGGCGCCGCCCGACCCGGCCTTGGGCGATGCGTCGGGAAGGGTGCTGCCAGCGCCACCCGAGTTGCTGCCCAGCCTGGCCTTCAGCGCCGACGGTTCGCGGCTGTTGGGCGGGTGCCGCGACGGCGCCCTATACCTGTGGGACGTCACCGTGCCCGAAGCCGCCCCGAGGCGATGGCCTGCCCACGTCGGGTGGGTCAATGCCGTCGCCTGGCACCGGCAGGGCGACCTCGTCGCCTCGGGCGGCGCCGACGGCACGGTCCGCCTGTGGGGTATGCCCGGCACGTGGCCCGCCGGCACCTGCCGCGGCCCTACGGCGTCTGTCGTGGGGCTGGCCTTTAGTCCCGACGGCCGTTACCTGGCGGCGACGAGCCGCGACGGTATCCTGCGCCTGTGGCGGGTGCCTTCCGTCCACGCCCAGCCGGACAGCCTGCCCGTGGCCGTGCTCGGGCGCCCCTTCCCGAACCCGTCGCGCGGGGGCGTCTGGCTGCCCTACCAAGTGGGGCTGGCCACCGCCTGCCGCCTGCGCATCTATGATCTGGCCGGACAGCGCCTCCGCACGTTGGACCTGGGATGGCGCCAACCGGGGTGGTACACCTCGGCCGGGCAGGCCGCCTATTGGGACGGCCACGATGACCAGGGCCGGGGTGTCGGCAGCGGCGTGTACTTGTGCGGCCTGGAGGTGGGGCCCGGGGCCCGAGCCATCGGATGGCGCAAGGTGGTGCTGGCCTACTGAGGCGCGCCGTCCGGGTCACCGGGAGGCCACGTGGGACCGTGGGTGGAGCTGGGTTGTGCCGCCGGGGCCGCCGCGCCCTAACCGCCAGCGGACCGGGAATCGGGCTCGCCTCCCGTCATGGTCGCCCCTGGGGTGGCCGCTCCGGTAGGCCCTGCTCCTGGGGTCAGCTGGGAGACGTCGGCGGCGTTTGCGTCGACGCGCAAAGGCGTACCTGAGAAGGAAAGTGAGGGGGTGCAACGTGAGCGTTCAGGGACTGATTCGCGGCGAGTCGGAAGCACGCTGTGGTGCTTCGGTTACTTGGCGGGCAGGATCAGAAGCGGATCTTGCGAAAATAGGACGCTCTGGTGCCGATGTTGAGCCACTGGCGCACGCGCTGTCGGCCACCGTAAGCGAGTCTAGACGGCTTCATGCCGTCCGGCTCCGCCCGCCGCGCTGGCTGCAATGGGGGGTGTTCCCGCGGCATCTCGCGGTGCTTCTCTGTGGGGTGTTGGCCGGTCTAACCGGGTCAGCGCCCGCTGCCGCCCTGTCCCTGACCTCGGAGCTGCCTCTGGTGGTCATCGAGACGGGCGGTCGGGTGGTCACCGAGGGGGGCAAAGTGCCCGCCCGCATGGGCGTGATCGACCACCCCGGGGCCCTGAACACCTTGGGCGATGTGTTCGACGGGTATGATGGGGCGATCGGTATCCGGGTGCGGGGCAGCAGTTCGGCTGGCTTCCCCAAGGTCTCGTACACCGTGGAGACGCGCGACGCGGACGGCGGCGATACGGCCGTGTCCCTGTTGGGTTTGCCCAAGGACAGCGACTGGGTGCTGTATGCCCCGTACAGCGACAAGACGCTGATGCGCGATGTGCTGGCGCTGACCCTGGCGCGGGCGATGGGCAACTACGCCAGCCGCCACCGGTTCTGCGAGTTGGTACTCGATGGCGACTACCGGGGCGTCTACGTGCTCTTGGAGATGCCGGAGCGAGCCCCCCACCGCGTGGACATGGCGCAGGTGCATGCCGAGGACCTGAGCGGCGATGCCCTGACCGGGGGCTACCTGATCGACATCAACCACCAGGAGCAGGACGGCGACGGTTGGTTGTCGGGCTACGCGGTGGTCGACCAGCGGCCGTACTACGCCTGTGCCGACCCCGCGGCGGCGGATCTGCAGCCCGAGCAGCGGGCCTACCTGGAAGGGGCCGTCGACGCCTTCGAAGCCACCCTGGCCGGGGCCCGCTACGCCGACGTCGATTCCGGTTACCCACACCAGCTGGAGGTCGGCTCCTTCGTCGACTACCTGCTCGTCAGCGAGGTCGCCCGCAACGTCGACGCCTACCGGCTCAGCGCCTATATGAGCAAGGCCCGCGACAGCGCCGGCGGTCGGTGGCGCATGGGACCGGTGTGGGATGTGGATCTGGCCTTCGGTAACGTGGATTACGACGGTCACCCGACCGTGCCCCTCCAGGGCGATCCGGCGGAGGGGTTGCAGATCGGCAGCCGGGGCGTCGAGCTGCTGATCCCGTTCTGGTGGCGGCGGCTGGCCGCGGATCGCGCCTTCGTGCACACGGTAGGCGTCCGCTATCAATCGCTGCGTCGGGGGGTCTTGGCCAGCGATAGCCTGGTGACCTGGGTGCGCGCCACGCAGGCGCAGCTGCAGGCCCCGGCCGCGCGGAACTTCGCTCGTTGGCCGGTGCTCGGGGTGTACGTCTGGCCCAACGGTTATGTTGGCCAGACCTACAACGAGGAGGTGGACTACCTGGTCCAATGGCTGCGCCATCGCCTGGACTGGCTGGACGCCA
>CAITNQ010000379.1 GCA_903893785.1 uncultured Gemmatimonadota bacterium
ATCAGCGACGCCACCGGCCGGGAACCACGGCGGTCTGGGCGAGGGCGCGGCCGAAGGTTGAGTAAGCCCCATGGTCCGGGCGGTGTCAAGGGCGCTGCGTGCGGCGCGGCGGCACCTCTGGGGCGGCCTCGACGGCCTGCCAGTGGGACCTGGCCCCCAGCCGGTACGGTGACGGGTGGGCGCACCTTGGCTCGGCGCTGCAAGGGGGGCCGGCCGCGGCGCAGCGCGCGTTGGGCCCGGCGCGTGGGGCAGGCGGGACCGCGGCTCGGTCCGCGGTGCACTCAGGTCAGGGGCGACGTACCGGAAAACCGAGGCGCGGCCTCGGATACCTGACGCCGCCCCTGATCCGGGCCACCGGGGAGCCCTTGCGGGCCCCGGTGAACCGGCCTGGCATGTGGTTTGCATGGCGCAGCGCGTTCGCCTGCCCCTGCGGGCGCTGGCTCGGTGGCAGCAGCCACGAACCCTATATTCCATTGGCTTGACCCGCAGGGACCCACCTCCACCCACGGCGCTGAAATGGCCGTCGGTCAACCACGGAGTGCACTATGCAAGCTCGGTATCGCCTCGGTCTTGCGGCGGTCGTGCTAGTTCTGGGCACCGCCCTTTCGGCGGCGGCGGCCGCGGGACCCGGTCCGTCGCCTTCGGGAGCCCTGCAGCGGGCGGCAACGCTGCGCGCTCTGAACCTGCTGCAGCCGCACTTCACCCCCGGCCGAATGGCGCCGATGCGGGCCCGCCTCAACGCCGTGGCCAGCGATCCGGGCGTCATCGCCGGGACGCTCTACGGCTTGGACGCCGATGCCGTGGCCTCGGCCCAGGTGATCGCCTGGACCGATGACCCGCCCGACAGCCTCACCGACCCGGCGGTCGCCGGGCGCGGCGTGGCCGTGGTCATGCCCGACGGCCAGTACCGCATCGAGGCGCTGATGGCGGGCAAGTACCATGTCATGGCGACGGCCAAAGGGTACGTGGCGCAGGAGTATGAGGTGGGCGTTTTCGTCAATGCCGGCGAGGTGACCAGTGGCATCGACTTCAAACTGCAGCGCGAGGTCACCGGCACCGGGGCCATCAGCGGTACGGTCCGCGCCAGTGCCGATGGTCGCCCGTTGGCCGGGGCGGCGGTGCATGCGTACCTGCCGGAGAACCCCTTTGTCTACGCCATTGTTACCAGCGAACGCGACGGCAGCTACCGCCTCACTGGGCTCAGCGCCGGTGCCTACGTAGTCGAAGCCTGGTTCAATGGCTTCGCCCCGGAATTCTACCCCGAAGCTGTGGCCGCGGATCAGGCCGTTGCCGTTCAGGTACCCGACGGCGGCGCGGTCGAAGGGGTGGATTTCACCTTGGCTTCGGGAGGCACCATCAGCGGGTTTGTCCGCCATGCCGACGGTACGCCGGTGGTGGGCGCCTGGGTGCAGGTCTCGCGCGACAAGATGGCCGACTCGCTGATGGTCGGCGAGCCGGGCGGATGGATGCCCGACTACACCGGCTGGGCGGTGACCGACGAGCAGGGCTTCTACAGTGTGGGCGGGCTCATGCCAGGCTCATGGCGCGTCATGGCCCAGGCCGCCTCGCGCTGGTTCTATGCCTACGAATGGTACCCGGGAACCCAGGACTACAATGAGTCCACCCCCGTGGTGGTTGCTGAGGGAGCCGAGACCGGCAAGATCGATTTCACCTTGACTCTGCCCAGCCAGGGCAGCGCCATCGCCGGTCGCGTGACCGACCTGGAGGGGCATCCTGTTGGCGGCGCTTTCGTCTCGGTGCAGAATTCCGCCGCTGCGGGGCGTGGCGGCAGCGGGACCAGCACGACCCCCATGGTATGGGCCTACGCCTCCACGGACGAAGACGGCCGTTATGTCGTCGGGGAACTGCCTGCCAGCGAGTATGTGGTGGCCGCCGCGGCCCAGTCCGGATGGCAGTATGTCCAGGCTTGGTACGGCGGCAGCAGCCGCGTTGAGGAGGCCGCTGCGGTGACCGTGACCGAAGGGCAGCGGGCGGAAGACATCGATGTGGTCCTGCCGGTCCGGGCGGGCACGGCCAGCCTGAGCGGCGTCGTGCGCGATACCCAGGGCCAGCCGCTGGCCTGGGCCTATGTGGATGTGACCCTGGCCGGCAGCGACGAGAACGGTACCAACCGCCTGTATGCCTGGGCCCAGACAGACAGCGCCGGCAGCTACCGCGTGGACCGCCTGCCCACCGGCGACTATGTGGTCCATGCTTCGTACAACACCGGCGACCGTTTTGGCCAGGCCTGGTTCGACGGCGCCGCGACGCCCGAGGGAGCTACCCCGGTGCCATTGGCTGACGGCGGCGGGCGCGACAACGTCGACTTTGCGCTCAACGTCCGGCCGCTGTATGGCACGGTCAGCGGGACCATCACTGAGGCCAGCAGCGGCGTGCCGCTTTACCGTGCGTACGTGGAGCTGTCGGCCGTAGCTCGGGATGCCTCCACCGCAGTGCCGTTCCGCTACTCGGTTTCCTATGCCCTGACCGACGAGAAGGGCCGCTACGAGCTGACCTGGGTCCCCGAAGGCACCTACACGCTGTCTGTGTACGCCGACGGCGGCGGCAGCGGTCCGGCCGTGCCGGGCAGTGTCGACGCCGACGGTACCTTCGAAGTCGCCGGTGGTCAGTTGATCACCCGCGATATGGCGATCGTGGTGCGCCAGGACGGCAATGGCGTGATCGCCGGCACGGTAACCAACCAAGGCGGCGGCACTGGCCCGATCTATACCATGACCGGGTCCGGCGTGACGGACGACGGGCTGGCCCCATCGGCCCAGATTGTCGGCGTGGATGGCCGGCGTCCCTTCTACTATGCCGGGGTCGACGTGGCCATGGTCATGGCATACCCGGTTTCTGGCGGCGCCGAAGCAGCGCAGCTTCCCTACATCACGGTGACCGGGGTCGACGGCACCTATGCGCTGCGGGGCCTGGCCCCAGGTGACTACGTTGTCATGAGCTTTGCACCGGGCTGCATTGGTGTCTACTACGGCGGTGGTTACACGCCGGAGAAGGCCAAGGTGGTCACGGTCGACGGGATCACCAAGACCGAGGGTATCGACTTTGCCCTGGCACCCATCTATTACTGGCGCGTCAACGAAGGCGACGCGCTCGCGCCCACGGCCCGCGCCGAAGACAAATCCGGATCCGGGGCCAGCAACGCCACCAATGCCGTCTTCGGGCGGGTCACCGACGTCAACGGCGCGCCGGTGGCCGGGGCCACCGTGTATCTGCTGGACGAGTCCGAACAGCCCGCGGCCTTCGGGCAGACGGGGGCAGATGGTTCCTTCGAAGTGTCGGGTATGGTTCCTGGCGGGTACCGCATCTATGCCAGCAAACTGGGTGTGGGCGCGGCGTACAATGGCAACCGGGCCAGCTTTGCCGAGGCAGAACCGCTGAGCATCAACGGCGGCTACTTGGAGGTGAACCTGGTGCTGGCGGGCCACGGCAGCACAGCCGTCACCGACGAGGACGGGCAGACCGTGCCGCGCCTGTCGGCCCTGGCGCCGTGTTACCCGAACCCCTTCAACCCCAGCACCATGATCCGCTTCACGGTGGCGCAGGACGGCCTGGCCCGGCTCCGCGTCTTCAATGCGGCCGGCCAGCAGGTGGGGGTGGTGTTCGACGGCCTGGCCCAGGCCGGCCAGACCTACAGCGTCGTCTTTGACGCCAGCCAGCTGGCGGCCGGGACGTACCTGTGTTCTCTGGAGACTGCCGGCCAGCGTCTGACCCGGGCCATGACCCTGCTCAAGTAGGTCTGGCGCGGCAGCGGGCGCCGCAGCGCTGGAGTGCTGACCCCTGGCTGGTCCTGGTGACCGGCCGGGGGTCTTCGTATCTATATGCTTGTCGCGGCGCCGGCTGTTATTAGCTTCTTGGGTCAGTGCGGGCCGCTGACCACCGGGGCCGCATACCTCGACCAGCCGCCGGCCCATCCCGCTACCTCCTCCAACCCGGGGAAGCATGAGCCTGCCCGATACAGCGCTTCGCCTGCGGCAGCTGCGGGCCATGGTGCTGGCGCGCGTGTTGGATGAGCGCATGCTCGCCCTTTATTCGGCGGCCTTGTTAAACGGCAACGTATTCACTGGCAAGGGCCAGGAGGCGTTCTCGGCGGCGGCCGGCGTCCACCTCCGGCCAGGCGATGTGTTCGCCCCCTGCATCCGCGATCAAGCCGGTCGGGTGGCCTTCGGCGAAAAGCCGGTGGATGTGGCACGTACCTATCTGGCCAAACCCACGGGGCCCATGCGCGGGCGCGATGCCAACGTGCATCGGGGCCGCATCGTCGACGGCATCCTGCCCATGATCAGCCACCTGGGGGCCATGCTGGCGGTGGCCGCCGGGGTGCTGATGGCCCGCAAGGTGCGAGGTGAACTGGTGGGCGCCGATACCTGTGTCGCCGCCGTTGCCATTGGCGACGGTGGAACCAGCGCCGGTGCGGTGCATGAAGCGCTCAATGTGGTGTCCATCGAGCAGCTGCCCTTCGTCCTGCTGGTCGCCAACAACCAGTTGAGTTACTCGACCTTCAACGACCGCACCTATGGCTGCGCCCACCTGGTAGACCGGGCCCAGGCCTACGGCATCCGCGGCGTCGCTGTCGACGGCACCGATCCGCGGGACTGCCTGGCCGTGGTCGGCGACGCCATCTGGCGGGCCCGCAGCGGCGAGGGACCACAGATGGTCGTGGCGTCGCTGCTGCGGTTGGGTGGCCATGGCAGTCACGACGACGCCAGTTACGTGCCGGCGGAGATGAAGGCGCGTTACCGCGATTGCCTGGAGGTGGTCGCGGAGCAGGCGCTGGCCGATGGTGTGTGCAGTCCGGTCGAGTTGGACCAGATATGGGACGAATGCCGACAGCAGGTGCAGGCAGCCGTGGAAGAGGCCCGCAGCGAACCGGAGGCCGATCCTGGCCGTGAGGACTGGTCGGCGCGGAGCGTGTCGGACCTAACGCGGTTCCTGCCCGTGCACCCCGAGGCCCGATGACCATCTCCTACGTCGAGGCGACGCGGCTGGCCCTTGCCGACAGCCTGGCCGCCGATCCACGGGTGTTCCTGTACGGTCAGGACATAGCCGGCCCGTTTGGCGGCGCCTTCAAGGCCACCAAAGGCCTGTCTGAGCGCTTCCCGGGGCGGGTCATCAATGCCCCGATCAGCGAGGACGCCATCGCCGGCATGGGTGTGGGAGCGGCCGTCGATGGCATGCGTCCGGTTCTCGAACTCCAGTTTGCCGACTTCGCCACTTTGGCATTCAACCAATTGATGAACAACGCTGGCACGGTCTACTGGCGTACCGGCCGTACCTGCCCACTGGTGGTGCGCCTGCCGGTGGGGGGCACCAGCGGTTCGGGACCCTTTCACTGCCAGATGACGGATGGTTGGTTGACCCATCCGCCGGGCCTGGTGGTAGTGGCGCCGGCAACCGTGGCCGACGCGTACTGGATGCTGCGTGATGCTATCGCCCTGGACGATCCGGTCATCCACTGCGAACACAAGTATTTGTACAGCCACCTCAAGGACACGGGTGATCCCCGCCATGGCGAGCGCTTGCCCCTGGGGGCGGCGGCGGTCCGTCGGGAAGGCACTGACTGCACGCTGATCAGCTACAGCGGCATGCTGCACGAGGCCCTGGCGGCCGCGGGAGTACTGGCCCGGGACCACGGGGTTTCGGTCGAGGTGGTCGACCTGCGCTGTCTGCGACCGCTGGATCTGGGAACGCTGGTGCAGTCGGTGGCGCGGACCAATCGCCTGGTTGTAGCCAGCGAGTCGTGGCCCTTCGGCGGTGTACCGGCCGAGATCGTGGCGGCGATCGCCGACGAAGCATTCCACTATCTCGACGCGCCGCCGCAGCGGGTCTGTGCCCTGGATACGCCCATTCCCGTGCAGGTGGACCTTTATGCTGCACATCGCCCGGGGCCCCGGCGGATCGTTGAGGCGGTCCTCGAAACGGTGAGATTCTGATGCGCATACCCGTTCGTCTGCCCCAGTTTGGCGAGAGTGCCGCCGAGGCTACGATCATGGCGTGGCTGGTCGAACCCGGGACCACGGTGGCCGCCGAGCAGGACCTGGTTGAGGTGCAGACCGAGAAGAGCGTGCTGACGGTGGCGGCGCCGACGGCTGGGCTGTTGCTGGAGCATTGCGTGCAACCCGGCGCCGAACCTGCTGTCGGTGATGTGCTGGCGTGGCTGGAGGCTGAGGAAGCCCCGGCCGGCGAGCCCGCACCGCCGGCGGCGCCGGCCAGTTCGCTGCCAGCTGCACCCGCGGCCCTGGCCCGACACCCGGATGAAGGCGGCCGCCCGGCGCTCAACAGCCGCTTTCTCAGCCCCCGGGTGCGGCTGCTGATGGGCGAGCACGGCCTGCAACCGGCGGACTTGGCGGGCATCGCGGGGACCGGCGAGCAGGGCCGGGTCACCGCCGATGACTTGGCCAAGTACCTGAGCAGTGGTAGCCAGCTAAGCCCGCAGCGTCAGGCCATCGCCACCGGCATGCGTCGTTCCTGGGCCCGCCCCCTGGCCACGGCGGCGCGCCTGGTGCGTTTCGATCCCCTGCTGGCGCACCGCCGCACCGTGGCCGGCCGGCCCAGCGCCACGGTCTACGCCCTGCGGGCCCTGTCACTGGCCCTGCGCGAAGACGACCGCTTCACCTGCCGTCTGGTGGGTACCCGCCTGATCCCGTGCCGGTCGCTGGACCTGGCCGTGGCCGTGGAGGTGGGCGATGCCGTGCTCACACCGGTAATCAAGGCCGTTGACACCCTCGACTTGGGCGCGTTGAGCAGCCTCGTCGACACTGCGGTCGCCCGGGCACGTACCCGCGGTCTGGCCGACGGCGGCGACGCGGTTGGGGCGGTGACGAACTACGGCACCTTCGGCCTGACCTGGGCCACGCCCATCCCGCAGCCGGGCCACGCCACCATTCTGGGTGTCGGAGCGGTGCAGACCGTCCCGGACTGGAATCCTGCCACGCACTCGTGGGATCGCACGCGGCAGGCTGAGTTGACGCTGACCTTCGATCACCGGATTGCCGACGGGGGCGCGGCCGCGCGCCTGCTGCTGCACGTGGCCGAGTTGATGGAGCATCCGCAGCGACTGTAGAGCGCCGACGGGTCCGGGCGGCCGCGTGCCGGCCTGTTGCGTCGGCTGCCCGGGCCGGGAAGCCGTTGGCCAGAGCACCGTCGCGGGCGGATGAGAGCACCGACGCGCCGTCGCCGGTCAGCCTATGGCCATGGGACCCAGCCCGGGTGGGAGATGACGCCCAGCGTGCTGCCGCGCCAGTATTCCCGACGCGGGGCATATAGTCGTCCATCGGCCGTTCTGGCCGGCGCCCCGGGGGCGTACACACGGACGCGGTCAGCACCCACCTGCAACAACCGGTCGCGCGGATCACTGCCCACAGGGTGGACGATCACCCCGGCGGTGGCCAGCGGCCCGTTGAAGGGCACCACCAGGCGGCCGCGCCAGTCGAACAGCCCGTACCCCGAATCCGGCGAATTGAGCAGCAGCAGTTCCTCGCCATCGCCGCGCCAGTTGACCGGTAGACCGCCCTGGTTGACCAGGTCGGGCTGCCACCGATGCAGGCGATCGCCGCGGCCGTTGTACAGGGCGAAAATGCCGTACGCCCGGTGGCGAGTACCGGCCAGCACCTGCAGGCCTGGTTCGCCAGGCACATAGTGCCCGGCCGAGATCCCCTGGGCGTGGCCGATGCGGTCGCGACGGAGCAGGGCGCCATTGCTGGCATCGGCAAAGAGCACCCCGTCGTCGCCCGCCACCGACGCCAGGCGCAGGCTACCGTTGCCTTCCAGGTCGCCGATGACGACGCTGTCCGCATGCACCCCCATGGCCCCATGGGGCGCGTAGTGCATATCATCCAGAGACCAGCGCAGCTGCCCTTCGCCGTCCACCAGACAGTGGCCCAGCATGGCCTCGACAGCCCCGTCGCCGTCGGTGTCGTGGAAGTACATGTTGTGCCCAAAAGCAAAGGGCAGCAACCGGTGCCAACGGAGGCGCAGTTGGCTGTCGTAGCACCAGACATTGCGGCCGCCGCCGGCGTCGCCATCGAGCACCAGAATGTCCATCGAGGCCGGTGCGGGCCGCAGTTGGGCCGCATACAAATAGGTGACGGGCGCCGGCTGTCCGGGCACGCCCATTAAGGGGCCCGAAAGCGGTAGGGCGCCCTCGGCAACCACCTCGCCCGTGCGTCCGGCCAGCACTTTGATGCGGTGGTCATCGACCAGCAGCAATTCGTCGTAGCCGTCGTGGTCAAGGTCGTAGGCCTTGGCCAGGGTCGGCACCGTGCTCTTCTCGCGGCCGCCGGCAAGGGGCGTCTGCCAGAGGGCCTGCCCGGACAGTGTGGCCGCGGTCACCTGGATGGGACCGGCAGGCCCCTCCGTCAGCCAGAAGAACCCCCACTCCTGGCGCGCCTCCACCCGCCGCAGCTGGACGGTTGCCGGCCCTGCCACCGGCCGTTCCCAACTGCACTCGAGTTCGGGTTGTGGGTACGCTGCACGCAGCTGGTCCACCTCCCGCGCCCGGTGGTCGCGGAGGACCAGGTGTGCGGCCCAACCGACCTCGTCGGTGTGGACCTGAACGTCGCGGAATCCGGCCTTGCTGTTGGCGCGCAGTCCTGCCGGGCCGGACGGGTAGGTGGCGTCGCATGCCGTGATCACCTGGCGTCCATCCAGCCGCCCCACCAGGCGATGGCCGCAGCACTGCAGGCTCAACTGGTGGAAGCGCCGGCGGTCGAGGGCCACGAACTCCTGGCCCAGCACCCAAAGGTTGTCGTCTTCGACGCGGTACAGCGATACCCGATCGTGGTTCTCAAGACAGAAGAGGTAATACGACCGGACATCGCGCAGGCGCGCCACGACGCCGTTGAGGCAATCGGGTCGGTAGCCAAGGTTGACGGAAGGCGCAATGTTCCACGAGAAGAACTGGCGCACGCCGGCGCAGACCGTGTAGTCGCTCCAGGAGGGTTCGCCAGTGATGAGCATGCGGTCGCCCAGCTTGCTCAGCAGGTACCGGCCTTCCGGATCGTCGTCGTCCGGGAAGACAGCCCAGTACGTGTTGGGTTGCCAGTGACTGTGGACGAAGGCGTCACGCCACTGGCCGAGGCGCTCCCGTTCCACCGTGCCGTCACTGTACCCATGCCAGAGCCAGGTGGGCACCACGCCAGTGAGGTCGATACGGGCAAGGATGCGGGAGGCGGCAGGTTCGGGGTCCATGGCTTCACCTTTCGCGATGGCGGGCCTACGCCGCGGTGATTACGACGGTGCCGGCCAGGCTGTCAAGACCAGGCCCGTGCCAACCGCGGCCACCGCCACGGTCTTGGGCCAATTCGCGCCCGTGCCACCCGTCGACACCTGGACAAAACGCCTGGCATCGAGTTACTCAAATGACACCTGGGTCCGGTCGCGCGCGGCCGGGGGAGGCATGGTATGGCGTTCCCGTGGGCGGTCGGGGGAAGGTGGCGCCGGGTGGCTGCAGACGGCCGGTGGGCGGCTCTGGTCGCTGGCAGTCTGCTGCTGGCGGCGTGCCGGGGACAGGCCGGTCAGTCGGCTGCCGACACCCCCGACGCGGCGGCCCAACTGGTGGTGCGGCGGATTCACAACGATGCGTCCCGGGAGGTAGCGGCCATGGTCGAGGTGCATGTGTACGGCGCGGACGGGAAGCTCCACGGCCCGATCCCCGTCCCCAAGGTGGTGCGCAGTGACGCCGAGTGGCGGGCGCGGCTGGACGGCAACCAATACGAAGTTGCCCGCGGCAAAGGGACCGAACGGCCCTTTTGCGGGCTGCTGCTCGACGAGCACGCCGCTGGGGTGTACGCCTGTGTGTGCTGCGGGCTGCCGTTGTTCGCTTCGGCCGCCAAGTTCACTTCGGGCACTGGGTGGCCAAGTTTCTGGGAACCCATCGCCCCGGGCAACGTGGTGGAGGCAGTGGACCGCAGCCACGGCATGGAGCGGACCGAGATCCTGTGCGCTCGCTGCGACGCGCACCTGGGTCATGTTTTCGCCGATGGGCCGCCACCCACGGGTCGTCGCTACTGCCTGAACTCCGTTTCCCTGGCTTTCACGCCCGAGGCCTCGCTGGCCACGCTGGCTGATTCCGCCGCTAGTGCGCCCGCTGCTTCCGACACGGCCACGGCGGTGTTCGCCGGCGGATGCTTCTGGTGTACGGAGGCGGTGTTTGAGGAACTTGAGGGCGTGTACGACGCCGAATCAGGATACACGGGCGGGGCCGCGGAAACGGCGAACTACGAGGCTGTGTGTCGGGGCAACACCGGGCATGCCGAGGCCATTCGCATTGCCTATGACCCGGCCCGCATCTCGTACGCGCAGCTGTTGAGCGTCTTCTTTGCCACGCACGACCCGACGACCCTGAATCGCCAGGGCAATGACGTGGGGCCCCAGTACCGCTCGGCAATCTTCTACGGGAGCGACCAGGAACGGCAGCAGGCGGTGGCCGCGGTTGACAGCCTGAATCGCTCGGGGACGTACCCGGATCCGGTCGTCACGGCCATCGAGCCGCTCGGGCCGTTTTACCCGGCCGAGGCCTATCACCAAAGTTTCGTCTGCCGTAACCCGCAGCAGGGCTATGTGCGGGCCGCTGCCTGGCCCAAGGTGGCCAAGGTCCGATCCCGGTTCGGCTCCTGGCTCAAACCCCAGTCGCCGCTGCCCGCGACGGGTCCGTAAGGGGCCGGGGGGGGCGGCGCGGCCGCTGCTCCCGCCAGTTGCGCGGGTGCCTCCGGAGGCCGAAGCTAGAGGGCAGATTGCGCCCGCAGCGTCGCCACCAACTCCGCAGGAGCCCCCCGATGCCCCCCGTCCAGCTCGCCCAGCGTCAGATCCATCTCGACTTCCACACCGGTCCCGACATCCCCGATGTGGGGGCCGATTTCGAGCCGGCTGAGTTCGCCGCCGCGTTCCAGGCCGCCCACGTCAACTCGGTGACGGTGTTCGCCAAGTGCCACCATGGGCACCTGTACTTCCCGGTGGCCCATCCGGCGGTCCATCCAGGTCTAGTTCCCGGCCTGGACCTGACCGGCAGGCAGGTGGAAGCCCTGCATCGCGTCGGCATCCGGGCGCCGATATACATCTCGGTACAGTGCGATGAGTTCGCCGCCAATACCCACCCCGAGTGGTTGGCGCGGCAGGTTGACGGGGCCACGGTGGGTGCCAAACCCCTGGAACCCGGTTGGCAAATCCTCGACATGTCCAGTCCGTATCAGGACTACCTGGCGGACCAGATTGCCCTGGTGCTGGCTCGGTACCGGCCGGTGGACGGCATCTTCTTCGACATGTGCTGGGACCAGCCCAGTGTCAGTCCCTGGGCCATCGCCGCCATGGCGGCGGCGGGCCTGGACCCACAGTCCGAAGCCGACCGCCTCGCCCATGCCTCCAACCTGGCGCTGCAGTACATGCGCCGCTATTCCCAGCAGGTCAGGGATGCCTGCCCCGAGGCCTCGGTATACTTCAACTCGCGTCCGCTCTCCCTGCTTTCCCGCGACCTTGAGTGCCTGTCCCACGTCGAAATAGAGGCGTTACCCACCGGTGGCTGGGGCTATATGTACTTCCCCCAGCAGGTCCGTTATGTGCGCACCTTCGGCCGGCCCTACATGGGCATGACGGCACGCTTCCACAAGAGCTGGGCCGACTTCGGCGGCCTCAAACCACAGGCGGCGCTCTGGTACGAGGTCAGCCAGATGCTGGCCCACGGGGCGGCCTGCTCAGTGGGCGACCAGCTCCATCCGCGCGGCCGGCTGGACGCGGCCGCCTACGAACTGATCGGCAGCGTGTACCGTCACGCCGAAGCCTGCGAGCCCTGGTGGCAGGGGGCTGTGCCGGTCACCGAAGTCGGGCTGTTCCAGGTCAACAGCAGCGGTTACCACACCGACATGCGTGGAAGCAATGCCGGCGCCGTGCGCCTGCTGACCCAACTCAAGGTCCAGTTCGATGTGGTAGATGGCGGCAGCCCGCTGGAGTCGTACCGGGTTCTCATCGTGCCGGAGGGAACGTCCGTAGACGACGCCCTGCGGCTCAGGTTGCAGGGATTCCTGGCTCAAGGCGGCCGACTGCTGCTGTGCGGTGACAGTGCTTTCGACGCTGCCGGAACGTCCCGGTGGGCCGAAACCGGAGTGGAGAGTGACGGACCGAGCCCGTACACGACGACCTACATCCGCTTTGGCGCTGCCATCGCGGCCGGCGTGCCGGCTACGGATCACGTGTTCTACGAGCGCGGGCTGCGTCTGCGGCCGCGACCCGGGACCGAGGTCCTGGCCGAGGTAATCGAGCCCTATTTCGAGCGCGACTACCGCCACTTCAGCTCGCACTTCCAGACGCCGCCGCGCCCCGACGCCAGCGGTTTTGCCGCCGCGGTCCGTAGCGGGGGTGTGATTACGCTGGCGTACCCCGTGTTCCGCGCTTATGCCCGGCACGCCAATCTGCCCTGCCGGCAGCTGGTGGGCCAGTGCCTGGGGCTGCTGCTGCCTGACCCTCTGGTGCGCCTGTCCGCCCCCAGTACCACCGAAGTCACCGTCATGCGCCAGGCCGAGCGGACCATCGTGCACCTGCTGCAATTCGTCGCCGAACGGCGGGGCGATCTGGACATTGTCGAGGACGTGGTGCCCCTGCGGGACGTGCCCGTGTCGATCTCGTTGCCCGGCGCGCCCCAGCAGGTCTATCTGGCGCCGTCGCGGCAGTCGATCGCGTTTACCTGGGCCAACGGGCGAGCGGAAGTCAGCGTACCCGTCGTTGACGGCCACCAGATGGTGGTCTTCGAGTAGCAGGCCGGAACCCGACCTCGCGCCACCGGCCGGCGCGGCCCCGCGCCGGGCCGGTGGCTGCTCGGCCACATCAGACACCGCGAGCCATGCGCGACGGCCCGGGCGCGGCAACCGGCCGCGGTCCGGAACGGGTGGGGCCCACAGCGCAGGCTGCCCCCCAACGAGGAAACCATGGACAACCTGTCAGGTCCCCTTTCGCCTGTTCCCGTTCCAGAGCGCCTGGCCGGCTTGGGTGGGCTGCCGGCCTCGGCAGCGGGCCGCCACGAACGCCTGACCATTACCGACGTGGAGCTGTTCCGCGTCTGTCCGCCGCTGCAGCCGGGGATCCTGCCGGCCGCCGCCGCGGCTGACTTCGATGTCATCCCCAAGTACATCGTGCGCGTCCACACGGACGCCGGTTTGATCGGCGTCGGCGAGACCCACCGCATGGCCGGCGGGCTCGACGCCGAGCCGGTGGCACGTCTGCATCAGGCCGCCGAGCAGCTGCGCGGCCGCAACGTGCTCGATTTCAACCTGTCGCGGTTGGAGCTACCCGTGGCCACCGACCAGGGCGCCTTCGAAACGGCTTTCTACGACATCGTGGGCCAGGCGGTGGGCTGGCCCGTGTGGCGGCTGCTGGGCGGTCGGGCCCAGGGCCGCATACCGGTCCACTACTGGGCCGGCAAGGGCCTGACGCCAGAGGAACTCCGCGCCCTGGCCGAACGCGCCGCGGCGCTAGGTTTTGCCGGCGTCAAGATGAAGCGTTTCAATCCCTTGCCCCAGGCGCTGGAGATCTTCGCGTCCGTGTCGCCGCGGTTGCGCATCACCATCGACCTGATGGGGCACTATGCGGGCGAGTTCCTGCCGGTGGTGCGCCAGCTGGAGGCGATCGGCAATGTAATGGCTATCGAGGACCCGCCGCCGGGAGTCGATGCTCTGGAGGCGTACCGGCAGTTGCGCCAGCAGACCTCGATCCCACTGGCCATGCACCTGTACATCAACCGCGAGGGCGTGCGGGGCATGGTGCAGGCCATCTCGGCGCAGGCATGTAGCGTCTTCAACCTGGGCGCCGGCAGCATGGCCGAGTTCGTCGCGAGGGCCTATCTGGCCGGCGAGGCGGGCATGGCGGTGTGGCATGGCTCGGCCCACGAACTGGGCGTGCTGGACGCGGCGATGCTGCACGCCTGTGCCGCCGCGCCCAGTTGCACCTGGCCGAGCGATATTCTCAGCCACCAGCGAGTCCACAACCTGTTGACGGCACCCATCGAGATACGCGACAGCCTCGCCACGGTCCCTGAAGGCCCGGGTCTAGGAGTGGAGCTGGACCTCGATGCCGTCCACCGCTATGCGGTGGACCATTGAGGTCCGTGCCGGCGTGTTGCCGGACACCCCCCGGAGGCGGGCGCCCTGGTTCGTCGGTGCATCTCCCGGCCGGCGCCGGCGGCGGCCGCACGACACCAGGCACGGTCTCAGGCCCACCGGGCAGGCAGACTGGCTGAGATGGCCCGCGCAAACGCCGCTGCCGACACCCTGGAGTTGCGTCTGACCCCGGCGGGCGAGCCGTCGTCCTGGCTCTTCCACGTCAAGGACCGGGCGGTGTCGCTGGCGATCGGGCCGCGCGAAGTGATCACCTTTGACCGCGAAGGGCGCCCTTACGCCGCCTATTTCGACGGTCGTAACTACCGTCGCGGGTTGGACGGCCGGGTTCTGGAGAAGGCCGGCCAGACCGGTGCTCCTGGTCGGGTCAGGCACCGCCGAGTCCTCGAGCCCAGGGAGGCCGACGTCTGGATCGAGCGCGTTCTCGGCCGCGTTGGGCAACTGGCCGCCGCAGCGACCCACGCTGACCCGGGAGCCGTGCCGCCCGGCCGGCTCGCGTTCTGGGTCGGGCACCTGACCCGCTGGACAGCCGCCTCGCTGGCCGACCACGCCCGTCGTTTCGGCTCCGTGTATCGGTCGGTCAGCATTCTGCCACCGGACCAGTACCTGGCCCTGGTGGTCCAGACCACCGAAGGCTGCCCGTGGAATCGCTGCACGTTCTGCGACCTGTACCGCGACCGGCCCTACCGGCTCAAATCCGCGGCTGAGCTGGGTGCGCACCTGGACGCTATCTTGGACTTCCTTGGCGAGGCGGTCCGGTTGCGGCGATCGGTCTTTCTCGGGGATGCCAATATGCTGGCCTCGCCCCAGCGCGGGCTGCTGGCGGCCATGGAGCAGATCCGCGCGCGCCTGGCGCACGTGGCCGGACCGCCTGCCCATTTCTATGGTTTCACCGATGTGGTCGGCGTGGGACGCCGGGACCCGCACGATCTGGTGGCGCTGCGCCAGTCCGGCGTCCGACGTCTGTATCTCGGGCTCGAGACGGGCGACGACGTGCTGCGGCGCCTGCTGGGCAAGCAAGGCGACGTCCAGGCCGCCGTCGAGACGGTCCGGATCCTGCACCGGGCGGGCCTAGCGGTAGGCGTGGTGGCGTTGCTGGGGGTGGGCGGCCAGACGCTGGCCCCGGGCCACGAAGCCGGCACCGCAGCCGCCCTGCAGGCAATGGAACTGAAGGGCGACGACATCGTGTACTGGTCGCCGCTGATCGAACACGACTCGTACCGTGAGCAGGCCGCCGCATGCGGGTGGCTGGCCATGACGCCGGAGCAGATGGCTGCACAGCGGCGGCGACTCGAAGCTTCGCTGCGCTTCGAGTCACCGCCGCTGCTGTCACTCTACGACCTGCGCGACTTCATCTACTGACCGGCTCCTCAGCCCAGGTGCCGCGCCAGGCGCGCGGCGGCTTCCTGAAGCGATTCCAGCGATCGACAGAAGGCGAAGCGCAGGTAGTTGTCGCCATCGTGGCCAACGCGGTAGAAGTTGTCGCCCGGGACCGAAGCCACGCCGACCTTCTCGATGAGCCACATGGCGGCGTCCATCGGCGCCATGGCGGACAGGGCGGGAACCTTTCGGTAGTCGGCGAACAGGTAGTACGATCCCTCGGGCGGCGAGACCCGGAAGCCAACCTGACGCAGGCCGTCGACGAGGACCTGCCGTTTGGCGGCGTAGCTCTCCCACATGGAGCGGAACACGCCGTCGGGTTGGTTTAGCAGCCGCGTGGTACCCTTCTGCAGCGGCGTCGGGGCCTGGATGACCATGGTGTCGTGGATCGCCCGGATCCGCGTCGTGTACGCCGGCGGCGAGATCACCCAGCCGACGCGCCACCCGGTGGCGCTGCCCGTCTTGGAGATCGAGTTGACCACGAAAGTGCGGTCGCGCATGCCCTCGAATGCCGCCAGGCAGAAATGACGGCGACCATCGTATACAATGTGTTCGTAGATCTCGTCGGTGAACACGAACAGGTCGCGCTCGCGCGCCAGGTCGGCGATGAAGTTCAGGTCATCGGCCGAAAACACCTTACCGGTGGGGTTGTGAGGCGTGTTGAGGATGATCGCCCGCGCCCCGGGCCCGGCGGCCTGCTGCAACTCGTCGCGGTCCAGGTGCCAGACACCGGCCTCGCGGTCCTCGCGCAGGGTGGTGTAGCGGGGCACCAGGCCGAAGATGTCTGCCTGGGAGGGGTACATTTCATGGAACGGCTGGAAGACCACCAGCGCGTCACCCGGGGCACATGTGGCGCGGAGCAGTGATGACAGGCCCTCGGTGGCCCCCAGTACCACCGTGATCTCGGTGTCCGGGTCGGGCCGGAAGCCGTAGAAACGCTCGGTGTACCCGGCGATCGCCTGCCGCAGTTCGGGCAGGCCGAAGGGGAACGAGTACTGGTTGTAGCGGTCACGCGGGTTCTGCAGCCTGCCCAGGATGCGCCGCAGGGGCCAGTCCAGGAACGTGGGGTCAGCGCCGATCTCGGCCTGGATTTGGCGCAGGGTCATGTTCTCCAGCTGTCCGATGCGCTCTTCGGTGCCACCCAGTTCGGCGGCGATACCACCCCACACCAGCTCGAAGAGCGGCGCTTCGTCAGTGAAGCCCTGCGACAGGTTCACCGCCTGGTGCTGAACCGCCAGGCGCGTCATCAGTCGGATGACCGATTCCTTCATGGCAACCCCTATGGTCAGTGAGGGTAACCCGCAGGCACCGAACCGCATCGGTGCACAGCTGCGGCGTTCACCCGTGAAGCCCTGCTGCCAGCGCCTTCACTGGCCCGGCGATCCGCACCGGAGGCGGCGCGGGACGAACCCGACCACCCCCAGGCGGGCTAGAGGGCACAGACGTCGTCGTTGCTGAGCAGGCGTACCCCGGCGTCGGTCAGGGTCTTGATGGCCTTGGGTACCGACTCAACGCGGAAGATCATCACGGCATTGTGGGTCCGCGGCTGCACGAAAGCGTACATGTATTCGACACTGATACCGGCACCGGCAAAGAGACCCAGGATCTTGGCCAGTCCGCCCGGGCGGTCTTCGACCTCGGCCGCGATGACCTCGTTCTCGCGCACGGTGAAACCGGCCTGACGCAGGATGCCAGTAGCCTCGTCCGGTTGGTTGACGATGAGGCGCAGAATGCCGAAGTCGCTGGTGTCAGCCAGCGACAGGGCGCGGATGTTGATCGCGTCACGTGTGAGCGCCTCGGTCACCTCCTGCAGGCGCCCGACGCGGTTTTCAAGGAAAATCGAGATCTGTTTGACCTGCATGGCTCCCACCTCCTGGCCGTGCTGCCGATGACGTTGGCGGCCAGCCGCAGCCGGCGTGGGCCGCGGCGCCCGGCGGCGTTGGCGGCGACCCCGGTGGTCCCGGGGTGTCGCCCCCAGTCGCCTGCTACAGTTTGCGCGTGTCGATGACCCGCTGAGCCTTGCCTTCGCTGCGCGCGATGGTCTTTGGTTCCACGAGCTTGACGGCCACGCCAATGCCCAGGACTGTCTCTATCTCGCGGCCGATCCGGGCGCCCAGCGACTCCAACAGCCGGACTTCGTCCGAGAAGAAACGCTCGTTGACCTCGACCTGGACCTCGATGTTGTCCAGCGCGCCCTCGCGACTGACGATGATCTGGTAATGCGGTTCGGTGCCCTCAATCTGGGTGAGGACGCCCTCGATCTGCGACGGAAACACGTTCACGCCGCGGATGATCAGCATGTCGTCAGTCCGCCCCTTGATGCGGCTGATGCGCGGCGAGGTCCGGCCGCAGGCAGGACAGACCTGACGCGTCATGCTGACGATGTCCTTGGTGGCGTACCGCAGGAAGGGCGTCGCCTCCTTGGACAGGGTGGTCAGCACCAGCATGCCGTCTTCGCCGTCGGCCACTTCCTTGCCGGTGTGCGGATCGATGACCTCAGGGTAGAAGTGGTCGGCCCACAGGTGCATGCCGCACTGGCCGACGCATTCCTGCGCCACGCCCGGGCCGATGATTTCGGAAAGGCCGTAGATGTTGTAGGCCTTCATGTCCCACGCGTTTTCGATCTCGCGGCGCATACCCTCACTCCACGGTTCGGCGCCCAGAACGCCGATGCGCACCGTGGTTCGCCGCGGGTCAATACCGTGGGCCCTGGCCTCTTCAGCCATGTAGATGGTGTAGGACGGCGTGCACGTCAGCACCGTGCTGCCGAAGTCCTGCATCAGCTGCAGCTGCCGGCGAGTGTTGCCGGCCGAGGTGGGCACGATCGTGGCGCCCAGTTCGATGGCCCCGTAGTGGACGCCCAGACCGCCGGTGAACAGGCCGTACCCATAGGAATTCTGCACAATGTCCCGGTCGGTCGCGCCGGCGCAGGCCAGCGACCGGGCCATCACCTCGGACCACACCTTCAGGTCGGCGCGCGTGTACGCCACGACGGTAGGTTTGCCCGTGGTGCCCGAGGAGGCATGGATCTCCTGGACGTCGGCCATGGGCACGGCGAACATGCCGAAGGGGTAGTTCTGGCGCAGCGTTTCCTTGTCGGTGAACGCCAGGGCCTTCAGGTCATCAAGCGTCTTCAGGTCCGCTGGGGTGATTCCGGCGGCGGCGAAGGCACGGCGGTAGTGCTCCACGTTTGCGTACGCCAGCTCCGCAATGCGTCGTAGGCGCTGCAGTTGCAGGGCCGCCAGGGGTTCAGGGTCCAGGTACTCGACTTCGTATCGCATGGGTTAACTCCCTCGAGCTAGTGCCTGCCCTGGCTGGTGCTGCCCAGTTCGCGTCCGGCGCTGAAGGCGGCCCAGTTGGCGGCGAATGTCTTGGGCGGGACGCGACCGCGGATCCCGTCCTCCCACAGGTCCAGACTGATGTCGAGGTGCGCTGACAGGGCCCCGAGCAGGGCCATGTTGGTGGCCCGGGGGTTACCGGCGGCGCGGGCGATGGCGAACGCGTCGACGAGCACCGCGCGCGGGCTGCGGGCGAGGATCTGCTCCCCGGCGTCCTCGGGGTACTGTGTGGCGCCGCTGGCCACGGTGATCGGGTCGATGCGCTGGGTGTTGACCAGCGCCACGCCGTCGGGGGCCAGAGAACCGATCATGCGCAGTCCCTCGAGCAACTCGAAGCCGACAAGGAAGTCGGCCTCGCCGGCCGGGATCGTCGGTGACCAGACCCGCGAGCCGAAGCGCACGTGGCTCGTGACGCTGCCGCCGCGCTGGGCCATGCCGTGGACTTCGCTCTGCTTGACGTCGTACCCGGCGCTGAGGCACAGGTTGGCGAGAATGGCGCTGGCCAGCACAGTGCCCTGGCCGCCAACCCCAGCAAACAGTACATCGGTGGTCGGGTTCGCATTCATACGGCCTCGCGGGTGGCGGCGCGGAGAAAAGCATCGTGCGGGCAGACGGCAGCGCACAGCTCGCAACCCAGGCACAGGTTACCGTCGACGACCGCCGATTCGGGCCCGAGAGAGATGGCCGGGCAACCGATGCGGATACAACTGCGGCAACGGGTGCACTTGTCGGCATCGACCGAGAGGGCGCCGTCGTACTGCTGTCGGTCGACGAACACGCAGGCCCGGCGCGCGATGACGACGGAAGGCCCCGGAAAAGCCATGGCGTCGCGCAGCACGGCTTCGGCGGGCTCGATGTCCATCGGGTCCATGATGGCCACGTGCTCCACGCCGACGGCCCGGGCGATGGCCTCGAAGTCCACCTGGTGGGTGGCTTGACCCAACAGGGTCTGGCCGGTACCCGGGTTGTCCTGCTGCCCGGTCATGGCGGTCGTGCGGTTGTCGGCGATGACCACGGTGATCGGGGCCCGGTTGTACACGGCGTTCACCAGGCTGGGCAGCCCGGCGTGCAGGAAGGTCGAGTCGCCCAACACCGCGACGACGCGACCGGCGCGCTCGTCGTCCAGGGCGCGCACCAGGCCCTGGGCGGCCCCGATACTGGCTCCCATGCAGACGCAGGTGTCCATCATCTCCAGCGGCGGGAGGACGCTCAGTGTGTAGCAGCCGATGTCACCGCTTACCGTGGCCTTGAGTTTCTTGAGCACGTGGAACAGGCCGCGGTGGGGGCAGCCCGGGCAGAGCACCGGCGGCCGTCGCGGCAGATCGGCCGGCACCGCCACGGTAACGCGACTGGGGCCCAATCCGAGGGCTTCGCGGACGGCTTCGGGAGACAGCTCACCGATGCGCGGTACCACCGCCTTGCCCGTCACCTCCAGCCCGAGCAGCCGCACATGCTCTTCCAGGTAGGGCTCGAGTTCCTCAACCACGTACAACCGGCGCACCTGACCGGCGAAGCGCTGGATCAACTCGGTGGGAAGCGGGTGGGTGAAACCCAGTTTGAGGAACGACGCCTCGGGGCAGGCTTCGCGCGCGTATTGGTACGCTACCCCGCTGCTGATGATGCCCAGCGCCGGGTCGCCCGCCTCAATGCGGTTGCCGGCGAACGTTTCGGCATAGGCCGCCCACTCGGCTCGCCGCGACTCCATCAGCGCGTGGCGCTGGCGGGCGTAGGCCGGGATCATGACGTACTTGGCCGCGTTCTTCTGATACGGGCGCGGCGGCGGCAGGGCGCGTGGGGTGGTCTCGGTCACGCCCTTGCCGTGGCAGACCCGCGTAGTTGCGCGGACCATGACCGGCGTGTCGAAGCGTTCGCTCAGTTCGAAGGCCAGTCGGGTGAAGTCGTGGGCCTCCTGGCTGTCGGCCGGTTCGAGCATCGGCACCTTGGCCAGCCGGGCGTAGTAGCGGTTATCCTGCTCATTCTGCGAGCTATGCATGCCTGGATCGTCGGCCGAGATCAGCACCAGGCCCGCATTGACGCCCGTGTACGCGGCGGTCATCAGGGCGTCGGCAGCCACGTTGACGCCCACATGCTTCATCGCGGCGAGGGCCCGCTTTCCGCCCAGGGCGGCGCCGAAGGCGACCTCAAAGGCGATCTTTTCGTTGACGGACCATTCGGCGTATATTTCGGCGCCGTAGTTGGCCGCGATTTCTTCGAGGATCTCGGTGCTCGGCGTGCCGGGATAGGCAGCCGCCACTTGGGCGCCGGCTGCGTACGCCCCCAGCGCAATGGCCGCGTTCCCGGTCAGGATTTTCTTCATCGAGCCCCCTTTCCTCCCCTGCTGTGGGCGAGATCGCGCTGCGTCACGGCCCCCGCGACCCAGTCGTTCGGTCGACCGCGACTGGCACCTGCGGGGGCAGAAAATAGCGGCTCGTCGGGCCGCCGTCCAGCCAGGCAACCCCGGACCGCCGCTACGTCGGCCATCTGGTGAAGAGGCGGTTCCATCCGCGCCCGTGGGGGCGTTTTCCGCAGGGGAGTGAGTCGATGCAAGTGTGGAATCCCGAGTACGAGCAGATGCCGCGGACGGCCCTGGTGGCGCTGCAGGCGGAGAGACTGCAGCGCCTGGCCGCGTACGCGTATGAACGCCTCGGTTATTACCGCGAACGCATGGACGCGGTCGGGGTGAGGCCAGACCATATCCGTGGCCTGGACGATCTGCGCCATCTGCCGTTCACCCGCAAGAAAGACTTCCGCGACAACTACCCCACTGGCACCTTTGCCTGCCCCATGAGCGAGGTGGTCCGCATCCACGCCTCGTCGGGCACCACCGGCAAGCCCACGGTAGTGGGATACACTCGCAATGACCTCGACATCTGGCGCGAAGTAATCTCGCGCCTGGTGGTTGCCGCTGGCGTGGGGTCCGGCGATGTGGTGCAGATCGCTTTCGGTTACGGGCTGTTCACCGGTGGTTTCGGCCTGCATCAGGGCTGTGAACGGGTGGGCGCCACCGTAGTTCCGGCTTCCAGTGGCAACACCGACCGGCAGCTGCTGCTCATGCAGGACCTCGGCACTACGGCCCTGGTGTGCACGCCCTCCTATGCCCTGTACCTGGGCGAGGTGATCAACGACCGCAGCCTGCGTGACCGCGTGCACTTGCGTTACGGCATGTTCGGCGGCGAGCCCTGGTCAGAGGAGATGCGTGCCGAGATCGAGCGGCTGCTGGGCATCCGGGCCACAGACAACTACGGCCTGTCCGAAATCATCGGCCCGGGCGTGTCCTACGAATGCCTGGTGCAGCGCGGCATGCACCTGGCCGAAGACCACTTCCTGCCCGAGATCATCGATCCGGCAACGGAGGTGCCCTTGCCCCTCGGTGAGGTGGGCGAACTGGTGTTGACCACCCTGACCAAGGAAGCGCTGCCGGTCATCCGCTACCGTACCGGCGACCTGACGTCGCTGGTACCCGAGCCCTGCCCCTGCGGCCGCACTCACCTGCGCATGACCCGCACGCGAGGCCGGGCCGACGACATGCTGATCGTGCGCGGCGTCAATGTGTTCCCCAGTCAGGTGGAAAGCGTATTGGCCGAGTTCGAACAGGCCAAACCGCACTACCAGATCGTCGTGGATCGGGTCAACAACATCGACACCTTCGAGCTGCTCGTCGAGGCGTCGGAGGAGATCTTTGCCGACCGGATGCGGGTCATGCGCGGCCTGCACGAGCGGTTGTCGGCACGCCTGCAGAGCGTCCTGGGGATCAAGGTGGACCTGAAACTCGTCGAACCGCGCACCCTGCAGCGCTACGAGGGCAAGGCCCGCCGCGTCACTGACAACCGTCGGCTCTGAGGCAGCGGCCGGGCGCCCGGTCTGGCCGGCGCGGCGGGCGGAACGTTGCGGGTTTGGGCCGGGGTGGCGCGCGCGTGGCGGGGGACGGGTGCGGCGCTGCTGGATTGGGCGGTCCGTCCCCGCAGGCTGTCCGCGCACCGTGGGTGAGGTTGCCCCCAATTGCGCCTCGGGTGGCGGCGTCGCCGGGCCCCCGACGACCGCGCTGTGTGGACGGGCAGGTAATGCGAAGGGGGGCCGCCATGGCGGCCCCCCTTCCTGCTAGTGCTGCTGCTGTTCCGGTTCGGGTCGCCGCTTACTTGGTCGGCCCGAAGAGGTAGGTCAGACACACATTGGTGGACAGGTTGGCCCCGGCGCCACTGATGGCGTACGGGCCGCGATGCAGCAGGGCGCGGTCGAAGATGAAGTCCACCAGGATCTTCTTGTAGATCGTGCGCACGCCGAAGTTGTAGTAGAACGCCGAACGCGTGCCGTTGACCCCGGGGTTGTCGCCACCGGTCATGGTCAGGTCGGCCCGAGCGCCGCCCCGGCCGATCAACCACGAGTTCAGGGGCAACTCGTACCCGCCCAGGTAGGCCAGGTTGATCGCCGTGGTGGTCGCATCACCGGCGCCGGCAACCTTGGTCGTGGTTGCCGTGTAGTCTGCGGTGGCGCCCAGGACTAGCATGCGCTTGTCGGCATAGCCCTGATTGCGGCCCAGGCCGAGGTTCACATTCATGGCGGACACTTCAGGGCCGCCTTTGACCGTCGGCTGCGTCTGGTACATCAGGCCGGCCAGGGTGACCATCTTGTTGCCCTCGCCGCGGTCCTTGATCAGGCGCGAGTCGATATTCAGGCTCATGCCGCCGGTGCTCTTCACGTTGGCGGCGTCATCGGTAAAGCTGGCCGTGGCCAGCCGCACGCCCAGATCCAGGTCGCCCATGGCGGTCGGCATCAACACGCCACCAGCCAGGTCGATGGACATGGCGCTGGCCGTCTTGTCCTTGATCGGTTCGCTG
>CAITNQ010000380.1 GCA_903893785.1 uncultured Gemmatimonadota bacterium
ATCACGATTCCTGCCGACCTGCCGTGGGTAGCAGGGCATGGCAGCCACATCGAGCAGGCCCTGCTCAACCTGCTGGGGAATGCCCGCGAGGCCCTTGAACGGCGCCGCGAGTCGGAGGGTAGGGTTCCGGGTTGGCGGCCACAACTGCTCATCACGGCCGAGGCCGATCCCCAAGCCGGGACGGTCTGCCTCGCCGTGACCGACAACGGCGGCGGAATCGCCGAGACTGTGTCCGGTCGCGTGTTCGACCCATTCTTCACCACCAAGCCAGTCGGCAAAGGCACTGGGCTGGGGCTGTCGGTGGCGCTCTCCCTGGTGCAGCAGACCGGCGGCAACCTGACCATGGCCAACCGCCCCGGCCACGGAGTCACGTTCACCATCGTCTTGCCCGCGGCGCCGCCGGCCATGGGGGGCTGACGCGACGCGTACCGATCAATGGACTGGCGCCAGACCGGCGCTGTCGTGGCGCCGGCCCGCAGGCGCCGTGGCCCAGCCTGACCGGACACGGGCGGCTCACCCCACGCCGAGGACGTGGCTGCGTGGGGCCACGGCAGACAAGCGCCTGGCCCTGGCGCCAAGGGGCTGTCGCGGCAGCCAACGGTGCGCCTGGCACGGTTGGCTGCTTAACGGCAACAGGTCCGCCCCACGGCCGTTGGGGCCGCAGGAGGGGCCCGTTGGCCGCCCACCCGTTGCCGGCGCGCCCTACTTCATCAGCACCATCCGCTCGACGGCGCGGTAGTCTCGTGCCCGCCACTGGCACAGATGGATGCCATTGCCGAGCCGACATGAACCTGCCTGGTCCCGGCGTTCGCAGCCGACCAGATCGCGGTCCGCCGCAACGACTCCGAGCCTGAGCGCGCCAGTGGGGCCTCTGCGACTGTAGGCGTACATCCATCTCCTTCTGGGATCCATCTTCGCCACCGGGAATGCCCAGGTGTGGCCGTCAGGGCAGCTCGGCACAGACACCATACCGAGCCACGGGCGGCCAGTCCGGCTGGACCCGCGCGGGCCCCGTGCGCACCGGCGCGCGGGTGGCTCTGCCCAGACAGAGGCCGCCGTTGCCCAAGTGGACCCGTCTGCACCCGCGCGCGGGTGGCCTGCGAGCCGGCCGTGCAGAGAGCCCGGATTGGGTGCCCGTCGGGTCGCCAACCCGGGCTCTCGCCGTAGCTACAGCCGTTCCGCTAGCGAGCGCACAGTCTTCGCAGAATAGAAGAACCGCACCAGTCCCGAGGTACTTCCGCCGGCGGTCGTAGCGCACACTTCCTGGGCGATGAGCACGCCCATCTCGAACATCGGCGCCATGGCCAACCCGTTCAGCGGGTGGGCCTGCCCTTCGACCACCTCGGCCCGGCCGCCTCCCAGCTCCGACAGGAAGTGCGCTGTGGCTTCGGTCAGGAGACGCTCACAGACAGCCAGGCGCTCAGGATGGCTCCCGGCCTGCTCCACGAGCGTGGGCACCCAGCTGCCGACGCCGATGGCCAACTCGCCGGCGATCCCCTGGGCCCGCAGTCGCATCAGCTGCGCCTCTGAGATCAGGGAGAGGAGCAACTCGCCGTAGGAGGTCACGTCCACGAAGGCCGTATCAACCGCCAGCGACGCCCCGGGGGCGACGCGGGTTGACAGGCCCTCGGCAAGGAGCGGGCCCAGTCGGTTGTGGGCGCGCTCGAACGCGTCCAACTGCGGGCGATCGGCTACCGGAAAGACGGCCGCAGCGGCCAGCACCTCGATGTTCAGGGCTGCCCAGGTCTCGCACCCGTTGGCTTGCGCAACGACCTGGCAAGCCGCCTGGGTGTCGGCGTCGACGCCGGGCTCGCCAGGCAGGCGCTCCAGGCGCTCGCGCAGCCGGCGCCCGAGCGAACCGAACCGCTCGTCGTCACCCGCTCTGCAGGGTGCCACCAACTCATCCACTAACGTCTCGTAGTGGCGGTGACGCTCCGTCCACCGCACGGACGCGGCGCGGTCGGGGGTCGCGTCAGCCGTCAGCGCCTGCCAACTCGAGTAGCCGTATTCGTGCGCGACGACCTGCTGGGCTGACGCTGCGGTCCACGCTGGCACCGTACTGGCCTGGCCATGCGTCGGGCCTGGGACGGTCGCGGTACGGACTTTGCGCCCGGGTTGGGGGAAGGGGCCCCGTGTGCCCAGCCGGGCGGGCGTCGCCGAGGGACAGCGTTGTGGGTCTGGTCGGCGCTGCCCGGGTGCCTGACTCGCTCGCCCGTGTTTGGGCCAAGATGAGGCAGGTGCTGATCAACCTACTCGGCGATGCCGTCAAGTTCGCCCGGCAAGGGGAGGTGGTGTTGCGCTTGGCCCTGCCGGCCCACGAGCGGTACCGTTTCGATGTAACCAGTACAGGGCCAGCGATGACGGCGGCGGAGCAGGCGCGGGTGTTCGAGCCGTTCTATCAGGGGGAAGCCGGGGTCGACGGGGCGGCACCGGGTTGGGGCCATGGTCTCGCAAGGGCAACTGGAACCGATGGGGAGGGGTCTGGAGGCAGACTGAGTGGTGGGTTAGGGGACGCGCTTCAGCTTCAGCCTGTGCCTGGCACCGGCCGCGCCGTTGGCCCCGGCCGTCGCGGCGCAGGAATGGAGCCGAGTGCTGCGGTTGGCTGCCGGGCAACAGGTCACCGCAGCGCCCGAGCCCTGTCCTGGACCGACCTCCCGGGCCAACCGGGCCATCCATGGGTGATCCCTGCATTTGCGGCGCTGACGGCTTGTCTGGCCCCGTCGCCGCGCTACGTCAGGAGCACTTGCGGCAAAGGATGATGCTTCGCTGCTTCGCGCATGACGACGGAGACGGGCGCGCCCTTTGGGGGACCGGATCGCGAGGCGGCCCGTCTCCTGCCCAACCTGGCAGTGCGCCTACTTGAGCAGCACCATCCGCTTCACGCTGCGGCAGTCCCCCACCACCAGTTCCGCCAGGTACACACCGTTGCCCACTAGCGCGCCGGAACCATCGCGACCGTCCCAAAGGGCACGATGGGCGCCAACCCCCTGGAAAGCTGCTACCAGGCAGCGCAGCAGTTGGCCGGTGGTTGAGTAGACGCGAAGCTGGACCTGGCTGCCCCGGGACAGTTCATAGCGGATGGTTGCCGTCGGGTTGAAGGGGTTCGGGTATACGTCGCACAGACGGGCTGCTGGCGGTACGGTGACGTGTTGCAGGCGCACGGGAAGGCGCTCGTCGACAGCCCGTTCGCCCTCACCCACCAAGGGCACCGAGGTCCCGGCGACCTGCAGGAACCACGGGCTGTCGGCCGGCAGGTTCCACGCCAGCGACTCGACGCCGCCCTGCAGGCGCAGCGGGTAGACGCCATCCACTGCTGGGACCTGCAGTGTTGCCACCGAGGCACTCAGGGTAACCCGGACATCGAAGCGATCGGCGGGGGGCAAAGGAGGCAACTCGAGGATCTGCTCGGACGGTACGTCGAGTTCGATCGCCTGTGCACCGTTGGCGCCCCGGGCCCACAGCAGCACACCTGAGCCGGCTTCGGCGGTCTCCACCCGCGCTTTGGGCGCGGCCGCGATCCGGCCGCTCAGATCGAGCGCCGTCGCGGTCGACACGTTCACCCAGTACCCGTGGCCCGGTTCCAGCGTTGTGGCCAGACGGTACCCTAGCGAGTCACGGTACACCGAGATCACCGTCGGGTATGCCGCCTTGAGGGATTCCACCGCCAGCCGCGTGCCACCCACACCGATCATGCTCCAGCGCGCCGGTAGGGTGCGGACCAACTGCGAGTCGGGCCAGGCTGGTCCCGCGAACTGGACACTGCCGGCCGCCGGCAGGTTGACCCAGTACCCTTGGCCGGCGGCCAGTGCCGTGCGCGGCTCATACCCGCCGTCAAAGCCGAACAGCGACAGCGCGGTCGGGAACGCGGCTGCCAGCGCGCCGCCGCTGATCGGGCCGGGCAACGATACCATGTTCCAGCCACGCCGCAGGTTCGCATGCACGTCCACCGGCACTGCAGCCGCATAATCCAGGTGTAGCTCGAGCGCGCCACCGGCCGTCAACTGCAGCCGGTTCTGCTGGCGCAGGTCAACCCATACCGGGATGCCCCCGACCGCCCCGTGCAGCACCAGGCGGCCCTGTGCCGGGAGATCGGCCGGCTCCCAGGCCAGCACCAGGGGGCCGGGTGTGTCCCCAGCTTGGATGCTGAGCAGCCACGGCCTCGTCGCGATGGAGGAATCTGCGCTGCGGTAGTCGATAAGGGTGCCATACGAAGTACCCAAAGCCCAACGCGCATCAAACCGCGGTGCCGGTGGCGCCGGGGGCACCTCCACCTCACCCAGCTGGGCGTCCAACCCGTCGGTGGCCCCCACCGCCGTCCCGAAGCTCAGCGTGATCGACTCGTCGTCACCGCCGGTCACCGTCAACGTCACCGACCACTCGGCGGGTCGCACCCCCTCGACGAAGACCCGGACCGTGTCAGGCGCGCTGCTCAGGACCCCGTCACTGACCACCAGGACGAAGGCGTAGGTACCCGCCACGGGTTCACCGACCAGAGTCGGTCGGGCGGCGGCATTGCTGCTCAACACCACCCCCGCAGGCGCCGTCCACAGATAACGCAGCGAGTCACCGTCGGCATCGCTGCTGCCGCTCCCGTCCAGCTGCACGCCAGTGCCGGCCTGCACGAATTGGTCCGGCCCGGCATCGGCCATGGGTGCATGGCCCGTTCCGGCCGGGGCCAGAGTGCCGATCTCAACGGAGTTGATGTTGTCGCTGATCCCGTAACCGCCGCAGACCCAGATGCTGCCCTGGTACATCACCACCGACGCTCCTGTTCGCGGGGTTCGGATGGGCGCCGCTGCGGACCACTGGTCCCGGGTCGGGTCGTACACCTCCACCGACGATTGGGGCGGATCGCCGCCGCCGACGACCACCAGATGGCCAGCGACAGCCGCAACCGAGTTGTAGATCGCGGTGCGGGCCGTCAGCATGGGCGCCACCGAGCGCCATGTGTTGCTGACCGGATCGTATGCCTCGACCGTCCGCATGGCGTAGGTGCCATCAGTGCCGCCGACGGCGTAGAAGATGCCGTCCAACCATGCCGCCCCCAGATGGGCCCTTGGGGTAGGCAGGTCAGGCAGGCGGGCGCAGCTGTTGCTGACCGGGTCGTACCGGTAGAAACTCGACAGATAGCGCCGCGCCCCCGGGTTGTTGTCCCAGGCATCGTTGCCACCCACGACATACAGCTGCCCTTGGTACACGCCGCCGGTGTGGTAACTCATGGTTTCGGGCAGGTGCCCTACCTGTTGCCACTGGTTCGTAGTGGGGTTGTATGCCTGGATGTAGTCGTAGAAACTGAACCAGTAGTGTCCCCCCGCCGTGTAGACGCGGTCGCCGATCAGACCGCCCGCGTACGGGATCAGGGAGTAGGGGATGGGCGTCAGGTCGCTCCAGGTGCGCGTAGTCGGGTCGAAGCGTTCCGGGATCTGGGTCCCGTGGCCTCGGAACACGTACAGCTGATCGCCGACCACGGCAGTGACGCCCTGGCTGCCGATGTGGTTCATCGGCGGGCCATAGTTCCACTGGATAGTGAAAGCACCCGGCGCAGGCGGTGGGGAGACCGTCACCGTTACTTCGTCAGCCTGGCTGCTGCGGGTACCGTCGCTGACCACGAGCCTGAAGGTGTACACTCCGGCGGGGTTGGCGACGAAGGTGGGCTGGGCCAGCGTCGAGTCGCCCAGAGCCACCTCGGCGGGCGCCGTCCAGTGATACGTCAGGGGGTCGTGGTCGGGGTCCGTACTGCCTCGTCCGTCCAGTTGCACAGTGGCGCCCAACCAGACGCTCTGGTCCGGCCCGGCATCGGCCACGGGCGGCCGGTTGGCCGGCGTGGGCGGGCCAATCGGTGGATCGATGGCGGTTCCATAGGTCGGGCGATCGGAACGCAACAGGCCGCCGCCCCGCACGGCAGCGTACACCGTCAGCGAGCCCGCGCTGGACTTGACGAAGGCCAGGTCGGTGCCGGCAACGGGCCGGCTCGTTTCGGTCGTCCACGTGGCGCCGTCATCGAGGCTGCTGATAACCGTCGGCCCAACGAGTTCGCCGGCAACGAACAGGGCCAGCCCTGACGGGTCCGTGGCCATGCTGCGCACGTTCTCACCCCACTGCGGGGTCTGCCGGAAAGGAGCCCATGTCTGGCCGCCATCGCGGCTGCGCCACATGGTGACGTACCGGTACCCTTGGTCCGTGTACAACTGGTAGCCTGACGCGCCAACAAGAATGTCGCCCGTCGCGGTCACGGCAATGGCAGGTTTCTGGGCATAGAACCGGCCCGAAGTGAGTAGCGGCGCCTCCAATTCGCCCGAACCATCGGTCGCGATGGAGACCACCGCGGTGTTGTAGCTGTCCTGCAGGGGCGACACCATGTACACCCTGCCATTGCCGGGTGCCACCAGGCCGTTGGGGTACGACGCCGCGGCGAAGCTGGACAATGGCCAGGCGCTCCAGCTGTTGCCGCCGTCCTCGGATTCCAGCACGTACGATCGTCGTCCGTAATACGCGTCGGCACGCACATAGATGTGGCCGGTGACCGGGTCCACGGCCACCGGGCCCAGCGACGCGCCGGCGACGAGGCCGCTCAGGTCGTGGTCATTCCAGGTACTCCCTCCGTCGTTCGATACGCGCAGCCGGCCCGACTCCAGCACCAGCAGTGGCGCGGGCGTGCCGACGCCCAGAGCCATGCCCGTGTAGCATGACACGGACAGGCGGGTCCACGTCGCGCCGGCATCGTGGCTGCTGAAGACCGGACCATTGGCCTGCAGGTACAGCGTTCGATGGTCCCCGGGATCCACCAGCACCTGCTGCAGGTCCCACCAGATCAAACCCGCGTTACGGCTCTCCCAGGTCTGGCCGCCGTCGGCGGTCAGGAAGAGCCCTTCAGCGCTTCCCATCATCAACTGCTCAGGGCGGCCTGGTACCATCGCCCCGCCCCGAGGGTTGGCATACCCGGGCAGGGCTGTGGCGCGCTGCCAACTCACGCCGTCGTCGGCGCTGGTCCACAGCGTGCTGCCGGCGCTGGCGTAGGCAGTCCCACCGAGGCTCTCGATCCAGGTGAACCCGTCGTAGGCTTCGGGTACCACCACGCCCTGCCAGGTGGCGCCGCTGTCACTGCTGCGCAGCAGCGCATAGCTCTGGCTTCCATCGCGAATCACGCCGGCGACGAGCACCGTACCGGTGAGCGGGTCGCGAACCAACCGGCGCAACGAGCTGTACTGGCCGGCTGCGGTCTCGTACGCTACCCCCCAGTTGCCGCCGTTGTCATCGCTGTAGAGGATCTGCTCGCGCTGCGTGCCACTGGACGACGTGGCGGCCACCAGGATGCGCTGCGGCATGGTCGGCAGCACCATGACGCTCTGGGCGTTGGAGACGCCCGATGGGTACGGGGCGAAAGTCCAGGTTGCCCCTTCGTCGGCGGTGCGGAGCAGACCCAGGCGCCAGCCGCCGCTGTCGTACAACTGCATCTGCGACCACACGACCGCCTGGTCTTGAGGATCGATCACTGTCGGCCAACCCCATTGGTATCCCATGCCCTGGTTGCTGGCTGGACTGATGTTCCTGGAAGACCAGCTGACGCCGGCATCGGTGCTCTGCCGCAGCTGGAAGCAGTCTTTGACGTACAGATGGTCCGGGTTCAACGGGTGCACGAGAACCTCGGTCTCGCCGCAGGAGCCGCGCGCCGCCAGCTCGTTCCACGTCCGACCGGAATCCGTTGACTTGGCCACGCCGCCGGTACCGATGCCGTACACCACTCCCGGTCGGTCCGGATCCCACGTCACGCCTCTGATCTCGCCTCCGAAGGGACCCAAGCGCTCCCAGGTGCTGCTCTGGGTCCCGATGGTCCCCACGGCGCCGGCCGACAGCTGGCCGTCGGCCGCCATGCCTGGGGCTCCGTTGATGAACACCTGCCCTCGCAACACATCTGCGGTGTAGTACTCCTCCACCTCGAAATGTTGTGCCTGGGGCGACAGCTGGGACCAGGTCTCCGCTGACTCGACCCATGGCGGGGGCGGCAGCGCGGCGCCAAGACCGCGCTCGGCGGCCAACGAGACACCGGCGGACACGCCGCCGATGACTACTGCCACCAGGCCGGCGACTGCCGGGCGGCTGCGACTGGCGGATTCCATCGGGCACCTCCTTGGGAGGGGTTGCGGCAGCGCAAGGGCAGGACGCCAGAGCCTGGCAGTCGCGTGTGGCGCTGGAGGTGTGGTTCGCGCCTTACTGGCCACCGCACAGGGGGAGGGATCGCGAACCGGCCGGCGTCGCCAACTGCAGCTGTCTCCGGCACCTCGGGCACCGCGTGCAACCGTCCAGGGACAGGCGGTCCCTGGCAGGCCGGACGCAAAGCCGGTGCCAGGGCCAGACCAAGTGCAGCCGGCCGGCCCGGTGGCCCCCGTCCATGGTGCCCTGTAACTCCACCCTAGCACTCACCGTACGCCGAGCCTAGCAACTGTAGGGCTGGCGTTGCGCTTGCCGCGGCCGCCGGCGAATCGGTGTGTCGGTAGCGGCCGGTGACGATCCGCTGACTGTGCCGCGTGCCGGGACGCCGGCGCGGTCGA
>CAITNQ010000381.1 GCA_903893785.1 uncultured Gemmatimonadota bacterium
CCCCGACTTGGGCCGCCGGCAGGCACCGCCCGGCTGAGCTGTGACCTTCGAGCCGCGGCGGAGCGCCCGGCAGCAGCCCCATCTGCAGATCGCGGGCGGTCTGCAGATCCTTCTGCAGGGCGGCTACCAGGTTTTGCTGGGCTTCGAGCCGAGCGGCCTGCTCCTGCTCGAACAGCAACCGCGCCGCGTTGCGCTCCTGGCTGCGCCGGAGGCCGTACCGCCAGGCCAGCGCCAACCCCAGCGAGGCCAGGCCCAGAGCGCCCCAAAGGAGGATCTGTCCGTACGGCGGGCGGACGGCTACCCGGACCTCAGCGGCCTGCTCGGAGTAGCGCAGGTCACAGTCGACGGCCCGGACCTGGAAGGCGTAGTCGCCGGTCGGCAGGTCCTGGTACTCGATCCGGCGTTCCCGCGTGGTTCTCCACTCTTCGTCGTACCCCACCAGGCGGTACCGGTACACCATGCGATCCGGACGCGTCCTGAAACTGACGCCACGGAACTCGAAGGCGGTGACGCCGGCGCGGGAGGCGAAGGCTACCGCTTTGGCCCCATCGTACCGGCGGTCGGCCACCACCGCGTCGATGGATGCCGGCGGCGGCGTCGGCGGTGGACGGCGGTAGCGCGTCACCCCGGCCGTGGTGCACAGCCAAAGGTCGCCCGACCGGTCCTCGGCGATGGCCTGCACCACGTTACTGGACAGACCATCCTCGCGCGTGAAGGTCTGGAACGTCGTGCCGTCAAAGCAACTCACGCCACCGCCATAGGTGCCGAACCACGTACGACCGGCGCGGTCCTGCCCGATCGACAGTACCGCCCCGGCGGCCAGACCCTCCTGCGTGGTGAAGCTCTGGAAATGGGCGCCGTCGTACCGACTGACGCCGCCGCTGGTGCCGAACCACATGGCGTCGTCCTGTCCCCGCATCACCGACCAGATCCGGTCGCCGGCCAGACCGTCCTGTCGCGTGAAGGTACTGAACCGTTGTCCGTCGTAACGACTCGCGCCCTCGGCCGTGGCGACCCAGATGCTGCCTTGGGCATCCTCGGCTAGGTGGGCACCGCTGCCAGCCACACCGTCATCGGCGGCGAACAGCGTCAGTCGCTCACGCTCAAGAAGGTCGACGCCGCGTTGCGTCCCAAACCACGTCCGACCCCGGCGGTCCACCAACACGCAGTTGGCACGGTGTCGGGCCGGACCCTCCATGGCTGCAGGGGTGGCGAAGGACCGGCCATCGAAGTGGCTGACGCCACCGAGCGTGGCGAACCACAGCGTACTATCAGCGTCCTGGGCGATGTCCATCACGTAGTTGTGGGCCAGTCCGTCGGCGACGGTGAAGCTGGCGAAACGTTGCCCATCATAACGACTGGCCCCGCCTCCGGCGGTGCCGAACCACAGGTTCCCCGCGCGGTCTTCCAGCACGCAGTTGACATCGTCGAAAGCCAGGCCGTCTCGGGTGGTGAGATTGACGAAGGCAGCGCCTTCGTAGCGGCTGATGCCACCCTGATTCGTGCCGACCCACACGCTTCCTTCGTGGTCCTCGAGCAGCGAATTGGTGTAGTAACTCGGCAGCCCGTCCTCCGTGGTGAAGGTCGTGACCTGCTGCCCATCGTACCTGTAGAGCCCGCGGTTGGTGGCCAGCCAGAGATTCCCCGCCCGGTCCTGGATCATCGCCGATACCGTGCTGCCGGGCAGGCCACCGCGAGCGGCGGGCGTCCGGAACCGCTGCCCCTGGTACACGCAGATTCCGGCGTCGGTGCCGAACCACATCCCACCGTGGCCATCCGCGGCCATGGAGCGCACCACATCCCCGGTCAGGCCTTGGCGCCGGGTGTACGTGGTGAAGGCCTGCCCGTCATAACGGCATGCGCCTCCGCCGTTGGTACCGAACCACAGCGCGCCGCCGGCGTCGACCCCTATCGAGAGCACCACGTCGTCACCGAGGCCATTGGCGGTATTGACGGTGCGGAAGCGGCGCCCATCGAATTGGCTCGCGCCCCCACCGTGGGTGCCAAACCACAGGTTCCCCTGTCCATCCTGACAAATGGCCGTCACCACGTTGCTGGCCAGGCCATCTTCGGCGGTGAAGGTAGTGAACCGGCGCCCGTCGTAGCAGCTCACCCCGGCGTCGGCGGTGCCGAACCACAGGCGTCCTTGCTGGTCCTCCAAGACGGCGGTGACGGCATCGCTGGCCAGACCGTCCCGGCTGGAGAACGAGGTGAACCACTCGCCATCGTAGCGGCTGACGCCGGCCGTGGTCGCGATCCATAGGTTCCGGGCCCGGTCCTGGTAGATCGCCGTGGTTTCGACCGACGGCAGGCCCTCGGGCAACCCGAAACTTACCCAGCCCCCTCGCCGGAACCCGCTGCCGGCCCGGCGCCGGGTCCCGTCACCTGAGCCGGTGATCACCCCCAGACCCGGGCGCG
>CAITNQ010000382.1 GCA_903893785.1 uncultured Gemmatimonadota bacterium
ACCGCCTGCCTGAATCGGCGGGCGGTGCGCGGCCGGACCCGGGTCCATCACTACTTCAGCAGCAGCACGCGACGCGTCTGGACGAACGAGCCAGCGGCGAGGCGGCACAGGTACACCCCGGACGCTAGAGCCCTGCCGCCGTCATCGCGACCAGCCCACGGGACAGCGTAGACGCCGGGCAGCTGCGGCCCCGCCATGAGCGTCGCTACACGCTGACCGGCCAGGTCGAAAACCGCCAGCTCGACCGGCGCGGCCACCGGCACCTCATAGCAGATCAGGGTCGTGCTGTTGAACGGGTTGGGGTAGTTGGGGCGCAGCGCCCACGCCGTCGGCGGTGCGCCGGCCCCGATCTCGGCCACGGCGGTGCCCGTACCGCTGCCATTGGCACGACCCGGGCTGCCGCCGCGGTTAGGCGAGGCCTGCCAACTAGCAGCGACGGCATTGTCAGCCGCGGGGTCGCGCAACTCCAGGGTTGGTCCGGCGCCGTCGGCGGTCACCGGCCATGGCTCGGCATCGCTGTATCTGACCTCGTCCACCAGGCCCCCTGCCCCGTCCACCAACGACAGGCGTTCGCCGGCATTACCCAAGGCAAAACCCAACTCGTAAACCATGGCTGTGGACTGTGGGTACGCCCCACTGAACAGGGCCAGGTCGCGCGCCAACACCAGCATGGCACCGGAGCCCAGCACGACCCCGTCGGGCAACGAGGGCGAGACTGCGCCATTGCTGCCGGCCAAGCTCCACCCGGACAGATCAACCGGCTGCCCCGACCGGTTCAGCAACTCCACCCAGTCGCCCGAGTCCAGTTCGGGGCCAGCGTGGTAACACACCTCATTGATCACCACTGGCCCCTCGGCGCGTTCGAAACGGGCCGTCAGGGTCCGGTCGTCCGTAAGGTCCAGGGACAGATCAGCGCCTGACACGTCGGCCTCCGCCCAGCCCGCGAAACGGTAACCGGCTGCCGCCTCGGCATGCACCTTGATCGGTATGCCACGGAAGTAAACCCCACTCCAGGGCAGCGTGTCGGGTGACACGGTGTTTACCTTCACCCGCCCGGGGCCGATGACATCGACAGTCACCTGGGCAAGGCCGGGCAGCTGGTACAGGTCTACCACCTGTTGGCGCAACAGGGCCGGCCGATCCGTCATGTAGGCACGGTTGAAGGCCATATCGTGGTCAACCCGCTCCCGAGTCAGCGTGACGGCACCGACCTCGTAGTCGATCCATGCCCGGCGGCCATAGTCAATCCAGCTGCGCCAACGGGCCAGGTCGCGATCGAGATCAGACGCGGTTTCGGCCACCGACTCGTCCAGCAGGGCCGTCATCACTTCGGCGCTGCCAGTGGTATTGAGAAAGTCTGCCAAGCGATTGCAGAACTCGTCACGGAACAGGCGATTCTGCAGCATGTAACCCAGAAGAACGAAGTCAGTCGGAGCTTTGTTGGCCGCGAACTCCGCCAACACCGATCGCTCTGGTTCCTGCCAGACATCGAAGTCATTGGCGATCCAGCTCCACTGAGCGTCCGCCCGCCGCGGCCGCCAGTATCGGGAGTTGATCGGATCGGTGTTGTTGGTGTACACAAACAAGACCCAGTAGTCCATCAAGCTCTTGATGGACATTGTCTGCCGGACCTGCGCATACACCGAGTCAACGCTGATATCATGGGTCCGCAGGAACTCCATGGTCTGGAGGAAGCTGTCCAGCGTCCCCTCCATGAGTATGCCCCAGTCAGACACCAGGTCGATGTCCTGCTCGCCATAGCGGCTGGCGATGAAATCAGTGCCTTTGCGTTCCATGAGGCAGTAAACGCCCCAGTACCGACCGTTGATGTACAAAGACACCGGCCGGTAGGCCTGCATGGCCACGTGCATAGCAAACCGACGATTCGCTTTGTAAATCAGTTCGTTCCGCGTACGCGTCAGGTCCGTGCTACCAGCCCGCAGCAGCATGCCATCGTATGTGTGATAGGGATTGTCGGCGAACAGCGGGTAGTCGATCTCGGTCGGCCCGAACTCCTTGCCCATTTTCACGTCGATGGACTTCTTGGGGAAGGCGCGGCTGACAAAACCCGAAGCCTCGATACCCACGTCAACGGCGAAACCCCGACGGCCGTCAGGCTCGAAGAATTCGATATGAGCCGGGCGGGCCCCGCGCTTGAACCAGTTGGCGCTCTGGTACGGCCAGAGCTCGTCCGCGGGGACGCCCGGGCCGGGCACGAACATGCCGCTGACCGGGTCGAACAGGGTAGCGGGCGGCGTGCTCAGCGACACCACCGCCAGGCGCTCGCTGGTGTTGACGAAGTATGTGCCGATGACCGCAGGGCTGGTCGGGCGCCCCGCGGCCCAGGCGCGCGCCCGGATCACGGCGGTCGCGCTGACCGTGAAAGGGCCTCGGTAACGCTGCGCCTCAACGGGTTGTGGGTCGTTCCCATCGACGGTGTAGTAAACGGCCGCGCCGGCGTCCGGAACGGCAATGGTCAGGACAACGGGGCCGGGGTAGAACCCCGGGTCAGGCGTCAGGACCGGCGGGGGCACCGGTAGACCTGCGGCCTGCTCGCCATTGGCTCGCCCCGGGGTGGGAACTCCAGTCGGAGCCCAGTCGCCGCGCCCGTCGGGGAAACGTGCCAGCGAGACACCGGCCGTCTGTCCCCCCAAGCGAAGGCTGTCTAGCACCGTGAGGCCATCGCGGTCCACCAGCATCACGATCTCGCCGTTCTGGCTCAACCTGAAGCTGGCGTGTCCTGCGCCCTGGTTCGCCTGTCCGTCCATCCAGAAGACCAGGTGCCCGCCAGGTGCCAGGGTGGTGACGGCAGGATCGGTGTCGGGGATCTGCCAGCGCGTCAGGTCAGTCGGATCGTCACTCAGGTACAGTCCCCCCGCATCGACCCAGTGATCACCGGGGTTGTACAACTCCAGCCAATCGTCGAACTCGCCGTTCTCATCGGCCCATGTCGTGTCGTTGACCGCCTGAATCTCGTTGAGCGACAGCGCCACCTGGCCAACCGCCTCGAAGTTCGCAACCACCGCAAAGTCGTTGGTCAGCATCACTTCAGCCTCGGGCCCACCAAGACTGGGTGGATCCCAGGCGGCGAAGGAATAACCGGAATCAGCCAGCGCCTCAACGGGGAACGGGACCTGCTGGAAGTACGTCCCCGACCAAGGTAGGCTATCAGGTCGCACGGTGCTTACCTGCACTCTGCCGCCCGGGCTGCAGTCCACCGTGAAGCGGGCCGAACCGGGCAACTGGTAGAGCGTCGCGACCTGCTGGCGCAGGGCTTCGGGCCGGCGACGGACAAAGGCACGGGTGTAGTCCAAGGCCCAGTCGTAGTCACCGCGACTGAGTGTCCCAGGACCATCACTGCTGACCCAGTCATGCCAACGGGCCAGGTCGCGATCAATCTCCGGTGCCACTTCAGCCGCGGCCGAATCGACCAGGGCCGCAGCCCGTTCAGCGCGACCGACGGTGTTGAGGAAATCAGCCAGGCGAGCCAGGAACTGGGCTCTGAAGGAGGCATTCTGCAGCAGATAACCCAGGAGCAGGAAGTTGTCCGGTTCAGTGTCGGTCGCCAACTCGCCCAGGCTGGAGGTTTCGACATCGGGCCACCAGTCAAATCCGCCGCCAATCCAGCGCCACTGGCCAGCGGCACTGCGCGGCCGCCAGTACGAACTGCCGCCCAAATCACCGTTGTTGGTGTAGACCTGGAGCACCCAGAAATCGATGAGGCTCTTCAGTGCGAGCTGCTGGCGAACCACGCTGTAACCGGCCACACCGGTCACGTCATTGGTGCCGAAGACGCTCAGCAAATCGGCGAACGACCGCCAGGAGCCTTGGGTGATCTCGCTCCAACCGGTGTTGAGGTACGCGTCGGTCTCATTGTGGCGATGGGCGACAAAAGTCGAGTCCACGGCTTCCGAGAGCCGGTACAAGCCCCAATAGGCGCCGTTGATGTACAGCCGCACGGCATGATGTGCCGGCAGGTCGACCCGCATGTCTAGTTCGCGCACCGCTCCGTAAAGCATCTCGTTACGCGTGTATGACAGATCACCGACGCTCGCGTCAAGGACCAACTCTCGGTATCCCTGGTAGTCGTTGTCGGCAAACAGGGGGTAGTCAATTCGCGGCGTGGCCCCCGTCGCACGGACCTGCAGGGATTTCTTCGGGTAGGCTCGATCCCAACCGCCGCTAACCGATAGCTCGATCTCCGCAGCGAAACCAGCCGCGCCGGCGCGAGTGAAGTATTCCAGGTGCGCCGTCTTGGGACCCTGGGTGAACCAGTTGGCGCTCGGGTAGGGCCAGGATTCCCCCGCGGGCACGTCTGGCCCGGGCTCGAAGAGCCCCGAAACCGTATCGAAAAGATTGCCCGGTGGCGTGGTCAGCGACACCATGGGCAGCGAAGAGGACTCGTCGATCAGATAGGTCCCGGTGACGATGGTGCTGGCCGGCCGGCCGGTCAGGAACGACCGGGCCCGCAGCACGGTGGTGCTGGGCAGGCGCACAGGCGCGGCGTAGCGCGGCGCGATGCCCGGGACCGGGTCACTGCCATCAAGGGTATAGTAGATCTCGGCACCGGCGACCACTGACGACAGCTGCACCTCGACTCCGGTGGCGGCCAGGCCCGGTCCGGGCAACAGGACCGGGGCCGGCAGGGGCACGTCGGCAGCGGTGGGCCCGTTGCTCTGGCCTGGGGTCGGCACCACCAGCGCGCTCCACTGCGACTGGCCGTCGGGGTAACGGCCATAGGCCACGTCCGGCGTCTGCGCTCCGAAGCGCACACTGTCGATCACGGTGACGCCGTCGCGATCGACCAGGAGCAACACGTCGCCGCTTTGGCTCAGTTTGGGTCCACCATGACGCACTCCCTGTTTGGGCTGGCTGTCGAGCCAGAACAGGAGGTGACCGCCGGTTGGTACTGTCGTGGAGTCAGGTGAGCGCTCGGGAATCTGCCATCGGGTCAGATCCAGGTAGTCGTCGGTCAGGTACAGGCCCCCGACGTTGACCGCCAACGAACCCGGGTTGTGCAACTCCAACCAGTCATCGAACTCGCCCCGCTCGTCGGCTAACGTGGCCGTGTTGCTGGCCATCACCTCGTTGATCACCACGCCGGCGGCCGCCGCGTGCGTTGCCACCAGTCCCACGACCCACATCAACACCCACATGCGCGCCGACGCACGGCCCATGGCGCCCTCCGGGTAATAGGCAGCTTCAGGCAGGACGGTGCACCGCACCCGCGGCCGCGCCCCAGACCCATCTGAGAATGTACACCCCTCATGGACCGTGGCCAGAGCGGGTTTCGTTACCTGGGCCCACGCGGTGGATCGGGGGCGGCGGTCGGGCGCGGCAACCCGGTCGGCCGACGCCGGATCGGACCCGCCAGGTCGGCGCCATGTTCCGGGCCGACATCCATACCGATATTCGTTGCCGCTAGTGACCGCGCCGCCGACGCCAGCAGCGGCACCTACCCGGTGGCCACCGCCCGCCCACCCCGTCTGCCGCAGTCGGCCGCCCAGCGCCGGCCAGGCCGCCCGCCGGGCGCCACGAACCGGGTGGCCGCGACGCTCCCATCCTATGAGGCAACGCATGGACCAGATCAGAATCGGCATCGTGGGCCTCGGCCACCGGGCTCGAGGTGAGTGGATCCCCCAGCTGTGCCGACTGGCGGGTTTCCGGCTCACCGCCCTCTGCGACCGGATCACCGCCCTGCACGAACCCGCGCTGGCCCTGATCCCCTATCGTCAGGACGTCAGAGCCTTCCGCGCCTACGACGACCTGCTGGCCTGGGACGGCATCGACGCCGTGGCCCTGTGCGTGCGGAGCCTCGATCAGGGCGCCATGGCAGCCCAGGCATTGGAGGCCGGCAAGCACGTCCACGCCGAGGTGCCGGCATCCCATTCGTTGGCGGATTGCTGGCGCATCGTCCTGGCCAGCGAGCGCAGCGACCGTGTGTACCACCTGGGCGAGCAGGTGCGCTACGCTGGCTTCGTGGAAGCCTGGCACAACCTAGTCGCCGCCGGTCGCGTGGGCCGCGTCGTCTACGTCGAGGGGCAGTATATCGGCTATTACGGCACCACCCAGTTTTCCCAGGACCCGTCCACCGGAGCCTTCTACTCGGTCGAGGAACTGGCGGCTCACCCCGAGGCCCGTCCCACGGTGCTGCAGACCATGCCTCCCATCCACTATCTGCCGCACGAACTGAGCCCCCTGCTCAAAGTCATCGACGACCGGGTCGTACAGGTTGTCGGCATGGGAACCGACGCCCCCAGCTGGAACCACCCCGAGATCAACCAACCCGATCTGCAGGTTGCCCTGATGAAGACCGCCAAGGGTAGCGTGATGCGCCTGGCCTGCGGCTTCACCTGCCCGGTGCCGCACGGTCTGCACCACTGGTACCACATCCACGGTACCCGCGGCAGGCTGGAAATGGAGCGCTCAGGCCTGGAGAAGCCCAAGTTATGGCTGGCCGACGAACAGATGCACCAACCCGCGGCCGTGGACTGGCGATGGCAGCGAACCGACGCCCCGCGGGAGGCGGCGGCCGCCGGGCACCTGGGCACCGACTACTACGCCCACGCCAGTTTCCGCGAGGCGCTGCTGTCCGGAAAGACGCCGGAGCTGGACGTGTACCGCGCCATGGAGACCGCCGCACCGGCCATCTTGGCGGCCGAGTCCATCGAGCGAGGTTCGATCCCCTTGGCAGTGCCGGACTTCCGCCCGGGGCCGCACCGGGCCCGGGGCCAGGCGCCGGTTGAGGCCGCCTGATGCAACTGGGGGTGCTGCCGTCTCGCCACGGCTTGACCAGCTACGCCTGCGAACTGCTGCGCGCCTGGGGGTGCCGCAGCCTGTCCCTTGACAGTGCCGCCCGCCTGCGCCTGCAGGATACGCCGGTGGTGATCGCCCACGGTGCCGACGCGGACTGGGGTTGCCTGAATCCGTACATGGAGGACGGTGGCACGGTCATCTGCCTGGCACCCGAAGACGCCACGGCGGCACGCGCCGGGCTTCGGTCGCGCGGCCTTCGCCATGGCCCGGCTTTCCTGCGGTTGACGGCGATGGCCCTGCCGGGCCTGGCGGGCGAGGTCCTCCCCGTGGTCGGGCCGGTGCAGGCCTGGAGCGCCGACGAGGGCACCCAGGTGTACGGCTACCTGTGCGACCTGGCGGACCCGGACAGCGATACGGTGGGCATCGCCGCCGCGCGCGTGGGTCGGGGCTGCCTGCTGTGCATCGCCTTTGACCTGCCGCGCTGTGTCCTCCTGCTCCGTCAGGGCAATCCCGATCAGGCTGAATGGTTGGCGCCTGGCGATGCAGCCGTGCGACCCGCGCACCTCGCCTGGCGGATGCCCCTGGCCGATGCCGGCTGGGTGCCCTTTGCCGACCTGCTGGCGCGCCTGCTGCTGGAGCTGGCGCAACGCCACCTGCCTGGCCCCATGCCACTCCTGTCGCACCTGCCGGGCACGGCGCCGGCGGTGCTGCTGTTCACCGGCGACGAGGACAGCGCCGCCCCGGAGGAAACCCAGGACGAGATGGCCTGGCTGGCATCTCAGGGCGCGCGCATGGATCTGTATGTGATCCCCGAGCGAACGCCGACGACGCCGGCCATGCTGGCCCGTTACCTGGCCGACCACGACGCCGGCCCGCATCCGGACCTGCGCCCCCTGGACGGGCGCCCCATGGCCGATCGTCTGGAGGAACTGGAACGGCAGATCCGCGCGTTCATCCACCGCTACGGTTTCGTCCCCAGGTGCCTGCGCAACCACTGCCTGGTGTGGGCCGGGTACACGGAAGCCGTGGCCGTGCTGGAGCGGTGCGGTGTCCGCATGGACGCCAACTACACCTCGGGCCAGTTCCGACAAGGGCGCCGGTACGCTCCCTACGGTACCTATGGTGGCGCCCTGCCCATCCGTTTCGGTCGCCTGGACGGGGGCCTGCACGATGTGTACCAAGTGCACACCCACATCATGGACGACATCTGGTTCGCACCGGACAGCGGTGGTTTCCGGGCCTCTACGTACAGCTACCGATTCACGGCCGAGGCGTTCGCGGCCATCAGCCAGCGCCTGATGACGGACATGGCACGCCGCCTGCACACGCCCCTGACCGTCTGCATTCACCCGAGCAACTGGGCGCGGTACTCACGCGTTCAGGCCCAGACTTTGGTTCAGGACGCCCGGTCCTGCGGCATACCCGTGTGGTCGCTGACCCAGTGGAGCCGTTTCTGGGACGACCGTGACCCGTGGACAGTGGCCTGGGACTGGTCAGGCACCCGTCTGAGCTGGCGCGCCGACGGCCCGCACTGTCGCCCGGATCTGCAGCTGGCCGTCCCCCGCCATTGGGCGGGCCGGCCTTTGGCCCGGGTCTGGCGCGAGGGAGCGGAGCAATCGCCGACGGTCGCCACAGGCCGGCCCGGGTGGGCCCTGCTGCCGGTTGACACCGAGGCGTCGTGGACGGCGCAGTACGGCGAGTGAAGCACCCCGGGCCAGGCCCCCGCCGGCGTTGCGCTTGCCGGGGTCCGGAGCCTGGCCCATATTGCCCCGTTTCCTGAGCCCCGGGCCGGCGCCTCCTGTGCCTCGGTCTGAGGCCGGGTCCGGGTCCTGCCCTAAGCCCCCTGCACCTGGCCCGGGCCCCCAAGACCGTTGGCCCGGCACGTCCTTGAGACGACACGCTCACCGCCGCAATCAGCCCCGGGGAGCCCCTTTGTGACCTCGTTCATAGCCTCGATGCTGTTCGTTACCCTGGCCGAGATGGGCGACAAGACCCAGCTGCTGGCCATGGCGTTCGCGGCGCGCTTCGCGCCGTTGACCGTGCTGGCCGCGGTGCTGGCCGCAACTCTGGTGAACCATGGCCTGGCCGTGGTCACAGGCCGTCTGCTGACCACCGTGATCCCGATGGACGTCATCTCGCTGGTGGCGTCGCTGTCCTTCGTCCTGTTCGGTCTGTGGACCATCCGCGGCGACACACTGGAGGGCGAGGACGAAACCGGGGGCCGCTTTGGCCCGTTCATGACCGTGGCGATCGCCTTCTTCGTCGCCGAACTGGGCGACAAGACGCAGTTGGCCACCATCAGTCTGGCGGTGCGCTACTCCCAGCCCGTGGCCGTCCTGCTCGGGACCACCACCGGCATGGTGATCGCCGACGCGCTGGGCATCATGGTCGGCATCGTGCTCGGGAAACGGTTGCCCGATACCGCGATTCGGATCATCTCAGCCACTGTCTTCGTCTTCTTCGGTCTGACCGGCGCGGGCGTGGTGCTGCGCGAGTGGACCTCGCTGGAGGCCACGACCGCCCTGCTGACGGGGCTGGCCGTGGCCACACTGGTTGCCGCCCATGCGTTGATGGTGCGCCGCCCGGCCACCGTGGCAGCGCCGCCGGCCCTGCCGGCCGTGAAGCGTCTGCCACAGTCGCTCCTGGTGCTACTGCTGCTGGTCGGTTGGGTTGCCAGCCTGGACTGGGCGACGCCGGTGGCCGCCTTCGACCACTGGGCGGCGTTTGCGTTGCTGGGGGGCGTGGGCTGGAAACTCATCCACAGCGTGGTCCGCCCGCGGCTCGGGCCAGTGGCGGTGTCGCGCGGACTGACCGTATGGGCCGCCTTGGTCGCCTTGGGGGCAGGCGGTGAGGCCGCGTACCGCGGCCTCCCAGGGTCGCTGGCCCTGGTGCCGGGCGGTCTGGCCCTGCTGGCCACGGTGGTCGCCCTCGGCGGCGGGGTTCTAGCGACGCAACGGTCGACCGACACGCCCCTTGGTCTGCTGGTACGCTATCGCCTGACCATTGCCAGCGGCATCCTGCTCATGGCTGCCGCCGTGACCGTGGTGCTCAGTCACCTTGCCCAGCGCCCGTAGGGGAAGCTACCGCCGGTTCACGGGTATTCGTCGTCGTGCAGCAGCTGGATGCCCGTGACTCCCGGCAGCTGCCGCAGGGCGGCCACCATGGGTTCGCGGCGCGGCTCGTCGCGCAGGACCACGTAGAAACCCAGTTCCAGGGCGCCCCCGGGGCCTCCGGCACGCATACTCACCAGGTGATGGCGCTGACAGTAGCGCTCAAAGATGGGGACGTAGGGCGTGGTATCACCGGTGGGCGTGTAGGCAAAACGCAGCAGGTATTCACGGCGGGCCCCCGTCCAACGCCCGGAGCGCGACAGGGCCACCAGCACGACGCCGATGAAGAGCGTCCCGGTGGCAGCGGCGATCGGGAAACCCCCTCCCGCAGCCAGACCCACCGACAGCGAGTAGAAGATGAACACAATATCGAAAACATCTTTGACGGCGGTGCGGAAGCGGATGATCGACATCGTTCCCACCAGGCCGAAGGCACGCGCCAGGTTGTTCTCGATCACCATGATGACCAACGCCGTGATCAGCGTCAGCGCCACCAACGCCTGAGCGAAGGTCTCGGTCTGCGACAGACGACGGTTCGCCCAGCGGTAGAACCACGAGACCAGTAGTCCACACACCAGGGCGATGGTCAATCCACGGACAATCGCCGCCCCGGTCAGATGGACCGCGGTAAGGCTCGGCAAGTCCTGTACAAGCCCCATGTCCCAGTCAGCTCCACGGAGGAAAATCAGTGGCGGCGGCCAGTCGGCCAGGCCGGTCCAGCACGCGGCAGTCGTCCACGCAGGTGCAGTATTTCGACACGCTCTGCCTTTCCAGGCGGAACTCCTCCATCACTGGCCAGAGCCATTCGGGGAACCGCGTGCCGAATTTGACTTCGAGAACAAAACACCCCGGCAGCGATGGCTGGACCGGAATATCGGCATAGAGATCCCGCAGGTGCGGGTGGGCCGCGCCGCGCAGGTTCTTGTCGAAGGTCAGTCGCACCGAGGGGTCCTCGGTCTCGAAGTACGCTTCGCGATCGTAACGGACCAGGACGGCCGGACGCAGCGAGTAGCGATGCACATGGTAGAGAAAGTGGCAGGCGCTGTCAGCGCCCTTCCCTGACCGCACTTCACCGAGGAGGTAGCGTCCCGCGTCGCCGCTGGCCAGCACCGCCGGCAGATCGCGAAAGCGGATGGGCGCTCGGTCCTTGGTGCCAAGATCACCGGCTTTCCGCTTGATTTCCAGGAACACGGTGGCCTCGTCGCCGCCCTCATCGTACCCCCGAACACGTAGTTTCAGGCGTCGCCAGAGCCCAGCGTCCTTCTCGTAGTAGTAATCCAGTCCCGGGGTGTCCAGGTAGATGCTGTGGATAGTGTACGTGTTGTCGCGGTGATGGCGCGCGTGCGAGTCGAGACTCAGGAACGGTTCCAGGCGGCGGCGAAGCGAAGCCTGCAGGCGGACAGGGACAAGGTATTTCAGCTCATGGCGGGCCACCGATCACCCCAGCAGCAGGCGCTTCAGCAGCGACCACCCGCCCGTGGTCGGCAGGGGCATCTCGCAGCGGACCAGATCACCGGCACCCCACGGTACCGTCGCGTCATCGATCCGTGCCAAGACGCGCACGCGGCCTTCACCAGCCACCCATTCGACCTGGTTTGAGACGCGCGCTACACGACCACTCACCGGCAACTCGCGTCCTTCCGCGCGCAGCGACACCGTAGCGCCAACCGCAACCTCCGAGCTTTCGTCGACACGCACCGCGAACTCCACCACCCAGGCGTCGGTGCCGGCCAACTCCAGCAAGGTGTCGCCCCGGGCGCCATAGCCCAGGCGGCCGTCAAAGGGGACAGTCAGGACCAGCGCGGCACGGCGCGCGTCAAGGGTGGCCAACTGCCGTTCAAGACCCACCACCCGCGCTTCGGCCGCCACCACATCGTCATGGCGGGCGCCCTGCTCGACAATGCGCACGCGCGCCGCGGCGGCCGACCGAGCGGCCCGGTATTGGTCGAGCAGGTACCGGTCGTGTTCCAGCACGTCAGCGGGCAGCATGCCGCGGTCGGCCAACCCCTGCTGGCGTTGCAGGCGTTTCTCCTGCTGTTCGCACTGCAACTGCGTGGCGCGCAGATTCGCCTGCGCTTCATCAATGACCGACTGCTTTTCGCCGGCCCGAGTGGCGCGCGCCAGCGCCTCAGCGACGGCCAGCTCGGCCTGCTGGCGCACCCGTTGCTGCGACAGCTCGGCCGAGGTGATCACCGCGATCGTGTCGCCGGCCGATACGGAAGCGCCACCGGCAAGGCGCGGCGCAAAGGCCACCGCCACCTCGTCGCCGCGGGCGAAGGTCCATTCGCCGGTCGCGTCCACGGTGCCGCGCGCACGGTCACGCACGGTCGCGGCCAACGCACCGTCAGTGCGGCGGACCACCAGCCACTCCCGCGCCGGCCACACCTGGCCCACGGTCCGCGCCGCCGGGGGGTACCCGACCGCGATCAACAGCGCCACGGCGAAAAGGACTGCCAGAACCGAGCCGATCAGCGCGGGTGTTGGCCTGGGCAAGGGATCGACCTCCCTTCTGCACGACAATGGCTGGAGAGCGCCGGATCCGCGACGGCCTGCCCGCCGCGCTGACGCGCACGCCCACGGGCATTGGGGCAACCGCAGCGCGAGCGGCCTGAATGGCGGCGGCGGGCGCCCGCGCTGCCCAGCGAACGCGCCCAGCTGCACCGCACCCCTGGAGCGAAATATACGGAATTCGCCCGGGAAACCGCAGCGCGGCACGGGTGCAGTCGAGTCCAGCGCCGGTGGGCCTGCGGCAGGCCGGGGGCACCCGGTTCAGGCGAAGGCCTCAGCCTGAGCTAGCGGCAGACCGCAGGCATCATTGGCTTTGAGCCGCGGTTCGCCGTCCAGGGGCCACTGGATCCCCAGCTGGGGATCACACCACAGCAACGAACGTTCGTGTTCCGGCGCGTAGTAATCGGTCGTCTTATACACGAATTCGGCGACATCCGACGTGACCAGGAAGCCGTGGGCAAAACCTTCGGGCACCCACAACATGCGGTGGTTGGCTGCGGACAGGGTCTCGCCAACCCAACGGCCGAAGGTCGGCGACGAGCGCCGCAGGTCCACCGCCACATCGAATACCTCGCCGGCGACAACGCGCACTAGCTTGCCCTGGGTGTTCTGCATCTGGTAATGCAGCCCCCGCAACACGCCGCGCAGCGACCGCGAGTGGTTGTCCTGGACGAAGACCGGATCAAGGCCCGTCGCCAGGTGGAACGCCCGGCGGTTGTAGCTCTCGAAGAAGAACCCGCGCTCGTCGCCGAACACCTTGGGTTCGAGCACCATCACGTCGGGGATGGCGGTAGAGGTCGCAATCATGGCAGTCTCCTCGACTGGCTGTCCCGGTTCGGGTTGGGCGGGTCGCCGACATCGGCGGTCTGCAGCCTGAGGGCCCCGGACAAACCACCGTCAGGCCAACGTGGGTCAGGCCCCCTTGCCGGCGTCACCGGGGGGTTCATCGGCGCGGAAATTGCCCCTCCGGGTTATCGCACACCTCGTGCAGCACGGTCATGAATCGACACAGATTGGCGAAGGTCACTGGCGGCTGCAGGCCGTGGTCGCCGTTAGGAAAATAACGCCCCTGGGCCAGCAGCGGCGGTACCTTGCCACGCACCTCGGCCTCGATCAGGTGGTCGTTGCCTTCGTTGACCACCTCCTTCTCCAGTCCGCCGAACATGACCAGCTCCGGGTACCGGCGGCGCAGGGCCGGCAAGTCGTTGCCGCCTTTGACCTCGAAGGGGTACAGCGCGTTGAAGCCACACTCGACCAGCAACGGCACCAACTGCATGGCGCAGCCGTCCGAATCCACCGCCAGGACGGTCACCCCGCAGGCCGTGGCACACTCCGCCACCTCGCGGTAGAGCGGCGCACAGAACTGGCGGAACGCGTCCGGCCCGATGAGCATGCTGGTCTTGTAGCCAATGTCCTCCCAGCAGGCGACGATCTCGGGCCGCAGGCGCTCGATCAGAGGGAACACGTACCGCCGGTTGTCATCGCGGATGGCGTCGATCATGTCGTGGACCAGTTCGGGGTCGTCGAACAGAGCCAGACTGGCGGCCTCGGTGCCCATCAGCGAACGGATCCGGCCGAACGTCGATCCGGCCCCGATGACCAGGGGCCGTTGCCGCTCGTCGAAGCGTCGGCAATGGTGCTCGATCTCGTCGCGCTGCAGGCACTGGCGGGCTTGGGTGCGATCGCGGTAGAAAGCCCAGGAGGCCCGGTCGCGGACCGGGTACACACGGTGCTCGGGCATGCTGTAGGTGTCGGCATTGCCCAGTACCTCGCGGGTCACCGAGCCATCTTCGCCTTCGACGATGACGAAACCATCCACCTCGCGGCGAGTGGTCCGGATGCCTTCTGCGCCGCTGGCCAGGCCGAAATCGAGGCCCACGGGCCCCGTGGTGCCCCAGTAGCGGAACCACCCCTCCACATCGTGGTATTCCCAGTCGGTCATGCAGCCGCCCACCGCGGCCGGCATACCCGTGGCCACGAGCCTTTCGTGGGTCAGGCGCAGGCACCCCCAGCTCATCCCCGGCGCCCCCGGAAAACCGAAGATCGGGGTGTAATCAGGCGTTTCGCCGCGGGCCACGGCAAGAAATCGCTCGCGATCGCTCAGGTTCGGCACGGGTTTCCTCCTTGGGGGGCAGCAGCAGAGCCGCACGACGGCGGCCACACGACGGCGGCCATACCCTCCGGGCAGACAGGCGCCAGGTTAAGTACCCGTGACGGCGACGCCAGTGTCAAGCCGCGACCGCCCACGCGCCGGCGCCGGCCAACGCCAACGGGCGCCACCCCACCGTGGTGCTGGCCCGATCGGCAACCAAGGGGGCACCGAAGCCGGGCACGCCTGTCGCAGACAGATTCGACGCCATGGTGGCCGCGGCCCGTACCCAGGCCCTCGCCGCGGCGCCACCGAGAGACACCGGGACCCGGCGATAGTCGAGTGTCCTCGTCGCGTCTGGCGCCCACGGGATCAACACGGACGACGGCGAACTTGACGGGACGCGCCTGGCCGGCGTCCGTTCGCTGGCCCGAGGGCCGTCGATGCCCGCGGCGCGTCGCCCGGTGCGGGTGACCGATGGGCGGCTGGCCGTCGGCGGGGCCATGCGATGGGTATGGGTGACGGTGGGGCGAAGGGCGACCGGGCCGCCGGTCGAGGGCCGGACGCCACGGCCCCTGCGGTTCCGCTCCGTTGATGAGGATGCTGCCATGAACGACCTGCAGACCGTGGCCACCCGCTGGCGCGACACCCTCGTGCCGGGCATCGATGCCGTTCCCGCCACTGCGGTGGCGCCAGCCCATACCGACCTGGTCGCGAACGCCGAAGCCCTGGCTGCCGCGCAAACGGCTGCCGGCGAATGGGCTGATATCGACTATGACGATCCGGCGCTGGACACCTCGTGGCCCTGCGTCCGACACGTCGACCGGTTGGCAACGCTGGCCACGGCGTGGCGGGTCCCGGGCCTGGCCCACCCGAGCCGCCAGGGACTGCAGGGTGCCCTGGTCCGCGGCCTGGCAACCTGGTTGGCGCGCGACCCACAGCACTGGAACTGGTGGTACAACCAGATAGGCGTCCCCATGCCGATGGGGACTGCGCTGCTGATGGCCGCCGGATCCCTGCCCGCAGAACTGCTGGCCGGAGGCCTGCGGGTCCTGGCCCGGGCGCGCTGGGAGGGTGCCACCGGCGCCAACCTTACCTGGCTGGCGGGCATCCAGATCGTCCGCGGCTGTCTGGAGGACTGCGCCGACCGGGTGCGGGCGGCGGTAGACGCTATCGCCGCCGAGGTCAGGCTGGCAGCGCCCCGGACCGAAGGCATCCAGGTCGACTGGAGCTTCCACCAGCACGGCGAGATCCTCATGTCGGGCAGCTATGGCCTGCCGTTTGCCGTCGACACAGCCCGCCTGGTCGCCATCACCCAAGGCACGGCGCTCGCCTTCACGGACGCCCAGATCGACATCCTGTCGGCGTATATGCTGGACGGCCAGCAGTGGATGGTCCGTGGCCGCACCTTCGACTACGGAGCAGTGGGCCGCGAGATCTGCCGCCAGGGCAAGGACGCGGCGCCGCTGCTGGCCGGCCTGGAGGCCATGGTCCGAGCTGGAGTACCGCGCCGGGACGAGTTTGTGTCCTTCGCCGCGCGGCTGCGGCAAGCGGCGGGCGCGCCCCTGGTGGGCCATCGACACTTCTGGAAGTCCGACTTCGCGGTGCATCACCGGCCGGCGTGGTACGCCTCGGTGCGCATGCACTCCAACCGCGTGGACAACACCGATTCGTGCTGCACGCACGAGAACCGGCGCTCACACCTGATCGCCGACGGCGTGAATCTGCTGCTCAAGACGGGCGATGAGTACCGCGACCTGTTCCCGGTTTGGGACTGGAAGCGCCTGCCTGGCGTCACCGCCGACCTGGACGAAGCCCCGTACATCTGGCAGACCGTACGCCAGCGCGGCGTGCGCGACTTCGTGGGTGGCGTGTCCGATGGGATGTACGGCGCCGCGTGGATGGACCTGGCCCGCTGGAATATGTTCGCCGGTAAGGGCTGGTTCTTCTTCGACGACGAGTACGCCTGTGCGGGGCGCGGCATCCGGGGCGGGGTGTTCACCCCAGCGACCGCACCCCTGGTCACCACGCTTAACCAGTGTCACCGGCGCGGCGCCGTCACCGTGGCCGATGCGGCCGGCACGCGACAGTTGACGGATGGCGAGCACCACCTCGACGCGGTGCGATGGGTGCACCACGACCGGGTGGGTTATGTATTCCCGACCTCCGGAGCCGTCGTGGCCCGCCTCGGTGTTCAACAGGGCCGGTGGACCGACATCGGCCAGGAACCCCCCGGGGAAGTTACGGCCGAAGTGTTCAGCCTGTGGCTCGAACACGGCTCCGCCCGGCAGGCGCAGGCATACCAGTACTTGGTGGTTGCCGATACCAACGTCGATGAGTTGGCCGCATACGCGACCGCACCGCCGGTCGAGATAATCGAGCAGGGCGCGGCAATCGCTGCCTACCACCGCCAGACCGCCGTGCTCAGCGCCGTCTTCACCGGCCCCGGGCGACTGGTCGTGGCGTCAGGACTTGATGTTGAGGTGGACCAGCGCTGTGTGCTGGTCTGCCGACCGGCCGAAGACGGCATGCTCCTGGCTGTGGCTAATCCGCTGAATCTGCCCGGCCGCGTGGTCGTTACCGTGGGCGGCCGGTTGCACGGGCCTGGCGTCGCGGCCGTCAACGACGACCGCAGCCAGGTCACGGTTGAGCTCCCCGACGGGGCCGCAGCAGGATCCAGCGTCGTGCTCAGGCTTGACGGGCGCTGAGAGCCCGGGGCCAGGCCAGCGCCCGACCCCGACCCCGTGTTCCAGCCCCCCGGCCAAGCCGTCGGGGCGCGGCCGCGCCCCGAGCCGCCCGGCCGCAGCCACCGAGCCCGTAGCGACCTGTCCCCGGGGGGCTCAGTTGAGGTCCTCGAAGAGCCAGGTGCTCAGGTAACGCTCGCCGCAACTGGGCAGGATCACGGCGATCAGACGGCCCTCGTTGGCCGGCCGCGCCGCCACCTGCAGGGCCGCCCACAGCGCCGCACCTGAGGAGATCCCGATCAGCAGGCCCTCCTGAGTGGCGGCCGCGCGGGCGGTGGCCCCCGCATCTTCCTCCCTGACCTTGATCACCTCGTCGACGAGCTGCGCGTTGAGGTTGCCAGGCACGAAACCAGCGCCGATGCCCTGGATGCGGTGCGGTCCAGGGGCCCCGCCGGACAGCACCGGCGATTTCTCGGGTTCTACGGCAATCACCTGCAGGCCTGGCTTGCGGGCCTTGAGCACCTCGCCGACTCCCGTGAGCGTGCCTCCGGTACCCACCCCTCCGATGAAGATGTCCACCGCGCCTTCGGTGTCGCGCCAGATCTCTTCGGCAGTGGTGCGGCGATGGACTGCGGGATTAGCCGGGTTCTCGAACTGCTGCGGGATGAATGAATTCGGCGTTACCGCAGCCAGCTCCTCGGCCTTGGCGACCGCGCCCTTCATGCCTTTGGCGCCTTCGGTGAGCACCAACTCGGCCCCAAAGGCACGCAGCAGCTTGCGGCGCTCTACGCTCATCGTTTCCGGCATGGTAAGGATGAGCCGGTAGCCCTTGACGGCGGCAACGAAGGCCAGGGCGATACCGGTGTTACCGCTGGTCGGTTCGATGATCACTGCCCTCGGTCCCAGATGGCCGTCCCGCTCGGCCGCCTCGATCAGGGCCAGGCCGATGCGGTCCTTGACGCTGGACAGCGGATTGAGGAACTCGAGTTTGGCCGCGATACGGGCCTTGCCGCCCGCATTGAGGCGGTTGATCGTGACCATTGGCGTATTGCCGATGAGCTGCGTGATGTCGCGGTGGATCGGCATGGTGGTCGCTCCTGTCGGATGGCGTCGGACAACGAGGTGTGAGACGGGGGTCGGACTGGCGCACAGTCAATGACTCGATACTTTATCGAAGTAGTCAGAATATAACACGCGAGCATTCGCCGTCAATATGAATCTTGATCATTTCGACCTTTTTAGTTATGTTTACATCGAGAAGGCGCCTCAATCCGCAGCGCTGCCCACCCGGTGCGGCAACGCCCTGCCTTTCCCGGTTCGGGACTGTCCCAGAGAGTGAGCCTGTGCACCCATGTCGTCCCTGCTCGGTGTCTCCCTGAAATGCCAGTACGCGCTTCGCGCCACCTTTGAACTGGCCCGCCGGTACCCGGCCACCGAAGTTTCCACCGTCGCTGACCTGGCCCGGGTGCAGCAGATTCCGGTGCGCTTCCTCGAACAGATCCTGGCCAAGATGCGCACCGGCAGTTACGTCATCTCACGACGCGGCAAACAGGGGGGGTACGTGCTGGCCGTGGCCCCCGCCAACCTGACGGTGGGCGAGGTGATCCGGTTCATCGAAGGCCCGGACGACACGGTACAGTGTCTGAGCAACCCCACCACGCACCACTGTGCCGGCCATGCCGGGTGTGTTTTCCGGGATCTGTGGCAAAGGGCTCGCGACGCGGTCAATGAGGTGGTCGACGGCACCACGTTCCAGGACCTGGTAGACCAAGACCGCGCGCGCTCCCAGGAACCGAGCTATGACATTTAGCCCGCCGTCGGCACCGATCGCCCTCGGCCGGCCCATCCCGGACTCGCCCCACGCGGTGTCCGTGTCGCTGCCGCGCTGGCAGGACGTGGTCGGTTACGAGGAACGGGATCCGGCGGTACTGACGCAGCTCACCAGCGGTTACCCGCGTTTCGTCCTGCACCCCCGCGTCCGCGAACTGATCGCGCAGTTGGCTGTACCCCAACCGGCCCTGCCCTTTCCTTCCCCGCGCATCGCCGCCGAGGCGGCTGCGTACGTCCGGCGCGTCACCGGCCAGCCGACCGATTTGCTGGCAGCCGGTCCGGTGACGGCAGTGACTACCGCGCCGGCCGGCGAGGCTGCACTGCGGGGGTTCTGGCAACACACCGGGATGATCGTCTCCAGCCGTCAGGCCGAGGCCTGCCTCGACCGCCGTCCGCCGGCTGCCGACGGCGAAGAGGTGCGGCGGTCGCTGCGTCGGCAACTGGCGGCCCTGTACGATTGCGCTGAAACCGATGTGCTGTTGACCCCCACGGGGATGGCCGCCCAATACGCGGCCCTGCGGACCGTGATGGCCTGGCGCCCACATACCGGCACGGTGCAGTTGGGCTTCCCGTATGTAGACACCCTCAAGCTACAGCAGCGCCTTGGCTGCGGGGCCGTGCTGCTGCACGATCTGGAGCGTCTCCACACCGACCTTGAGGCCCGCCTCCGGCAGGGACCGGTAGCCGCCTGTTTCAGCGAGATCCCCGGCAATCCCCTGCTGGGCTGCGCCGATCTTTCCCGACTGATGCCGCGCCTGCGCCAGGCGCGTGTGCCGCTGGTGGCCGACGATGTCGTGGCCACGCCCCACAACATTGACCTGAGCCCCCATGCGGATCTGATCGCCACCAGCCTGACCAAGTACCTGGTCGGCACCGGCGATGCCATGGGGGGAGCCCTGGTGTGCAATCCCAGGTCGCCGCTGTACGCCGAACTGGCGCCATTGGCCCGGGCCCATCACGAAGAGCTGCTGTGGATTGAGGATGCCCGGGTAATCGAGGCCCAGGTACGCACTTTCGGCGCGCGCATGGAACGCCACAACGCCAATGGCCGGTTCATTGCCGAAAAGCTGCGGCAGCACCCGGCGGTCGAGCGGGTCTGGTATCCCCTGTGGGAGTCGGCGTCGGCCTACGAAGCCGTACGTCGACCCGGACGCGGCTGGGGCGGCCTGATCACTTTTCTGCCGCGTGACGCGGCTCGACAGGCCGCGCCGCTGTTCGACCGCCTGCCGGTGGCCAAGGGTCCCAGCCTCGGCACCGTATTCACCCTGGCCTGTCCGTTCACGTTGCTGGCCCACTACCCGGAACTGGAGTGGGCCGAGGCGTGCGGTGTCTCGCGCCACCTCATCCGACTGTCCGTGGGCATCGAGGATCCGGTGTCCCTGTGGGCCCAGTTGGCCACCGCGCTGGCGCCTGAGACGGCCTGATATCACCCCCCGGCAGGCCGGCGGAACGAAACTTCCCCAAGTCCGGCCGCGACCTTCTCGGCGAGGTCAGGCAACGGGTCCCACCGGACATCGCCGCCGCAGTTCGTATCGCGTACAACCGCTCTGCAGCAGTTGTACGACCTGCTTGGCCGCGGCAATGAAGGCCCGCACTTTGTCCGGCTCGCAGTACGGCCACCAGGCGTAGGTCCAGACGCTAGTGGCGCCATCGGCCGCCGCCTCGAACACCCACCGGACGATCGCCTCGATCGACATGGCCGGGTACTGGGTCGAGTTCAGACGCCAGGAGAACGGCACCTGACAGTGATCCCGTAGCCGCGCCGGCGTCAGCTGCGGCGAAACCGAAGGATCAAAAGAAGCCAGGCGCAGCCGGTCCAGGAAGGGCAGGTGGGCGACGCTCAGGTCCTCGATGTGCGCTCGGCGCGGGCCGCTCGTCTGCACGGCGAAATAGTCGTCCAGAAAGGGCAGTACCAGGGTTGGCCACAGGCGCGGCGGCACCATGGCGGCCACGTCGTCAGCCAGGCTGACACTGTCGCTGGAAAAGGCTGGCTGGCCGTTGAGTTGCCGTACCAGAGCATTGTACGCGGCAATGCTGCGGGTGATCAGCAGCAGGTAATGGCGGACCTGATCCGGTGCGTCGAACAGATCGGTGAAGAAATCGTGACCCCGCAAAGACCAGGCTGTCGTCAGCGGCCCCTCGGCCCCCAGACCGGCAAAGGGCAGCCGCTCGCGCGGGAAACGGCGCTGCAGTTCGTTCCAGAGCCGTAGGTAGAAGGGGAAGCGACCGGCAGTGGCAAAGTCCACCGGACGCTGCAGGGCGCTGATTCCAGCCGCCAGTGAACGGTGGATCGGCTGATGGGCGATTTCGCTGTCGATCGGGTAGATCAACGGGCAACCCAGGGTGTTGACGTGGCCGTAGCTGATCCCCAGCCAGCCGGGTCCGCCCATGGATACATCCGGCCCATAGGCTTCTTCAGCCAGGGGTCGGCCCACATGGTAGGCCTCGGCAATGGCGTCCGCGTCGAGAAAGAGCCGTTCCTGACTGATCCCGGCCAGTTTGCCGTATGCGTGCATACCCGTGGCCGCGGACCAGGAGAACGGTAACCGGTCGCGACCGGTAACCTCAGTGGACATGGGCAGAGCCCTCCGGTTCCTGACAGTCAGATCGCTGGCAGTTGGTGCCGTGGTGGCAACGACGCGGACCCGTCAAGCCTAGGCATGGACGGCGGGCGGGTCAAAACGGAACGACCACGCCCGGGCAACTAGCGCAGATCCGCATTCCGACGCCGGCGGCGCCGTGCCGTCGCGGCCCTGGAGCCAGGGAAGCAGGCCGGGCAGCATCGCCTCAGAACCCAGCCGGAATTGCGGCCCAGACCGGCCAGGAAACGGCCGCAGCGGGCGACCGCCGAGCGCCCGGTCGCGTGGGGGTCCGATGGTACTGTTCCCGACGAGGATGAACTTGACAAAATGTCCAGGAGGGAATAGTGTACAAATGTGCACTATTCCCTCCTTCAAGGTCTGGCCGTGCGGCTCTACAACGAACCCATCGACGCCCCTCCGGGCGAAGTGCCGCCAACTCGCTTCCGTTGGCGCGACCGCTGCTTCCACGTCAACAAAGTGGTTGACTGGTGGATCCTGCAGGGCCGCTGGTGGCATCAGGAAGAGCAGCGTATCTACTACCTGGTCGACGCCGCCGCGACCGACTCCCAGGGTTATTTCGAACTGTGCTCCAGCAGTTGCCGCGGCTGGCTGCTGGTCAAGGTGTACGACTGAGCCATGGCAGCCGATATGTTGTCGCTGTTTCAGCGCCGGCCACATCCGGCCGCCCTCAATCCACCGGACCGGCCACCGGGCGTAGCGTGCTTCTACCTGGCCGATCTACCGTTCTGGACCGCGGCGCAGCACCATCCCGACCCTGATAATCTGGTAGTGCATGCGGCGGGCAGATTGATTGCGTGCAGTCAGGCGCTGCACGCGCTGGGCCTGAGCCATGGAGACCCCCTCGACCGGGTGCAACGCCTGGCCCCCCAGGCCCAGCTGACCCAACGTGACCCTGGCCGCGAAGAACTGGCCGCCGAGGCCATCCTGCGCCGGCTGAACGCCCGGACGCCTCGGGTTGAACGCCTGGTCGATCGTCGTCTTCAGGGACTGTGGATCATCCTTTCGGGTCTCAGCCCGGCAGAAGTACAACGCTTGGCAGCCCAGTCCGGAGGCCAGTTGGGCCTGGCCACGCACCGCTCGCTGGCCATGCTCGCTGCCCTGACAGCACCTCCTGGGCAGGCCCGCATCGTCCGCCCGGAAGCAACATCCCACTTCCTCAGTCAGGTGCCCCTGCGCCAACTCGCCCCCCTGGGATTTTCGCGCGAGCTGCGCCAGGCGCTCGACTTTCTCGGGCTGTTCCGCCTGGGCGACTGCCTGGACCTTAGCCAATCCCAGTTGCAGGCCCGCTTTGGTCGTGAAGGCCAGGCGTTGTATCGCCTGCTCCACCCCTGCAGTTACGGCAGTGCCGCGGCCTTTTCACCGACCGCCATCAGCGTCCGCCGCGAGCTGGAATGGCCAACTTCTGAGCCGGTGGCCCTGCTGCCGGTCCTGCTCGAACTGGTCGAACAGGGCCGGCAGCAACTGGGCGCACGGCTGTGCCGCGCGGTGACGCTGCGCCTCTGGCTCCGCGGCGGTACAGTCCAGCAACAGCAGGTCGCGCTCAAAACCGCCAGCAGTTCTTCCCAGGTGCTCGGCTATCGGCTCGAGCGACTGCTCCGGCTCCTGCTCACCTCATCCCAGGAGGTCCACTGTCTCGAGTTGTGCCTGCACCGACTGACACCGGCGCTGCCGCCGCAACACTCGTTGTTCGCTAATCGCAAGCCGATCAGCGACATACTGGGCAGTGTCGAGCGCCGCTTTCCCGGCAAGTTGCTCCAGGCCGTGACGCGTTCTGCCTGCTGTTTCCCCGAAGAAGCCTTTGCCCTGGTTCCGCGGGCCGACACCTCGGCCTGAGCCGGCCCTGCCATGTTTGTCCATCTGCACACCCGCAGCTGGTTTTCTTTTCTGGCCGGTGGCTCAGCACCCGAAGACCTGGCGCAGCAGGCCCATGAACTGGGCCAGACAGCCCTGGCGCTGACGGATCTGCACGGTGTCTACGGTGCTGTCCGCTTCCAGAAAGCCTGCCGCCGGCTAGGCCTGCGCCCCCTCATCGGCGCCGAAGTTGTCGTCGATCACCATCCCCTGGTACTGCTGGCACAGACGCCTCAGGGTTTCTTCCACCTCAACCAGATCATCACCACCGCCCATCTGCAGGCAGGTGATGCCCCGGCAATAACACTGACGCAGTTGACCGACCGCACGGCAGATCTGATCTGCCTGACCGGGGGCCGCCAGGGACAGCTGTGGCAACTCCTCGCCCGCAGCCGTCGCCAGGAAGCCAGTGCCTGGCTTCAGCAGCTGCAGCATCTGGGTTTTGCTGCTGTGTTCGTCGAACTGGTCAACGGTCTGCTGCCGGCCGACACCCGGGTCATGCACACGGCGGCAGACCTGGCACGCCAGAACAGCCTGCCCACCGTGGCCACCAATGACGCACGCTATGCCCGCCAGGAGGACTATGTCCGCTATGACCTGCTGACCTGCATCCGTCGCCATCGACAGGTGGCCGAAGCTGATCCTGAACGGCCCTGCAATGCCGAGGAGTACCTCAAGAGCGAAGCCCAGATGGCTGCGCTGATCCCCTATCCCGAGGCCCTGACCGCCACTGCGACCCTGGCCATGACCTGCGAGGTCGACCTGCTGCCCGGGCAACTGATCGCGCCCGCAGCCCGGATCCCCACCGGACAGACGGCCCAGATCTGGCTTGCCAGCAGCTGTCTGGAGGCGCTGCGCCGGCAGTATACCCCGGCCATGCAGCTGGTGGCTGCCGCACAGTTGAACAGGGAACTGGGAGTCATCTGCCGGTTGGGACTGGAAGAGTTCTTCCTCGTCGTGCGGGAAATCGTCGAGGAATCCCGCCGGCGGGGCATCCGTTGCGCCGGCCGCGGCTCGGCGGCCAACAGCATTGTTGCATACCTGCTGGGCATTACGCAGGTCGACCCCATCCGCCACCGACTGCTGTTCGAACGTTTCCTGCACGGCGGCCGCAAAGGCACTCCCGATGTCGATGTCGATTTCGACAGCGAGCGCCGCGAGGAGATCATTGCCTGGATGGAGCAGCGTTTCGGTATCGAGCAGACGGCCATGACCGCCACTGTGGTCTCGTTCCGCCTGCACTCGGCCCTGCGCGATGTCGGCAAGGCGCTGGGTTGGCCTCTGTCGCAGATCGATCACGCCATCGCGTCGTTGCCGCTGACCCGGGCCTCACAGGTCAGCCAGTTCCGCTCCCTCCTCCAACGCGAGCTGGGCGACACCCCACTGCTGGACCTGTATATCCGCCTGGTAGAGGGACTGGAGGGGTGTCCACGGCACCTGGGTCTCCACGTCGGAGGCATGGTGCTGTGCCGCACGCACCTGAATCACTTCTCGCCCATTCAGGTATCAGCGAATGGGGTGAAAATGGTCCAGTTTGACAAGGACGATGTCGAAGCCATCGGTCTGATCAAATTCGATGTCCTCGGCCTGCGCATGCTGGCCACCCTGAGCGAAGCCACCGAACTGATGGCCGGCATGGGACAACCGCTGCCCGAGTTGTCCAGTCTGCCGTTGGACGACGAGGCGGTGTATCGCTTCATCCGCAGCGGCCAGACCATTGCGGTGTTTCAGATCGAGTCCCAGGGGCAGATCCATCTGCTGTCAGCACACCAACCCCAGTGCTTCGACGACCTGATCACCGAAATCGCCCTCTTTCGGCCCGGACCACTGCAGGGGGGCATGGTGCATCCCTTTATCCGCCGCCGCCAGGGTCTGGAACCGGTGACCTATGACCATGCCGACCTGGCCCCCATCCTTGCCGATACCTATGGCATCATTCTCTTCCAGGAGCAGATCCTCGAAATCGCCCATCAGTTCGCCGGCATGCCGTTGGCCGAAGCCGACGATTTCCGGGCCCTGATGTCCAAGTTCCGCGATCCCGGGCAGATGGAGAGCATGCGGGTCCGCTTTGTCAGCGGTGCGGCCAGCCGCGGGGTCGACACCGCCACAGCTCAGAAGGTCTTCGACCAGGTGGCCAATTTCGTTGGCTACGGGTTCTGCCGCAGCCACGCCGCGGCTTTTGCGCAGACCGTCTACTATTCAGCCTGGCTCAAACACCGCTTTCCCGCGGCCTTCATGGCCGCGGTCATGCAGCATCGGCCAGGTATGTACAGCCAGCTCACCCTGGAGCAGGAAGCCCGGCGCTGCGGGGTGGATGTTCTCGGCCCGCATATCAATGCCTCAGACGCGCGCTTTGCCCTGGAGCGGCAGGCCGATGGCCGGCTGGCCATTCGCAAGCCCTTTGCCGCCATTCACGGTATTTCGGCCGAGCTATCGCGACGGATTGTCTGGTGCCGTCTCAACGGACCCTTCCGCTCCATCGAGGAATTGCTGCAGCGGGTCGAACTTCCCCCCCGCATTCTGGTCAGCCTGGCCGAATCCGGCGCCCTCGATCCGCTGGCCGGCAGTCGCCGGCAGGCTTTCTGGGAGATCGGTCTGTGGCAGCGGCGGCGGCAACAGACAGCACCGGTCGCGCAACTGCGGCTCTTCGATGCCGCCCACTGCCCGGAAACCGAGTTGCCCGTGTTCCCCGATCTGTCGCTGCTGGAAAAGGTCCGCTGGGACTGGCGCACCCAGGGCGCGCCCCGGCTGCACCCCCTGGCCCTGGTCCGCCGGCACCTCAACGATCTGCGCGTGACGCCGATCGGTTCCCTGGCCGTGGGTCCCCCTGCCGCCATTGCCGGACTGGTCATCATGCGGCAGAAGCCCCCCACGGCCAAAGGCATGATGTTCCTCACGGTCGAGGACGAAACCGGCTTCGTCCAGTGCCTGGTGGTGCCGGCCCAGCAGCAACGCTTCCACGAGGTGCTGTTCCAGCCCTTTCTCATCATTCGCGGCAAGGTGCAGGGCCAACGCCACTGGCGCTGCGTCATCCTCGACCAAGTCTGGGTACTGGAGCGCCTGCGGCCGGCTCGGTCACCCGACCCCTCGCTGGAAACCGCTGCCTATGCGGAGGCGAGCCTCGACAGACCGGCAGCCGAGGCCGTGGGTCTGGGTTGAGCTGTCCAGCCGGCACGAAAGCCGCTAGTGCCGCAAGGCCGCAAGTATTATCTGTTGCAGGTGATACCGATCACTTGGTTCGGAACTCGGCATAGGCTAATTTGGTGATGTATAGACATATGCCATGCCATCGCTACCGGCACGACGGTGTCCCGCAAGGCGGCTGACGCCATCGGCCCCTGGTTCTGATTCGTGTACCCTTACCCATGGAGGTACGCATGATCGCACAGAGATCGCGACCCACCGCACTGCTCGGGTGGGGCCTGCTGCTGACGCTGAGCCTGTGGGCCGTCGCGGCGCAGGCAGCCCCCCCCATCGGCAGCCGGACCCTGCAGGTCAGCATCGTCACCTCGTCCGTGGTCAGCGGCCAGCCGCTGATGGTCGATGTGATGGTGATGGATGGGGGCGTCCAGGATCCGAGCTTCACAGGTACGATCACTCTCAGCCTGAGTCCCGGCTCGCTCGGTCAGTTGAGCGGCACCCTTACCACCAGCGCGTTCAACGGGATGGCCCTGTTCAACGACGTGAAGTACATCGCGTCGGCAGATCAGGAGGGCTTCACCATCGAGGCCCACGCCACCGATGGCTCCTCCGGGGCCAGCCAGGCCAAAATGGCCGACGTGGTGGCCAACAAGCTCGTTTTCGATAACCAGCCCCTGACGTCCCAGAACGGCTTCTTGCTGACCCCCCAGCCACGGGTCATTGCGGTCGACTCCACTACGCAGGTGCTCGATACCGGTTTCAACGGCACGGTGACTCTGGACGACGATGCCAGCAGCACCGGGACGCTGACCGGCACCACCAGCATCTCGGCAATGTCCGGATACGCCCAATTCACCGACACCAAATACAGTGTCCTGACCAACGGCGACACGTACCGGCTGGTAGCCACTTCCGGCACCTTGTCCCCCGCACTTTCCACTGCCATCACCGGCAGCGCCAATAGTGACCCGCCGCCCCAAAACCAACCGCCCATCGCCAACGCGGGGATCGATCAGAACGTCGGAATCGGCGCCGTGGTTACCCTTGACGGCTCCGCCAGCTCGGATACGGACGGCACCATCGCCAGCTACACGTGGACGTCACTGGACGGTATCACGCTCAGCGACCCGAGCGACGTCATGCCCACCTTCACCGCCGGCACCACGCCCGGGCTGACCTACGCCTTCGAGCTGGTGGTCAGCGACGGGCTCCTCAGCAGCCTCCCGGACACAGTGGTCATTACCGTCCAGGAGC
>CAITNQ010000383.1 GCA_903893785.1 uncultured Gemmatimonadota bacterium
TATCGACGGCGACGGGCAACTCGAGATCGTCATTGTCGGCAATTTGGGCGGCAGCGTGCTCTACTTCGACTGCCTCGGCGACCCCCGCGACCCGGGCGTCTGGTCGCCGCCGGGGCCCCCCACCGCAGGGGCCGGGCCGGCAACCATGGCGCGCCCGCAGGGGCCGCCCTGGCTGCCATCCAGCGGCCGGTCCCGTGGCCCGGCGTGAAGCGCACCCGGGCCTCGAAAGGCTCGCCGGAGATGATGCCGAAGGTGTCGCGCAGGCGCGTCTCCACCGTGCTGGCCAGGGCCGGCGGGTGTCGCCCCGGGTTGTGAACCGGGGCGACAGACGGCTGGGGTACCGCAAGCGGGTAGGGGTTGGTTCCAGGTGGGGTCTAGCGCGCCCTGGCGGCGCCGCGGTCGGGGCTGGACGGGCGGCGCTGCCCCGTAGTGGCCGCCGGTTCAGCCAGCTGTCGGGCTCGGGTCATCCGGCGGCGACTTGGCGCAGGGCCGTGCGGATGACGTCCGGGGCATCGCCGTCCTGGATGCTCCGCAGGGCCAAGATCATCATCCGGTCGCGCGTTGCGGCGTGCCGCACCTCGTCCTCGAGGCAGGCCTCGAGCTGGCCCCGCAATTCGTTGATGGGGGTCCCCTCAGCGACCCGCCGCAGGCCCAGACGCAACAACGGCCAGTCGACCGTCTCGGCAAGGGACCCCAGGGCCGCCACCGAGTCGCGCCGGGCGCAGGCGGCCAGCCCGGTCAACAGGTCCGCCAGGGCGTCCGGCGTCAACCGCGAGTACAGCCCCGAGCTCAAGTGCTTGGCGAGGTCCCGGACCTCGCACGGTGAGTTGGCGGACTCATTCGATGGCAACACAGCGTAGTGCGCCGCCACCATGCGGCGGGCGATCATCGGGCTGTCGCCGTGGGTGAGGCATTCCATGCCCGCGATCACCATGCGGCCGAGCGTGCGTCGTAACGGCAGCAGGAGGCACTCGTGGCGAGTCTGCAGGACCTGCGCGATGCGCCTGGGTTCGGTGCCGTCGACCAGCAGCTGCAGGCCCTCCCGCAGGAGCGCGGAGGCGCAGTCCGCGGCCACGGCCTCCAGCGAGAGGACGCCGAGGCGTCGGGCCTGCTCGGCCAGGCCGGCGGCCAGGTCGGTCACTTCCTCCAGGCTGCAGTCTTCGAGCGGGCGCCGAATGGTCGCCAGCAGCGCCGGCTCGCTCGTCGCATCGACCGCGGCGCTGACGGGCGGGGGGTCCCCGGCTGGCCAGTTGATCTGCCCCTGTGCGGCCAGGTCGACGACCTGCTGCAGGATCCGGCGCTGCGCCGCGCGCGCCACGTCCGACGGGTCCCCTGCAGCTGCCCTGATGTAGCCAGGTTCCTCGGCGATGAACTGGCGAACGCGGACCGACATGTTGCTCAGGAGCCAGTCGGTTGTCGTCGTGCTGGCGTCGCTCAGGGCCCGGACCAGATCTTTCTGCTCAACCTCGCGCAGCAGGTTCTGGGTCTCCTGGCCGGTGATCCTGGCGACCAGATCGAAGTCGACGTCGACCACCGCCCGCAGCCAGTCCCAGTTGGGGAAACCGTATTCCTGGGCCACCACGTGCTGGGCCTCCATGAGGCACAGGGCGGGCCGATCCGCCGGGGACGCCGGAGCGCGGCGCAACCGGGGCAGGTGGGCATGCGCCCGCGCAGCAGCTGCCGGATCGCCCGACTGACAGGCGCGCAGCAGATCTTTGGCCTGGTTCTTGAGCTGTTCGAGACTGGGCTTGGTGGGAAGGGTGGCGGGCATGGCACAACCTCTTTCCGTTGCGCCTGGGGTCCGCTGGCTTCAGGCAGAAAGAAGTTGTCGCTGTCGGTGGTTCGAGGAGAAGGTGGGCTCGGCCCTTTGCGCGGACTGGCGGCTCCCTTCGTGAGCACCTGGGAAGTCTACCGCGCTCACCTGATGCTTGTCAAGGGCTGCCGCGACTGGGGTCGACCGCCGGCGCCGGGCCGCGCCGACGCCGGGAACATCCCCTCGGACCCCATGCGGCGCGGCGCCACGCGGCCGCTGCCGTTTACCCGCGCTGTTGCGGGCCAGGGACCTCGTCCCCAAGGCGCACGATACGGTTACTGCCGTCCACGAAGACGATCCGGGGGCGGTGGTCACGCGCTTCGGCATCGCCGAGCAGGGCGAAGCAGGCAATGATGACAATGTCGCCGGGCGTCACCAGATGGGCGGCGGCCCCGTTGACGCAGATGTCGTTCGAGCCAACCGTGCCCTGAATGGCGTAGGTCTCGAAGCGCGCGCCGGAGGTCACATTCCACACCTCCACCGCCTCGTGGGGCAAGATGTCGGCGGCTTCGAGCAGGGCCGGCGGCAGGGTGATGCTGCCTTCGTAGTCGAGATCGGCCTGGGTAACGGTGGCCCGGTGGATCTTGGCGTGGAGCATGCGACGCATGGGATTCTCTCACTGGGCAAGGTGGGCGGTCTGGCCCGGGGCGCAGGGCCACCCACAAGTATAGGGACCGGATCGGCTGACTCGCGCGACTGGCGCTCTGATCCGGCCGCCCGCGCGGCACGCCCCCGAGCGCTGACAACGATCTTGTCGATCGCGTAATACCCTGCAGGCCAAAGTTCTAACCCACCTGCAACAGACCCCGGTGTCATCCGACTTGGCAGCTGTCGGCGATCGGGACCAGACCGCCATCGGTTCCCTTATCTCGTTGCTTACCAATGCCTTAGCAATTCACTGGCGCACCTGTGCCGGGCCTGGCACGCCACTTGCGTTAGCGGTGTGCAGCACCGACCCCAATCGCAGGAGGCCCGCCGTGTCCCACGCCGCTCGCCGCTCCCTGAACCGCCTGGCGCTGACCGTGATCAGTTTCAACGCCCTGTGCGCCACCATCTTCGCCCTGCAGTTGGTCGCCGCCGCTCGGGTTCTGGCCTGACGCTCTCTCTTTGACCGGAGGTCCCCGCCATGGAAGATCTGGTTCCCATTACCCTCTTTGTCGGCCTGTTCGGTTGGCTGGTTGCCCGGCAGCACTACCGCACGTACGAAACCATTCAGATGGCAGCGATGCAACGAGGCATGGCGGTGACCCCGCCGACGCCGTCGTGCGACCGCGAGTTGGTGGCGACGGTCCTGATCGCGATCGGAGTGGGCTTCGCCGTCGCCAGCTTCGTCAGCACCTTGTTGGGGCCTGACGCGGGCTTCGGGGCGGCGGTGGCGGTCAGCGTCTGGGGTCTGGTACCGCTGCTGGTGGGCCTGGCGCTGCGGCGCCACAGCCGCGGCCCTGCGGGTCTGCCGGCGGCAGAGCCCCCGGCCGCCGCGGTACTGAGCTGACCCGCGCCGGTCTTCGCCCCGGCCAGCGCGCCGTTCCCCCGGCGCGGCGGTGCCCGCCCTTCGGGGGGTGCGCCACCGCGCCGGGGTTGTGCGGCCGACCCCGGGCGCTGACGCTGACCCGGTCGTGACTTCGCCCGCCTCGCGGGCGGAGCATGGACCCCGGGCAGGCGGCGGCGACCGACAGGTCGATCGGGCGGGACCGATTCGGCGGCCCCGCGCCACCGACGCCCGGCGGCGCCGCGGGGCAGAGCCGGGTTGCCACGCAGCGGCGGCAGCCCGGCTCTGGTATATTCCGCTGTGTGCCCCACGGTCGAGCCGCCCGTTGGCTGACCCGCGGGTCAGCCGGGCAGGAGGTCATCGGTGCGCAACCGTCGACCTGATCAGACCACGGCGTCCACGCCCTGCAGCCTGGGGCTGGCCACTGCCTGTGCCTGGGCGGCGGCCGTCGCCGCCTGCCTGGCAGCACCCCTGCCAAGCCCGCCGGTGGACGGCGACAGGATGCTGTTCCGGTGCGCCGGAGCGTCGGCGGTTACCTCCCTGCCCGCCCGGGCCACCCCCAAGGCAGGACCGCTGGCCAACCAACCCGCACGCGGTCGGTTGACGGTGCTAGTGGTATACGCGGGTTTCGCCGACGAAGCCGCAACAGAGCCCCTGGCACCGGCGGCGGCCGCTACCTTGCTCGATCGGACGCAGGAAGGCTCCCTGGCGCACTTCTACCGCACCATGTCGTCGGGGCAATTGGAGCTAAGCGGTACGGTACTGCCACGGCGGTACGGCGCGGCGGGTACGAAACGCGCCTATGTCAACACCACCCCGGGTCGGCGGGGCGACTACGGTTCGTTCGTGCGGGAGGTGTTCGAGCAGGTCGACCGCGACATCGACTGCCGCCAGTTCGACAACGACGGCCCCGACGGCGTGCCGGACTCGGGCGACGACGACGGGGTCATTGACTACGTTTTCATCATCGCCCGCAGCACCCCCGCGGGCTTCCTGCTGGGCGGCGCCACCGGGATCGCCGATCTGGGCCTGACGCAAGAGCTGGTCACCGCTGATATCGGTCACGGCCGTGTCGCCATCCGTTTGAGCGGCAGCACGGTCCATGGCTGCGTTGTGGCCCAGGGAGCCTACGGCCCGACCGTGGGCGCCATGGCGCACGAATTCGGCCACGCCTTGGGCCTACCTGACCTGTATGACTTGAGCTATACCGATCGACCCAGCGACAGTGCCGGCATTGGCCGCTGGGGCCTGATGGGTTGGGGTGCCCATGGCTGGTCCGGAAGCGGCGGCCCGGAGCCCTTTTGTCCGTGGAGCCTGGAGCAACTCGGCTGGCTTGGCCATGGCAATGACCGGCTGGTCGAGGTAACGGAACGACAGACCGAGTTGGTTGCCCGCGATCTGCTCGCCGGGGGGCCGGTGTACAAGGTGCACCTGCCGGCCACGGCCAGCAGCCGGGTCGCCGGGCAAGGCGTCGCCGACGCGGAGGCGGGCTACCTGCTGCTGGAGTGGCGCACCCGTCGCGGCCGCGTCTACGGCGGTGATCTGCCGGCCGAGGGCCTGCTGGTGTGGCACGTGCGACCAGACCAGCGCAACAACGACGACGAGCAGGCCAAACTCGTCGATCTGGTCTGTGCCGACGGCGTCGGGCCTGACGGGCAGGACGGTTTGGACCGATGGGCGCACGACGAGGCGTGGAGTCAGGCCCAGGGCGGCAATCAGGGCGATGCCGGCGACCCCTTCGATGGCGTCCGCCGAACCGAGTTCAACGAGCGCACCGATCCGGCCTGCGGCAGCCTGGGCGGCTTCGGTACGGCGGCGGTGACCCCCTTGCGGCTCAGTGTTCGCCGGCAGGGCGACCAGGCGCTGCTGTCGGTGGACCCGCCGCGTTGGGCCGGCCGGCTCGACACCGAGGCGTATTGGGCCGGCACCGTGATGATGGATGGCGACCTCACTGTCGCGCCGGCAGGTTGGCTGCACGTGGCGCCACATACCCAGGTGCGGATCGCCGGGCGCGATCGCCTGGCGGCCGGCCTCGACCCGGCACGCTGTGAATTGCGCGTGGAAGGCAGTCTGCGCGTCAGCGCCACCGCCGGGAGTGCCGCGATGCTGCGCACGGCAGTGCCGGGGGCCGCCTGGTACGGCTTAACCCTGGTACCCAGTGATCACAGCGCCATCGTCATTCCCGCCGGAGCCCTGGTAGTCCAAGACGCGGTGCACACCGGTTACTTCCCCGAGGCGCCGGCGGGCGCTGAAGGCCTGGTACTGCGCACCGCGGCCATCGTGGACAGTGCCAAAGGCACTGCCGCGGGCAATGGCGACGGCCAGCTGCAACCCGGCGAGTCGGTGCAGGTGGTCTTGGAGTTGACTAACTGGGGTCTGACACCACAGTCGGCCGTCCGACTGACCGCGCGGTGGAACGGACAGCTGACGACCACCTGGCCAGGGGTCAACGGCACCGAGCAGCAGGTCTCCCAAGTGTATGCGCTCGGGGTTGGCGGTCGGCGCCAACTGGCCCTGCCGCCGTTGACGCTGGCCACCCAGGCTCGGGCTGGTCAGACCGCCTCGATTCAGGTCGAGTTGCGGGCCCAAGGGAAGACCACCGTTCAAGAGGTACCGCTGACCGTCGGAGCGGCCCTGCCCCTGCCCACCGTGGCGTTCGCCGTCGGCGACCCCACGCCAGGCGACGACACGGTGATCGTCGCCAGCGCCGCCGAGGCCGTGCCGGTGCGCCTCGCAGCGCCCAGGGGCGGTGTGACCGCGGTCGAGGTCGTGGCCTTCGATGTAACCCACCAGCGGGTAGCCGCCACCGTACCGTTGGTGCCCACCCACGGCGACGGCACGCTCTTCACCGGTTCGCTGCTTCTGCCCATGTCTTCGTACCGGGTCGCCGCGCGGGTGCACACCACCCAAGGCGCCGTGTTCCTGGCGGCGGACCGCGCGCGGGTCGAGGTGCCCCTGGACCGCTGGCAGGCGGCGCTGGTGGTCCGCACGCCAGCGCAAACTTCCACGCTGAGCACGGCGCTGACGGCGGCCATGGCGGCGCGTGGTCTGGGCGCCAGCTACCTGACGCCAACGACGCTGGGCCAACTGGGCATGCCGCTGCTGCGGCACTACTGCGGCCGGGGGCGCGTGGTGGTGCTGCTGGCCGGCAACGCCTATTCGGATTACACCGACGCGGTGTCGCGGTTCCTGACCGACGGCGGCCGTCTGCTGCTGGCAGCGCGGCCGTATTCCCGCTTCCCCGGCGCCCCCCTGCGGCGACAGCTGGGCGCCGAGGCGGTGACCCTGGAGCATGGCGCCCTGCGATGGGTGGACCAATCGGAGCCCCTGCCTACGGTGCGGACCTACGGCCGCCTTACCGGGGTCGCCGCCGCGGCCCAACCCGTATTGGTCAGCGCCGACAGCGGCGTGGTGGGCCTGCGGCTGGACAGCGGCCAGTACCGCAGTGTGTACTGCGCCACGGATCTCCCCTTGGGCAGTGCTACGGCTACATTCGTGGAAAGACAGATAGAGTGGCTGCTATCCGAGGGCACGGGCCCCCGGCTGACCGTGCAGGCGGTGCTCGATCTGCCGGCGGTCACCGCTCCGGTTCGCCTGCGCCCCCGGCTGGCCCTGCACAACCCGGGTGATCAGGACGTGGGCGCGGTGACGGTGACGGCCGAGGTGACGCTGCAGGGCCAACGGCTGACGCAGTTGGTGACACGCCTGAACGGCGTCCCGGCCGGCGCCCGACGCACGGCCTGGCTGCCGGCGTGGCAGCCGACCGAGGAGCGTGACTACCAAGTGCGCTTCACGGTGGCCACCGAACGCGGTCTGGCGGCCGATGCCATTGTGCGGCCCGTACGCGTGGTCCGCACCGCGGGCCGCTTCGACACCCTGGCCGCAACGCCGGCCGGGCAGGGCAATGGGGTGGCGGTGGCCGACTTGGACCGCGACGGCCAGCCGGAAGTGCTGGTGGTGCGCCAGGGGGCTCCCAACCAGTTGCTCCGGCGCACGACAGCGGGTTGGCAAGACGGCGCGGTGGCCGCGGGCGTGGCGGGGCACGGGCAAGGACGCGGCGTCGCGGTCGGAGACTGGGACGCGGATGGCGACCTGGACCTATACTTGGTCAACCAGCCCACCGGCGCTGCCGACCTGGCCGTGGACGGCGCCAACCAGTTGCTCGCCAACCAGGGAGACGGCCGCTTCGTGGAGGTCACGGCCACCGCCGACGTCGGCGGCCGGGCCGGGCTGGCGGATGCCGGGTCGGGGCGGTCGGCCGGATTCCTCGACTATGATGGCGACGGGGACCTGGATCTGTACCTGGTCAACGCCACCGCGACCGGCGCCGCCGGCGCTGCCAGTGCCAATCGCCTGTTCCGCAACGACGCGGGCGCTTGGACCGAGGTGGCCCAGGCCCTGGGGGTGGCGGACGGCGCCAATGGCCGCGGGTTGGCCATCGCGGACTACGACCAGGACGGTGACCCGGACCTGTACGTGGCCAGTCGACAGGGCACCCTGGGCAGCGAGCTGTGGCGCAACGAGGTGGCCCAGGGCCGCGGGTTTGTCGCCGCGGGCGCGGCCAGCGGACTGGTTGCCTCGCCGATGGCCGTGGCCGCCGCCTGGGGCGATGCCAACGGCGATGGGGACCTGGACCTGTTCGTCGCCGACGAGAGCGGCGACGGCCACCTGTGGCGCAGCCAGAACCGTGGCGTGGACCCTACCATCGGGGCCCTGACGAACGTGGCCTTCACCCCCGTGGGCGTTGACGAAGGCGGCCCCGACGTGACGCGCGCCGTGGGCGTTGCCTGGGCCGACTATGATGATGACGGCGATCTGGACCTGGTGACCACGGGTCTGGACGGCGCGGCGGCCGGCGACCAGATCCACCACAACCGCGGCGCCGCCGGATTCGTCGCCGTGGGCCCGTTGCTGAGGCTACGTTCGAGCAGCAACGGCCGCGGCCTGGCCGCCGCCGACCTGGACCAGGACGGTCGGTTGGACCTGGTGGTCGCCGATCTGCGTCAGACCACGGCGTACCTTAACCGCACGCCGGCGGCGCACTGGCTCGAAGTGGCCCTGGGCAGTGACGGCGCAAACCGAAACGGGTTGGGCGCCCGGATGGCGCTGTACACGGGTAGGCAGGCGCAGGTGCGTCACCTGACACCTACTGGCGGCTATGCCAGCCAGGGTCCGGTGTCCATCCACTTTGGCCTGGGGCTGGTCGCGCGGGCTGACTCGCTGCGCATCTGGTGGCCCGACGGCACGCAGAGCCGCCGCGGGGGCACGGCTGCGGACCGGCGCCTGACGCTGACCCAACCGGTCGTTCGCGCCGCTACCGGGCGCCGGGCGTCTACGGCCGTGTCGGTCTGGGGACTGGACGGGCCGTACCCCAATCCGACCAACGGCGCTGTGACCCTCCCCTTCAATCTGCCCGGGGCCGAGACCGTCGAGGTGGCGATCTACAATGCCACGGGCCAGCGGATCCGTCGGGTGTGGGCCGGGCCGCTGGCGGCGGGCCGGCACGTCTACTCTTGGGGCACTGACGATGACCACGGCCAGCCCGTGGCCAGCGGCGTGTACCTGTGCCGGTTGACCGTCGGCTCGCGGCAGCAGGTGCGGCGTCTGGTAGTCGTGCGCTGAGCCCCCTGCAAGACGAACGTTGTACTGGTGGGTGGCCAGCGGCGTGGGCGGGCCGGCAGTTGGCCAGCGGCAAGCGGTCGGGCGTCCGCGGCGCGGCGTTGGGTCGCGCGCCGAACGGCAAACGGGCGAACCGGTGCCCGGGGCGTGGGGGTGCGCGGTGCCATGGGTGGCGCCGATGACGGCGGTGCGGGCCCCCGGTTGGGGGCAGATGAAGGCCGGGCCTGGCGACGCGGCCCGGCGCTGATCTTCAGTACACCGTATGATCGACGCGGCGCGCGTAGCCGGCGGCACATACTGTCTACGTCGGCACCGGCGCGGCGACGGCAGGGCGCCCTGTGCGGCAGAGAGGACCCGATGGCCACACACCCAACTGCACTCGATCGAGCCCGCCTGGGCATGACGCTGGCGCAGGTCCTCGACCACGCCCTGCCCGCGTGCGCCGAAATGGAGTACCGACTGGTGGGCACGGCCGCAGCGTTGATGCACGGCGTCGATCTACCCGTCCGGGACCTCGATTTCCTGGTCAGGGAACGGCGTGCCGTCGATGGATTTGCCCGGGCGTTGGCGCCGTTCGAGTGTGCGGTCGCGCCCGGCTGGTTGCCGGACGCGCATCAGTATTTCGCTCGCTTTGTCGTCGGCGGCGTTGAGGTGGAGTTCAGCACCGTCGAAGGCGAAGCCGAGGGCGACCTGTCCGAGACGGTCGGCCGCGGGCCGTGGGAGCATTCCTGTCGCCTCCCCTGCGGGCGCCACGAGATCGCGGTGGTGGCCCTTGAGCTGCGCTTGCTGACCGAGTTGCGCCGGGGGCGCGTGGATCGGTACCAGCCGATTCTGCAGCACCTGCGGGTACACGGTGGCGACCTGGCGCTGGTACGGCGCGGTCTGGACCATGGCGGGCTGTCGCCCGATGCGCGCGACCAGGTGCTGCGGCAATTGGCCCAGACCCCGCGCTGATGGGCGGGGCGCGGCGACCGCCCGAAAGGGGCGTGACAAAGCCGGCGGCGCCGGGTGGCGGCCCGCCCATGGGCCGGCCAACCGCAGGCACACCCAAAGGCCAGCCGCGGCGATCGGCGGCAGCGCGGCCCCCGAAATGTCGCCCGGACCGTCCCGCTGCCGGTTGAGCGAACGAGCCGGCGAGGTACCGACCGGGCCGCCTCACGGGCCGCCGACCGACGTTCGGGCAGTCCGGGCAGGCGCGACGGGCGGAACAGCCCCAAGGTGCGGCGGCGCCGGTCCACAGCGCCGCTTGACCTTCACCGGACCAGCACCTTGCTTAACCGCGCGCCGCGCGCGGTCGACGGCGGCGATCCCTGCGAGGGCCGCGGTCGGCACCCCGGTCAGGAGGTGGCCATGCGCATCACCGATATCAAGGTCCACCAGCCCGTGGGGCTGCTGCGGCTGCAGACTGACACCGAGCTAGAGGGTTGGTGCCTGGGCGTCTCCCCCGAGGTGGCGACGCACGTCCAGTCCAGTTGCCGCGAGGTGCTCATCGGCCGGGATCCGCTCGATCGTGAGCGCCACTGGCAGGAGCTGGTGCGCCTGGACCGGTTCCGTTACCTGCCGCACACGGTCCGTGGGTTGGTCGATGTGGCGCTGTGGGACTTGGTGGGCAAAGCCGTCGAGCTGCCGGTGTGGCGCCTGCTGGGCGGCTTCCGCGACCGGCTGCCGGCGTACAAGAGCGGCGGCAACCTCGACCAGGTGGCCGCCTTTGTCGACGATGCGGTGCAAGCGCGCGAGGAGGGCTTCTTCGGGTACAAAGACCACTGCTACCGCGGACCCGTGGTGATGGCGGCGGTGGCCCGCCAAGCCCGAGCCGCCGTCGGTACCGATTTCCGCCTGATGCACGATGCGGTGCAGACCTACACCTATGCGGAGGCCCTGCGTGTCGGCCGCGTGCTGGAGGAGGAGGGGTATTACTGGTTCGAGGAGCCCCTGCGCGACTACGACCTGATGGGCCTCAAGCGTCTCGCCAGCGCCCTCGACGTGCCGATCGCCGCCACCGAGTACCTGCCAGGCACGGTGTACTCGACGGCGCAGGTGTTGGCCCAACAGGCGGTAGACATTGTGCGCGCCAGCGTCCCCTGGCGCGGCGGCATCACCGATATGGTCAAGATCGCCCGGCTGGCCGAGTCGTTCGGGGTCCAATGCGAGATCACCTCGGTGGGTGCGATGCATGGCTTCGTCCACGCCCAGGTCCTCGCCGCGATCCGCAACTGCACCTTCTTCGAGACCTGGCGGGTAGGGTCGATGGGCGGCGAACCGTTGGTGCGCAATCCGCTCGAGGTACGCCAGGGGTATGTGGCCGTTCCCACCGGGCCGGGACTGGGGGTCGATCTGGATTGGGCCGAGGTGGAGCGCCAGACCCAGTCGGTGACCTGAGGGCCGTCTTGGGCGCCCCGGCACGAGCGGTGTCGGCGCGGGTGGACCGTGGGTACAGCCGGCCCGGGTTACGGACCCGGGCAAGGAGCGGCAGATGCTGATCAGGGAAGCACGGTTCTACATCCGCCCGGGTGCGCCTGCCTGCCGCGAGGTCAGCACCCGCGGCGGCATCGACAAGGTGCCGCCGGGCCTGTCAGGGCTGTTCACCCACACCGCCGGCATGGACGGCGACCGGCCGATCTTCGACGAAGCCATGTTCCATGCCCAACGGCAGGTGACGGCGTACCGCGACGAGACGCCGCGGCCGACCTACACCTGCACCCTGCGGTTGGTCACCGGCACCGGGATGGACGCGTACGCGACCTTTGGCAGCGGTTACCACGCCGACGAGCTTGAGTGGGAGGCCAAGGCCTTCAAGGTCACGCTGGCGCCCCTGCTGGTCGGCGTGGATGCCTACGACCGCGAGTACTTGTGGCAGCGGCTGTGGTACGCCCAGCGGTTCTTCTACACGGGTCGGCGCCCGGTGGACCTGGTGGACGATATGCTCTGGGACCTGGCCAGCCGACAGGCTTGCCTGCCGGTGTACAAACTGCTCGGCGCCTGCCGCGAGCAGGTTCCCGCGTACCGCAATATCAGCGGCGCCACCCTTGACGAACTGGTGGCCGATGCCCTGCGGGCCCGCGATCAGGAGGGGTTTGTGGGCTGCAAGGACCATTCGTACCGGGGCGTGGCGGCCAATGCTGCGCTGGCAACGCAACTGCGGGCGGCCGTGGGCGACGGCTTCCGGCTGATGCACGATCCGGTGGAGTCGTACACGGTTGATGAGGCCGTACGCATCGGTCGCGTGCTTGAGCGCCAAGGGTACGAGTGGATCGAGGAGCCGCTGCAGGACTATGACCTGATGGGGTTGCGCAAGCTGTGCGCCACGCTGGACCTGCCGGTCCTGGCCCTGGAGTGGATCGGCGCCATCGGCGGCCAGCCATTCAACACAGCCGCGTTTCTGGCCCTTGAGGCAGCGGATATTGTGCGCCAGCGTGGGGTGGGGATCACGGGTCAGGTGAAGCAGGCGCAACTGGCCGAGAGCTTCGGCGTGCAAGTGCATGGCGGCAATCCGCACGTGGTCCTGGCGATCAGCAACGATCCGCTGTTCGAGGCCATGGGGTTGGCGCCCCTGCCGGCTGACGCGGCCCTCGACTGCCGGGGCCGCGTGGTCGTGGATCAGGGCGCCATGTCGATCGCCTGGGCGCCGGTCCGGCCGGCCGAACCCGACTGGGACCAGATCGAGCGCGAGTCCGTCTGCGTGGTCTGAGTCAAGCCCCCAACGCCGGCGGTTCACCGGCCTCGCCGCGGACAGGCCGACGGCGTTGCGCTCGCAGTCGTTGACGGCCAAGACGCGAAAGGAGCTGAACTGCCATGGCGCGATCCGCCTGGTTGTATGGGGCTCTGCTGGCGCTGGCCGCATCGCCGGCGTTGCCGTGCAGTTACGAGATCCCCTCGTTGTGCGAGGCGGTCAACGGGGCGACCCTGATCGTCGTCGGCACGGTCGAGTCGGTGGCTGGCGAGGCGGTCAGTCCATGGTACCCGGAGCCCGTGGTGCTGCCGCAGACAGCGACCTTTGCCGTGGAGGAGGTGCTCAAGGGAACCGCGCCAGCCGACCGATTGAACCTGCTTTTTTCTGAGGACATCGTTGGGTCCTCCTGCGGGCCGCCGTACCTGGCCTATCTGCCGGGAAGTCGCTTCGTGCTGTTGCTGGATGAGCCCGTGGCACTGTCCACGTACCAGGCGCCGGGGATCGACCCCTGGCGTATGCGCCTTGCTCCCACGGACGACTACACCCAAACGCCGCTGTACCTGTACCTGGCCGGCATCGTCAGCGACGGCGTGCAACCGGTCCGGGTCGCGTTTGAGGCGCCCACTGCACAGCGCGTGGGCAGCCCCCTGATGGCCAGGGCGACGATCACGAACGACCTGAGCGTCCCCCTGCAGCTATGGCTGGGCCGCCCGCAACATGGTCACGTAGGCTTGGGGCTGCTGTTAGTGGTGGAGGGCGTGTCGCCCTCGTCATACGAGACGCCAGCCGACGAGATCGGCGTGATCCAGGTCGCCCCCCGGTCCGCACTGACGGTTGACTTGGGCCGTGTTTTCACCGTGGCTGAACCGGGCCCGCACGGCGTCCGCGGGTACCTCTGGGTGCCCAGTGGCGCCCCGGTCCTGCAGTACCCCCCTGAAGGCGCCGCCTTCTACGACATCCTTCAGGGGATGCGCCCGAACCTGTGGTCATACCAGGCCCAGGTCGCCACCCAGTCCCGATCAGGCACCTGGGGCAGCACCAAGTCAGCGGCGCGTCGCCGGTAACCTCGTGGCGCGGTTGGCGGCGGTTCGGTCGGCGGCTTCATCCCATGCGCGTGCCGGCCGCGCGCCAACCGGCAGGGCCGTTCCGCCGGGAATGGCCCGCGCTGCCTGCAGGTTGTCCCATGGTGTGCCGATCAAGGGCTTGTACCGGGTTCGGTCGGCCCTGCCTAACGCCCGAGGGCGTTGATCAGGTCGCGATAGTACCGATAATTATCGTAGGGCACGTCCTCCGGAATGTTGTGATCACAGCCCGGCACGTAGCCGCCCTGGCGGACCACGTCGGCGATGCCGTTGACCATCTGCTCGATTTCGCGCCTGCCACCAGTGGCGAGGATCCGTTTGTCAATGCCGCCAAACATGCGTAACGAGCGGCCGAACCGCGCCCTGAGCCTGGCCACATCCATGCCCGCGGCGACCTCCATGGGCAGCACGGCGTCGATCCCCATGTCCAGCCAGATGGGGATGAGTTCCTCGATGTGGCCGTCGCTGTCAAGCACCAGCACGGTCCTGTCGGCCGGGGCATAGCGCCGGATGAGTTCGATCATGCGGGTGTAGTGGGGCACGAAGACACGGCGGTACACCCGGGGGTCGATCAGACTGCCGGTCTTGTACGCCATGTCCTCCCAGAATTCCAGCCAATCGGGCTGCACGCTCGGCAGCAGCCGCTCGAGGATAGTGGTCTGGTACTCGGCCATGTCCGCCGCGCACTCTTCGATAAACGCCGGGTCATCGTGGAACATCAGGGCGATACTCTCGATCCCGATCCAGTTACGCAGCAGCCCGAAGAGGGTCACGTACGCAGCCCGCAGCGGGAACGTGCGGGTCTGCCACTCGGCGGCGCGATCGGCGAAGTGGTAGTCAAACCGTGTTGGCGAGTGCGGATCGAGTCGTTCGCGCCGGAAACGGCGCCAACTGGCGCGGTCGGTCACCGGGAAGGACACGTAGCGGGGCATGGCCGGGTAGGCGCTGCCGGCCCCCGCCTGCCGCGTGCGCTCCTTGGTAACGCCGTCCGCGTCCTGGTACACGGTGTGCTCGTCGGTCTCCTCGATCACCCGGGGCTCGAACGGGGGGTCCTGCCAGAAGTTGACACCGACGTGCTCCAATCGGTCGTACTGCCCCACGTAGGGAAGGTCCGCCCGGCTGCGCAGCCCCTCGCGGAGCCAGCGGTCGACGGTGGCCGGGTACGGGCCCATTTCCCAGCACCATGGCCGGTCGACGGCCCCATACTGCATGGTGGCGTGAAACCGCTCTCTTGAGTTCATCTGCGGACCTCCATCTGGTTGTCCCCGGTGGCCGCCCCGCACACTCCCACCGGTGGCCGGGTCAAACTCCCCCACCTGGGAACGGCAGGGACAGGGCCAAGGCCCGCGGGGGCGGTGCAGACACCCTACCTGCGTGTATTGGGCGCCACACGGGCACTGCGAAGTATACTGACTGGGGCCAAGGTGCGTCAGCATGGCCTTGCACTGACGGCGGGCTGCCGGGGTCGGCGGAGGTGAGCCAGAGCTCACCCCGGCGCGCTGGGTGGCGTCGGCGGGGGGCAGTGATGCGGGCCGTCGACACGTCATCCAGGCGCCCGCCGGCCGGCGTCGCGCACTGCCGCCCGGCGGCCACGGCTTGGCGGCGCTCGTGTGGTTACAGCCGCAGCACGGGCAGATCCGCAGGATAGTGCGCAGACGGCCCCCATCGACAACGGCCAGGCGGTCGGCTTGAGCCTGCGCGCGCACCGGGCCAGCAGCGCCCGGGCGGGGGCGCCTGGCCTTGGCTCCGGATGGTGGCGGCAGCACCCGGCGTGGACGTCTGCCGGGCGCGGCGGACCCTGACCCGTCTGGGCGACAGATCGCCCCAGGCGCGGCGCCGCTCGCCCGTCCTGGCCTGTCGGCTTGACCGGGCCCAGCCGCCCTCGTACCCTTCGCGCCCGGCGCGCCAGGCGGCCGGGCCGTGTCGCAGGAAGGAGAGGGCATGCTGGCGTCTCGCAAGTACCCCTTCACGCCCGAGCTGGGCTGGTCCGTCAGCCGGTACAACACCTTCGCTACCTGCCGGCGGCAGTACTACTACACCTACTACACCAAGTTCGACCGCGAGCATCCGGCGTCGCTGATCGAGCGGCTCAAGCAGCTGACCACGGTGCCCATGGAGACGGGCACGGCGGTCCACATCATCATGGCCGCCGTGCTCGAGCGCTTGAGCAAGTCGCAGTCCGACATCAACCTGCAGCGCTTGGCGGGGTTCGTCGAGACCGAGGTGCAGCGCCGACTGAACGCGGCCCGCTTCGCCGAGGTGTATTACCAGGAGGCACCCGCCGTGGTGTTGCCCGACCTGCTGCCGCCGGTACGCGCGTGCGTGCGGGCCTTCCTGGACAGTCCCCGCTATTCGTGGGTCCGCGACGAGGTCATGCAGCCCGGCCGCGGTAATGCGTGGCTCATCGAGTCAGCTGACTACGGCGAGTGTCGCATTGCCGGCCACAAGGCCTACTGCAAGGTGGACTTCGCCGCTGTGGTGGAGGGCCAACTCACGATTGTGGACTGGAAGTCGGGCCGTCGCGACGACGCCAAGACCGCCCACCAGCTGCTGGCCTATGCTGCCTGGGCGGTGCACGAGCAGGGGTTCACCCCGTCGCAGGTGCGAACCGTAGCCGCGTACTTGCAGCCCGAGTACGGCGAAGTGGTCGGGCAACCGTCGACCGCCGATGTGGCGGCGTTCGTGGAGCAGATGCAGGCGCAGGTGGAGCAGATGCGGGCCTACTGCGCGAATCCGGACCAGAACACTCCCCACGGCAAGGAGGCGTTCCCGCAGACCGAGAACGCCACCGTGTGCCGCCACTGCTGCTTCCGGCAGCTGTGCGACCGCGCCTGAGCCGCCGGTGACGAGTACGACCCGGTGCCAGCCCGAGGGCAGCGGCACGCGCAGGGGCGGCAGCAGGGGCGCCTCAGGCTCGCGCCTGGGCACCCGCGTCCCGGCCGACGCAGTGGTCTCGCTCAAGGCGGGATCGCGCGCGGCAGCCGCGGGGTAGTGTGGCACCGGGACCGAACAGCGGGTTTCAGTAACTCCCCCATAATACCGCCACGCAGGACAGTACAAAACACCCCAACGCGGCCCCGAAACAGAGGCGGTCGAACCGCCGGGCCGCGTCCGCGCCGGCGGACTCGGTCAACCGCAGCGACCGGATGCCAGCAAAAGAGAGCAACACCAGCACGAGGAAACACATGCCGGTGATTTGGCGCAGCAGCGTGCTGGCGCCTTCGGGGACCTTGGCCGCCAAATCCATATTGAGGAACACCACCGTCATCACCGCGGTGGCGTACATGGCTAGCCGGGTGCCGAACTCGTCGCCGCGCAGGAACAGGGCTCCGAGCCCGACCAGCATGGTGATGATGACCGGCGTCAGCCCCTCGATGAGCGCGCCCGGTCGCGGGCGCTCGATCCCCAGCCCGAAGGTGACGTGCGCGTACTGCACCGAGCCATCCTCGCGCGGGTCGCCGAAATTGGTTCGGTACTCCGCACGGGTGGCCAGACCCGTGAAGCGACCGCACACCCATCCGGGCACGTCCAACCCGCCGTGGTGGTTGGTGTTGGCGGCATCGACGACATAGACCAGATCGTCCACGGTGCTCTTGGTGTCATCGATCTCGATGGTGAGGGTATGCCGGTCCAGTGGGTACGCGGCGAAATTGAGCGGCGTACCAAACGTACCCTGTATGTGGTATTGCTGGTACTTCCGCCCATCTGGGAGGGTCTGCGGCGTGTCATTGCCCGCGTCGTCCGTGTAGATCGGGGTCTTGGTCGGCGGACCCAGGGCATTCATGAACTCGACCGTCTTGGTCGGATCGCTATCGCCGCTCCACAGGAACCACAGGTAAAGATCGGCAACGAAGGTATTAGCGCGCGTGTCGAGGCCCTGGACGAAATAGAGGTAACCGCCGACCAGCACCTGGGACGGCCCGCCGGTGGCGGCGGGCAAGGCGGCCGCAGGCACCCCAGGATGAGCGTCGGTGGCGGCCTTGGGCTGGGCGAGTGCAGGCGGGACGCTGCCAAGCAGCGCCGCCAGCGCCAGGACACCCCCGCGCCAAACCCGCGCGCGCTGCCGGCGGGCGGGCCGTTCCGGCAGCGCCATCGGCGCACGTCGGTCGGGCCGCTCCGAAGCCTGGGCCGGGCGACCGGCTGGAGCCGTTCCCCGAGGCCTCGCATGTCGGCATCCGGCACGCTCGTCTGCAGACTCGTTCATCCTATCGCCTCCTGGCCAACGACCGCCTCGTTCTCAACGGAAGTGCAACAGCGACGCCGTTCCTAAAACCAAGACCGCCGACAGACCGCACAGCACGGCGCGGTCGATGGCGGCAGCCTGGGCCATCTTGCCGTGGGTAGCCAACCGATGACTCACCGTCACCGTGGCCGTGGCCGCCAGCACGATGGCATACGACAGCAGGTAGACTTTGTCCAGCAGGGTCAGGTACCCGATCGCCGGCAACTCGGCGTTGGCTGACAGTTGCAGGGCTACGGCCGAGATCAGCGCCGTCACGGTGATACCGACACGCGAATCGATGAAGTCAGGCGAGATGAAGAAGGCGGTCAGGGTCAGGAACATGACGATGAAGATGGGCAGCACGGTCTTGGCCAGCGCGCCCGCTGCCGGTCGGCTGATATGGCTGCGGAACTCAAGGGCGGAATACTCTGAGTAGGCGACCCCATCACCACCAAAGGAGGTTTCGTAGCGAGACACCGACACCTGGCCCTGGAGGGGCTCCGGCACCCACCCGGGCACAGTCAGGGAGGGCCGCATTTTCGACTGGGCGCCGTCAACCACGAAGACCAGGTCCTCGACGCCGTTACTGATGTCCTCGATCTGGATGACCAGATCCTGCTCGTCGAGCGGGTACTCGTTGAGCGGAAACGGGCTGCCGAACCGAGCCTGAATATGGTACTCCTGATGCCGCCGACCGTCTGCCAATACCTGGCCGCCGCCCCCGAGGTCGCGTACATCGATGTGGCCGACTACCTGCCGGCGAACCTTCGCGTGATCGGCGACTGGGTGGCGGCCAGACCAGGCTGTTTCGACTGGGGGCCGTACGTGCAGGCAACACTGGAGCTGGAAGGCGTCGCGCCCGTCGACGCGGCAGCCGTCGAGGCCCGTGAACGGGAGGTACGTGCGAAGCTGCGCGGCTTCTTCCATGGCGACCTGACCGCCGATCCGCCGGTGCCCGGCGCAAGCCCGGCTTCCTATGATGTCGTCATGTCGAACTACTGCCTCGAGGCCATTCCTGAGGCAGACCGTTTCGAGGAACGGGTGGCCAATGTGGTGGCGCTGCTCCGCCCGGGCGGCCGGCTGGTGGTGCAGTTCACCCGCGACATGGCCAGCTACCCGGTCGGGGCCGTTGACTTCCCGGTGCTGCAGGTGACCGAGGATGACTTCCTGCGTCTCCTACCTCGGCACGGCTTCGACGTCGCCTCCATAGAGTACGAAGTCGTCGGTGCCGAGCCGGGCCTCGACCGGTCCTATGCGAGCTTCGTGATGCTCGGGGCGACCAAGGCATGACGAACGGCAGCGGCATCCCCGCAATGCTGCGGGAGCAGTTCGACGGTCAACGCGCCGAGGGCGCCGCAGACACGCCGTGCCTGATGATGTGTACCGGAGTGGTGGCTGCCAACTACGAATTCTTCCGCAACACCGTCAGCGTTGACGAGGTCTACTTTCCGGTAAAGACCAACAACACGCCGGCCGTGCTGCGTCGCTTGGCGGCACTGGGAGCGCGCTTTGAGATCGCCTCGGCCGGCGAGTTGGAGACATTGCTGGCCATGGGCCTGCGGACGGATCGGGTTGCCTTCAGCAACCCGGTCAAAATGCCCCGCCAGGTGGCGCAGGCGGCGCACGCCGGAGTGCGGAGCTTCGCGTTCGACCACCTGGGCGAGCTGGCCAAACTGCGCCAGCACGCCCCCGCAAGCAGCGTGTACCTGCGGCTGGACGTGGCGA
>CAITNQ010000384.1 GCA_903893785.1 uncultured Gemmatimonadota bacterium
GAGCTGAGCATGCAGATGATCGACTTCGCCCGATCCTTCGTCACCTTCGTCACCGCCGGGCGGGGCAACAATGCCCGCCTGCAGCTGGAGTCCTGCTGCACGTTCACCCACCGGCCCAGCGGCCGGACCCAAGATTACGTGTTCTTCGCCTCGTGCAAGTCCGAGGACACTTTTGCGCCCCAGCACCTGTTCTACGCCGAGAATTACGACTTCTGTGGCCTGTTCTCCGCCACCGAGTATGCCATCTTCCGCACCCGAGCCACGCATCACCCCGCTTGGCGCGACAGTGGTCCCTGGCGCGGGCGCTTCGACGACGTGTACCGGACCACGCGCCTGGTGGAGGCAGAGGAGTTGGCCACCGATCAGGCGGTGGTTGAGGCGACGCTGGCGGGAGTGCCGCTGATCGGTACGGTCGCCATGGTGCTCCCCGGCAGCGCTTGGGAGGTACGCCTTGAGTTCCCTATCAAGACCATGAATGTCAACGACATCCAAGTCATGTGGCAGGTTGACACCGGGCCCGTTCCCTGGCCCGACGTGGCTGTGGGCCACGACCCGGCGATCAGCTGTCTGTCGCCCGCCTACGTGGCCTATAACCGCCGTGACAGTGCGGATTTCGTCATCCAGCAGCCGCTGGCAGTCGCCACCGGGGCGGCCGAGGTGACCCACTACAGCCGCCTGGAATCGGTGGCTGCCGACGCCCGCGTGTGGGCGGTGCAGCCCTGAGCGACCCGAAAGGAGAAGGACACTGTGCCCTACGACCGTCGTTTCTACGGCTTGGGATTTGGCTTCGAGAGCTTCAACGGCATGCCGTACCGGCCTCTGGGGCAGACCGGGCTGAAGGTCTCCCGGGTGGGCCTGGGCACCTGGAAATTCGGTTACCCCGAACGTCAGGACGGCGCCCGTGTCGGGCGCGACACGGCCTTCCAGATCATGGACCGGGCCCTGGAACTGGGTGCCACCTTCTGGGACACGGCCAACCGCTACAACGAGTCCTCGGGGAACTCCGAGCGCGTCATCGGCGAGTGGTTCCACCAGAACCCGGGCGAGCGGCGCAACATTGTGGTGGCTACCAAGCTGGGCGGCGCCATGGACGGCGTGACCCCGAATCACTCGGGCCTGTCGCGCGCCAACGTGCTGGACAGCGTGTACGCCAGCCTGGACCGACTGGGCCTGGATCGCATTGACCTGCTGCAGTTCCATCGTCTGGATTCCACGGCACCGGTCCGCGAATCGCTCGAGGCGGTGGCCGATCTCCGGCGCCAGGACCTGATCCGCTATTTCGGCCTTTCCAATGCCCCGGTGAGCGCGCTCCGGGAGTATGCGGCGGTGGCGCGCGACTACGGGTTGCCCGAGGTCTGCTCGATCCAGAACAGCTTCAATCCGTTGACGGGAGCACGTCCGGAGCATGCTGGCGTGCTCGCGCACTGCGCTGCCGCAGGCCCGTCCTTCATTGCCTACAGCCCGCTGCTCCGCGGTCTGCTGACCAACAGGTACCTCAAAGGCCAGCAGGTGGGCGCCGGGGACCGTCTCGTGGACGAGGGCGAATACGAGCGCCTGACGGCCGGCGATGTGCACGACCGCCTGGCCCGGGTGGACGGTTTGGCTCGCTCGCTCGATCTGACGGTGGCCCAGCTCAGTCTGGCCTATCTGGCGGCCCTGCCGGGCATGGGGCCCTTGATCCCCTCGGCCTCGAGTGTGGCACAACTGGAGGAGAACGCTGCTGCCGGCAAGGTGGAGCTGAGCGCGGAGACCCTGACGCAGTTGGCTCAGGTGTTCGTCGCGGCGTGAGTTGTCAACCGGACCGGCACTTGGACTCCCGGCGGCGATCGGCGCGCATCATCGTCGCCAAGCGAGGGTGACGGTCGGCCGCCGGCGCGCCGCGTCACGGGGTTACCGGCCAATAAGCGGCCCGAACGCGGTAGCGACGGTCGGAATGGAGCGGGCGGCGGGAACGTGGAATGGGGCACAGGGGACGCCCACCGAGCGAAGTGGGAAGCAGTGAGCGACTCAACAGGAGAGGAACATGGCGAGTGTTGACTGGCCCTATGAGCAGCTCGTTAAATATACGCCTGAACTCACTGTGCAAGAAGATTTTGACATCTTCTGGGACGAGCAGCTCTGGCGCAGCGCCGAGGTGCCCCTGAACGCCGCCTTCACCGAGGTCACGGATGCCTTGCCGCTGGCCCACGTGTACGACGTCGCGTTCGACGGGGTGGACGGGGTCCGCGTACACGGATGGCTGCTGACGCCGTTCCAGGTCGCCCAGCCCCTGCCCGCCGTGGTCCAGTTCATCGGCTATACCGGTGGCCGCGACTACCCGCACCAACTGGCGGCCCACGTGCTCAACGGGTTCTGCGCCTTCATCATGGATTCGCGTGGCCAGGGGGGTGACACGGGCTGGCGTATGGAGAGCACATACGGCGCGGAGCGGGGGTTCATCACCCATGGCATCCTGAGCCCCAGCGAGTATTACTACCGCGCCTTCTACCTGGACACTGTGCGCGCCGTCGAGGTAGTTGCCCTTCGGCCCGAGGTCGACGGCGGTCGCATCGCCGCCATCGGGGGCAGTCAGGGAGGCGCGCTGACCATTGCCTGCGCCAGCCTGAGCCGCCGGGTGCGGGCCATGGCCCCGGACGTCCCCTGGCTGTCGCATTTCCGGCGCGCTCTGGACATCTCGGTCGGCCCGTACGAAGAGATAATCAACTTTATGAAGCGGTTCCCGGAGCAGATCGAGCCTGCCTTCCGCACCCTGTCCTATTTTGACAACATGAACCTGGTGCGGCGGACCCGGGTCAAGGCAGCGTATTACTCGGTGGGACTGTGGGACGCCATCTGCCCTCCGTCCACCGTATACGCATCGTATAATCATCTGCCGGAACATGTTGAGAGGAATATTGAAGTCTATCCCTACAATGGCCACGAAGGCGGCGGCAGCTTGCACCAGCAGCGCAAGCTGGCCTGGCTGCGCCGCACGATGGCGTGAGGTGAGCGATGAAGATCACTGGTATCGACTGCTACCTGACGGCCGTCCCGCACGTGCCCTCGATACAGAAGAGCCGGCCCACCGACTTCCGGGACCGGCCCATCCCGATCATTGTTGTGCACACCGACGAAGGCCTCAGCGGCATTGGTGAGGGTGGACGAGGTGAGACGTGTAATGGTTTGGCAGAGAAATGGATAGGTATAGATCCACTGTCGCTTAGTCTGACCAACCAGGGCGGCATGATGGGCATGGCGCTGTACGATATCGCCGGCAAAGCCCTCGGCGTTCCCGCCAACCGCCTGATGGGCACGCGGTACTGGGACAAGGTGCCCGTGGGGTGGTGGTCGCCGCCACTCGAGCCAGAGGAGTTCGCCGCCATGGCCGAGGAGGGCGCGCGACTGGGCTTCAAGACCCACAAGCTCAAGGCACGGCCGTGGAATATTGTCAAGTCAGTGGCGCTGATGACCCAGGCTGCCGGGCCTGACTACGGCATCATAGTCGACCCCAATTTCACCTTCGGCGATCTGCATACCAGCCTGCGCCTGGCCGCTCAACTCGAGCGGTACAACGTTCAGGCCTTCGAAGATCCCTTCCAGTACCTGCCGGGGTGGCACCAGTACCGCGACTTCCGGCGCCACTCGCGTATTCCCCTGTTCCCGCACCTGTATGATTCGCGCCAGATCATGAGCGCCATCCGCGCCGAAGCCGCTGACGGCTTCAACACCGGCGGCTCGGTGGAGACCGTGCTGATCAACGCCGGCATGGCCGAAGCCGCAGGTCTGCCCGTCTGGTTGCAGGTCGTCGGCCTGGGGCTGGGTGTGTCCGGCGCCTATGGCACCCACGTTCACTCGGTCATCCGCAACGCCACCATCCCTTCAGACTCGCTGCATTTTACCCGCGAGAACGACCTGATCCACGGCGCCCTGATGCCCAAGAACGGCCTGGTGGAGGTGCCCACAGGTCCAGGGCTGGGCGTCGAACTCGATCTGGAGGCAGTGAAACGGTATCAGGTGGGTTGAGACCGGCGTTGACGGATTTGGACGCAACCCCTACTGTATAATGCTCTGGGTCAGGCTGGCCCATTCCTGTTCTGGCGCGGCCTGACGGCCGTGAACACGATCCCGAAAGCGCTCCTCGGCCTTGCCGGCGAGCGCTCGCTCCTGCGGTTGCCCCCGGCCGCGACGCCGCACACGACCGTCCGCCGGCCCGGGAGCATCCACCCCGTTGTGCCACCGGGTCGCCTCGGTGGCGCAGTGCCACCGTGTGGCACATCGGTGTGCGAGCCTGTAGCTCAGCTGGTAGAGCAGCGGACTTTTAATCCGTTGGTCGCGGGTTCGATTCCCGCCAGGCTCACCACCGTTAGTCGCTCTGCGGCAAGTCATTCCGCGTTTTATATCGCAGTTTGAACGATAGCCGTCAGGGTTACGCTCCCGCTAGTTCGCCGGTGTTCCGGCCCGTGCACTTCATGCCAGCCGGCCTCCCCGTCAGCCAGGCATCTCGGGGCACTCGCGGGTGTCGATCGAGCTGGGCATCCGCAACGCGCCTCGCTCCCCGCCAAGCCCACGTTGTGGGCGCCGCAATGGTCAGGTGCCCCCCGTGCCCGAGGGCTGCCGCGACCGCGCCACGCCTCCGCGCGGCTTGCCGATCCGCGCCGCAGTTCCCGCATGCGGCGGCCTACCGGGGTTGCGATCAGCCGCGGCCACCACGGGTTGCGGGCGGTCCGCGCGCTGGTTTGCCTGGCCACGCCCGGGCCAGTTCAGGGATCCGCAGGCGCACAGCCGCGGGAGCCGCAAGCCTTTCTGGCCTCGTCGCCGTGACACCCAGCTTGCGTGCGGCACAACCGTCCGGTTTCTTCTCCGGTGCCGCCGAGGATGCTCGCCAGAGAGGTGATCTGCTGTCTCCGCGGTGCGATGGGTCTCCAGTCATTTTCGAGGTGGTGTGCCCGCAATCGGTGGTGTCGCGGTGGCCGAATCCGCGCCGGACAGGGACGGGCTAGCTGACCGCGCGCTGATGCGGGTGCGCGCGGGACCGGTGACGGTGGAGATCAGTCGGCAGGCCCCGCCAGCATGGGATGTGGAGATTCTGCGGTCGGGGTCGCGGGTGCCCACGGTCCTGGCCACCACGTGGTGGGCCGAGTACCTGCAGCAGGCGGTCTTCGCCCGGCCCTGGTACCTCCGCGCGGTCGACTCGAACGGCATGCCGCTGGCGCTCCTGTTGGCCTTCTCGGAATACCCGATGGGCCGGGCCACGTTCGCGTGGCGCTCGGCCCGATGGGTGGCCGCCCTGGGAC
>CAITNQ010000385.1 GCA_903893785.1 uncultured Gemmatimonadota bacterium
GATTAGCTTGCTTTCGAAACGAGGGCTGGTGTCGCCCCCCATGTGCACGATGTTGTCCAAACCGAAGTAGTCGGTGAAACCGACGTCGGTCGGCATGCCTTCGCGCTGCCAGCGCTCGATGGTGGTGCCCCAGGGGCCGCCCAAGATCGGCACGCGATCAGCCTGGCGATGCTGGAACATGCGCGTGAAGCGCTCGTGGGTCGTCATCTCTGCCATCAGCGGTTGCCTTGTACCTGAGGTGGGGGTGGAGGGTAGGGGTCACGCCGTGGACGGTCCGGGCCGTCCGCCTGCGTCGGATTCGTGAAGGGCCGCACCGCTGTGGTCCCGCTCGCGAACGGCGCCACCCAGCTTGCCAAGAGTCGCGCCTCGGCGGGCCGGCGACGGCCGACCCGGGCGGGAGCGCCAGCCGTCCGCGGCGGCCCGATCAGGGCTGCCGAGCGGCGTTGATGACCGCGAGCACCATGCGCGGGTCAGCGTCGGCCTGGCAGGCCACGAAGTAAGCTGGTTTCCAGATGCCTCCCATGCCCAGGCTGTTGTGCACGCGAACCGCCACCTGGTTCACGCCGGGGTGCAGGAAGGGACGCGGATCAAAGGCAAAGGGCTTGACCCACAGGTCGGTCGGCGCCAGGCCGGTGGCGGCACAGGTGTGGCTGAAGGCGAGCGTCCCGTTCAGGTAAACTTCCGCCTGCTCGTCGACGGCGCCGAACAGCAGCCAGCACCGGGGTGCCTGGGCCAGATCGGCAGGCAGCTCCACCTGCTGCCGGTACCAGGCGTAACCCAGGTATCCCGGGAAGCCCTGGTTCTCCCAACCCGTGCCCAAGTCACTGCGGACCTCAGCCCAACCCTGATCGTCGACCGTGACCCCGTGCCAACCGGCCTTCGTACCCTGCTCCTCAGCGTCCGTCCGGAACCGCCAGGTGCTGCTCAAGGGCCGGTAACGCACATCCGGGGGCTCGGTGGCCAAAAGCTCTTGCCATAACTCTATCTTGCGTTGCGCGTCGGGCGCGCCCTCGGCAAAGTGCGTCACCCCGGCTTGGGAAACGGTGGCGGCGAATTCGTCCAGGTAACGGCGGTACGTGCTGTCCGGCAGGCGCTCGGGCACCGAACCGTGCGCCCGGTGGCCGAAGCGCAGCTGCCCGCCGTCCTCCAGGTAACCTACCCCCTGGCACAGAGCCAGGTAGAGCGGCTGCAGGCGCGCCACCTGCACCCTGAAGGCCACCTCCGGATCGGCCGCCAGGCCCGCCGCCTGGTCGAGCAGCGCCAGTGATCGCATCGGCAGGTCACCGGCCAGCATGGCGTTGTCGGGAGTGTAGCGGATGTCAGCCAGCAGGGGGTTCTCGGCCGGGGTGGAGCCCGGCCGGCCGTGGTAGTCCTGCCACAGCGACCACAGCAGCTCCTGGTACTGCCACACCGGTGCGGCGGCCTCACCGTAATACCCGTAGACGAAGTCCTGCATCAGTGCCCGAGTGTCCAGTTCCGGGTTCCACAGCTGCTTGGCCCAGACCCAGCTGCGCATGGGCCCGTCGGCCGACCCGGGGCTCTGGTAGGCACCCTGGAGCATCACGCCACGGGCGCCGTGGGCCACGTAGAAACGAATGTCAGGCGTCACCACCGGCCAGTTGGGCATGGGGGCCAGGTAGTGACTGAAGTTGGTGGTATAGTCCCAGATGTGCGTCACGGCGCCCATGGCTTGCCAGGCCTTCATCGCCTGTTGGAAGCTTTCCGTCTCGTCCACGCTCAGGAACGGCCGCGACCAGGCGTGGCGGTCAGTACACAACTGGATGGCGACGTTGGGGCGCGGCCGCACGGTCTTGGGGGGCTGGTAGGTGTCGAGATAGGCCAGCGTTGAGACCTGCACAGGGGGGAATTCGTCACGAATGCTGTCGGCGATCGCATTGACGAAACGCAGCAGAGTGCCGGCGCGCGTGCCTTCGGCATCGTCAAATGCTTTGCAGGCTGCGCATTCGCAGTAACCCGTACCATCGTTGGGCGACACGCTGATAATCTCGCTGTGGGGGCGCTCGCGCAGCACCTGGCGAACCTTGGCCAGCGCCAGCGTCAGCACGTCCGGGTGGCTCAGGCATAACTGCACGGGTTGGCGCTTGCCCCCCAGTTCGGAGAAATACTCGGGGTGCGAGGCGAAATAGCGGTCCGGCGGGACCAGGGTGTTGTACGTGTGCACGAACAGCGCATAGTCAACGCTGCCGCCCCACTCCTCCGGGAGCACGGCCTGGGGTGTGTTGGTGCGGTTCCGCAGCGACCAGACAGGGTCGAAGGCGTCCCAGTAGAACGGATCGCGGATCTGCAGCACGGGCACGAAGTGGCGCGGCACAGGCGCCACGCTCAGGTCAGGGGCGACCGGTAGCACGGTGGCCTCGCGGTCATACCAACGGCAGCCCAGATCCTCCTCCAGCAGCGCATAGACGGCGTTGATCGGGCCCCGTCGGCGACCGCCCCAGAGAAACAGGTTGGCGCCCCGGACCGCGATGGCGTAGCCTTCGTCGCCCAGGTCAATCCCGGCGTCGGCCAGCGCGGCGCGGTTCCACAGGGCCGTGCGGCCGATACTGATGAACGGCCCTTCGGTGGCCCCCGCAGCGCCTTCGCGAGCGATGGCAAAATCGGCCCCGGACACGGCCTGGAGCCAATCCGCCAGGTCAGCGGCGGCTTTCTCCTCCTGGCTGGTGGGCGCCGCCGGGACCAGGATGGCATAGGCGGTGTGGCCCTGCCGGGCCAACTGCAGCCGGGGGCCAGGCGTACCCGACGGCTTGAGGGCGTTCACCCAATCGGGGTGCCCAGCGGCGGCCGCGCTGGCGGCCAACCACAGGCAGGAACCGGCAAGCACGGAACCCAGCGCACTGCGACGCATCGGTGTGTCCTCCATGGGGCGGCCCGGGCGGCCCGGACGGGGCCATGGGCCCGTCTCGTGACCGGACGGCGACGGGCGCTGCGGAAGGCCCCCCGAGCGGCGCCGCCGGGCGGGAATGGGTTGGCTGTCGTCTGGGCGCCGGGCAATATCCGCTGCCCGGCCGGGCCCGGCAAGCGTTAGGTGGGCCCATGCGGCCCCCGCAGGGCGCCGCGACGGCGGTGGCCCTGGGGGCCCCCGGCACGCGGGGCGCAGGTCAATGGCTCCAGTGCAGGTCGCCGCGCGCGTGGCCGGCGCAGTGATCGACGTCGTCCAGGTGGGGCCGGAAGACGGCAAACGCCCCATTCGGTCCGCACCTGGTCGCGGCGCGGGTGGCCGGTGTGGTACTGGTGGCCGGTGTGGTAATGGCTTACGTTGGAGCCGCGCCGCGCTTAGGTCGCGGCGACCCTCCGCCCTGTCGACGGCGGTACCGTTGCCGACGCCTTCCCCAGCAGACCCATGAGCCTGACCCGGCCCTACCTGCAGCGCTACTGGGCCTCGTTCGCAGCCGCCCTGGCCTTCCTGGCGGTGGAGTCCGTGTGCGACCTCATGCAGCCGACGATCATGGCGCGCATCGTCGACACCGGCGTGGCGGCCCGGGATCCGGCCATTGTCCTGCGCTTAGGTGTGGTCATGCTGGGGGTCGCTGGCATCGGTGCAATCGCCGCCACCGGGCGCAACCTGGTGGCCAGCCTGGTGTCGTTTCGCTTCGCCGCCCAGTTGCGGGCCCAGGTCTTCAGCCAGATCACCGGTTTCTCATTTGGCGAACTGAACCGCTTCGACACCGCCTCGCTGGTGACGCGCCAGACCAACGACATCACCCAGGTCCAGGGCTTTGTCAATGGCATCATGCGCATCTTCGCCAAAGCCCCCATCCTGGCGGTCGGCAGTCTCGTCATGTCGGTCCTGCTCGAGCCTCGTCTGGCGCTGATCCTGGCCGTGGTAGTGCCGGTGGCCGGCGGGCTCATCGCGGCCAACCTGGCGGTGGGTTTCCCCCGCTTCCGCCAGGTGCAGCAGGCGCTGGACCGCGTCAACTCGGTCACGCGCGAGTACCTGGGCGGCATCCGCGTGGTCAAAGCCTTCGTCCAGGAAGACCGCGAGGTGCGTCGCTTCGCCGCCGCCAACACCGAGTTGACCGACGCCACCCGCCGGGCGCTGCAGACCATGGCCGTGTTCGGCCCGATCATCGCCTTGACGGTGAACCTGGGCGTGGTCGCGGTGCTGTGGGTTGGCGGTCACGGCGCCGAGGGTGACGGAGTGCGCGTCGGCCGCGTCATTGCGCTGGTGAACTACATGAGCCAGCTGCTGTTCGCGCTGATGATGATCGCGAATGTGTTCACCGTCTTCGTCCGTGCCCGCGCCTCATGGGAGCGACTGGCGGAAGTCCTGGCCGCGCCTGCCTCAGAGTCCCACCTGACGCGAACCGGCGCGCCCGGACCGGGAGCCCCCACCGCCGCGCCGTCGGGGTCGGCCGCCAGCGCCCAACCGAGCCCCTCGGCCAGGACGCCCCGGATCGGGGCCGCGACGCCCGCCGTGCCGGTGTCGCCCGTTGCCGGCGCGCCGCCGGGGGCCTTTTCCCCCGCCGTACCGCCACCAACCCCGACCGTGGCGGAGCCCCACGCAGGGCACCTGGCGCGGGGCACAGGTGCTGCCGCCGCCGGGCCGGGCACGGCCGTCGAGTTCTGTCACGTGTCTTTCGCCTACCCCACCGCGCCCGGCCGACGGGTCCTGAGCGGCATTGAGCTGACCTGCCAGCCAGGCCGGTTGACCGCCGTCATCGGCCCGACAGGCAGCGGCAAGAGCACCCTGGCGGCCTTGGTACCCCGGTTCTACGAGCCTGATGAGGGCCAGGTCCGCCTGGGTGGCGTACCCGTCAGGGAACTGGAGTTGGCCCAGCTGCGGCGGCGCATCGCCCTGGTGCCGCAGCAGACGGTGCTGTTCTCGGGTCCGGTAGCGGCTAACCTGCGCTGGGGGCTGGACGGGGCAACTGACGAGGAGCTGGAAGCCGCGGCCCGCATTGCCTGCGCCCATGACTTTGCCAGCGCCCTGCCGGAAGGCTACGCCACGCGCCTGGGCCAGGGCGGGGTGAACCTGTCCGGCGGTCAACGGCAACGGTTGGCGCTGGCCCGGGCTCTGATCCGGCGCCCCGAGGTCCTGATCCTCGACGACTGCACGAGTTCGGTTGACTCGCTGACCGAAGCCGAGATCCTCGCCGGCGTGCGCCGGTGGGCCGCCCACGGGACCTGCATCCTGATCACGCAGCGGATCTCGGCCGCCGCCGCCGCCGACCAGGTCCTGGTGCTGGACGACGGCGTGCCGGCGGGCCTGGGGTCCCACGCCGAGTTGCTGCGGGCCTGCGACGTGTACCGGGATATCTGCGCCGCCCAGCTGGGTCGCGAGGCGCTGGAGGGAGCGGCCGACCATGCCTGAGCCCGCCCCGCAGCGCCCCGTTCCGGCAACGGCGCCGCCCCGCCTGCCCGGCATGCCCGGTCGGGGGCCGGGCCCCGGGCACGGCTTGGGGGCGCCCAAAGTGCGGCCGCAGCACGCCGGCCGCGCCGTGTCTCGGGTGTGGGCCCACTTCGGCGGCGAACGCCGGCGTCTGCTGCTGGTGCTGGCGCTGGTACTCGTCGCCGTGCCGCTGGGCATGGCCGGTCCCTACCTGCTGGGGCGGGCCATCGATGCCATCGCCGCGGCCCCGGGCGGCATGGGTGCTCCTGGCGGCGCATCGGGAGGCGGCCCTGACCTGACCACGGCCGTCCTGACCCTCCTGGGTGCTTACGCGGCTGGCGCCGCCCTGAGTACGGCCCAGGGGTGGGTGATGGCCGGCGTGTCGCAGCGACTGGTACGCAACCTGCGCACCAGCCTGTTCGGCAAGCTCCAGCGCCTGCCGTTGACCTTCTTTGATCTCAACCCCCACGGCGAGGTGATGAGCCGCCTCACCAACGACGTGGACGCGGTCAGCGTGACCGTGGCCGAGTCCGCGGTACAGCTGCTGTCGAGCGCCGTGCTGCTGATCGGTACCGTGACGCTCATGCTCAGCCTGAACGTGAAACTGACCCTGGTGAGCCTGGCCCCCCTGCCCCTGGTGGTGCTGCTGACGACCACCATCTCGCGGCGCACGCGGCGGCTCTTCCTCGAGCAGCAGACTACGCTGGGCGCGCTCAATGCTCATGTGGAGGAAACCGTCTCGGGTATGGCTGCGGTGAAGGCTTTCGGCCGCGAAGCCGCGGTTGGCCACCGCTTCGGCGAGTTGAACGACCAGTTGCGCCGCGTCGGCACCCGCGCCCAGATCATCGCCGGTTTCCTGATGCCGATGATGAACGTCATCGGCAATGTCGGCTTTGCCGCCGTGGCTGTCGCCGGCGGCGTGTTGGCCACGCGGGGCGAGATCACCGTGGGGCTGATCGCCACCTTCATCGCCTACGCGCGCCAACTCGGACGGCCACTGCACGAAATGGCGGCCATCTACA
>CAITNQ010000386.1 GCA_903893785.1 uncultured Gemmatimonadota bacterium
ACAGGTGCGGCAGCTGAGCGACCAGGCGTTCGCCGTGACACAGCTCCGTCGAGCTGCGGTGGTTGCCAGCCTTGACCTTCTGACGGAGGAGTTGTCCGCTGCCTGCCTGGGACCGGCGCAACCGCCCGCAGGGGCGTGATCCGGTCCACTGACCGCCGCCCGATCTTGATGGTTGGTTGCCCTTGCCCGTGGCGGTCATCCGCCCGCAGGCCCGCCCGCCGGCAACTGCGGATTCTGCAGCGCTGGGCGGACCGTGAACCGGGGGCACCTGTCGGGTGTGGGGGCCCGTTCGCCTGGTGCAGCCACCCTTCGACCCCGAGGCGACCGTGTTGCCAGCTGTCTTGATCCTCTTGCTCAGCGCAACCCTTGCGGCCGGTGAGGAGGCAACCAACGTGACGTTCCCATGGGAGATCAAGGGGCCTGCCGCGGTCCGCGAGCGTCTGCGGTGCGACTTGGCGGCGGCCCGGGCTGAGATCGACGCGGCCGCCCTCGACCCGGGGATCCGCACGGTGCTGCGGGCCCGTGCCGGGGAGTTGGCGGCGGCGATCGAGGCCGTGCCCGACACCTTGCCTGCCGGTTTCCGGGCCATCTTCCCGTTCAACCAGTTACAGGCGAGTGTGTATGCTCTCCATGCCCCGCTGCGTCGCGCTCAGGGGCTGGCAACGCTGACCGTGTGGCATCAGAACCGTTGGGACCCACTGCAGCCAACCGCCGCCCCGCCCGTGCCATTGGCGCCACCGGAGCTGTCTGTCGCGCTGATGCGCGGGGAGCACCGCGGCGAAGCCATCTGTCTGACCAACGCGAGCGACGAGCCCCTGAAGGTGACTGTGCGCGTGGAGGACCTGCCCGGCGGCACCGATCCTGGTTGGGTGAGCGTGCGCGAGGTCCTGTTCACCGATACCTACGTCCACTACCCGGTGGCCGCGGCCCTGCCAGAAGCCCGGCACAGCGGCGACGGGTACAGCGTCACCGTTCCCGGCGGCATGAGCCGGCAAGTCTGGCTCGATTTCTGCCCGACCCAGGTCCCGGCGGGCACGTACGAAGGCGAGGTGGTGTTCACGTCGGCCGGCCTGGCGACCCAGCGGGTGCCGTTACGCGTCAAGGTGTACCCACTGGACCTGCCGTCCCAGGCCTCCATCGCCGTGGGCGGCTGGGATTATTCGCACCTGCCCACGACCCAGCGGGACGGGGCCCTGGTCGACCAGCGGCAGTTCATCGGTTTTCTGCGCCAGTACGGCGTCAACATGCCGTGGGCCGAGGCAATCCCCACCGGCGCGCGGTTCGACGCCGAAGGGCACCTCACCCAGCCCCCGGATTTCTCGGGTTGGGATGCGTGGGTGGCCAAGTGGCCCCAGGCCCGGTACTACGCCACCTTCGGCCTGTGCCCGGAGTTGGCCGGGCCAACGCCCGGGTCTCCGGTTTTCCAGCGACGCCTGACCGAATGGCTAGGTGCTCTGGTGGCGCACCTGGGCACCTTGGGTGTCCAGCCGTCGCAACTGGCCGTGCTGGCCGTGGACGAACCGCGCGGACCGGAGTTCGACGCTGCCTTTGTGCCCTGGGGACAGGCCCTCCAGGCCACGGGTCTGGGGGTCACGGTGTGGGAGGATCCCTGCCACGACGACCCGACCACAGCCGACCCGCGCCTGTATGAGCTGTCCGATGTGCTGTCGCCGAGCGCGGCGCGGTTCGTTGGCTCGCCGCCCTCGTACCGCAGTTTCTTCGTCGCCCAGCAGCAGGCCGGCAAGGAGCTGTGGTTCTACTCCTGCGTCAACGGCAAACACCTGGACCCCATCATCTATCACCGCGGCCAGTTCTGGCTGGCCATCCAGTATGGGGCGCGCGGCTCGTGTTACTGGGCCTTTGGCGACGAAGGGGGTGCGGGCAGCTCCTTCGCCCCGTACACCGCGCCGGGGCACATGTTCTCGCCGCTGTTCCTGGACCCCGAATGGGGCCTCATCACCGGCAAGCACATGGAGGCCATCCGCGAGGGGGCCCAGGATTTCGAGCTCTTCGGCATGCTGCGTCAGCGCGTGGCGGGTCTGGCCGCGGGGCGTGCCCTGTCGCCGGCCGCGACCGCTGCTCAGGCACTCTTGCGCGACGGCCCGGCGCGTGTCACCGATCAGATCACGCTGGACAACCTGGGCTGGCAGGTCCCCAAGGACCGAGGTGTCATGGACCAGGTCCGCCTGGCGGCCATGGACGCGTTGGTGGCGCTCGGCGAGCCCTGACCGCCCTCCCTGTGGGGGCTGGGGAGTCGCCAGGCCCTGGCCAACGAGTTCGCGTCAGCGCGGCCTGCTGGACCGCCATGGCTGGCGGGGCCCTGGTGCTGTCTTGGATTCTGTCCCACTTGCTCGGGGGGCTGGCGACGGCCCGGGAACGCCGGGTGGTTGTGACTGCCGCTTGCCTCAGCAGCCCACCTCGGCCAGCAGCTCGAGCGATGTCTTCTCGAGTTCCTCACCGGCCTCGGGGTCGACTTGGCAGGCGTGGGTAACCTCGTACCCGCCTTCGGCGTACGCGGTGCGCACAGGCACGTACCCCATGTACCCGTTGACGTACGCAGCGTAGAACGCGTGGGGCGACGGTGCCCTTTCCTTGACCCGGGCGCCAATCTCGCAGAAGACCTCGCCCGGAGCCGTGGTCAGGGTCAGTTCGCCCAGACGCCAAGCCTGCACTTCGGCCTCCACCGGCGTCAGCGCTTCGCCGGTGCGCCACGAGCGCACCACCTCGGCGACGCGGGTCAGGCGGTGCTCGGCCCACCAGCGCTGGCCCGGCGACGAACCGGGTCGCGACAGCGCGGCCACCTCGCGTTCCAATTCGGCCTGGAGAGCCCCCGCCTGGTCGGCGCTACCATGGCGGTAGCGCGGCAACCCGACGCAACGCTGCCGCACGACGAGCCGGCCGATCTCGGTCGGGGCGATGGTCTCGCGCACCCGCACGGCCTCGCAACCCAGTCGGGTCCCCAGGGCCCGGGCCGGTTCGTACGCGTGGACCATGAGGACCGGGTTGATGTTGCCGCAGGCCCCCTGCAGGAACAGGCACGGCGCGCCGGTGAGGGTCTCCACTACGTGGCGGGCCTGACCCACATAGTCGGCCGACAGCGAACGCATCTGGCCCCCTTGAGAGACTGGGTGGCAGGCGAAATTGACCACGGTTGCCAGCGGGCGGCCATCGGCGTCGTCGAGCCGCGCCACGCCCACCTGTCGGTCGATCGGGCCTGCCGGGTTCTGCCCCAGCACAACCTGCCCATCGGCGCGCCGTTCGCGGCGGTTGATGCCGATATCCGAAGCACCGGTGCCAACGCCGAGTTGGGCCGGGCGAGCGCGGTCCAGGGCTTGGCGGGCGACGCCGGCGATCAGGTGTTTGACGTTCTCCCGGTACGCGGCCACGAGCGCTTGGTCGGTGCTGCGGTCGACGGCCGGGCCGTAGTGGTTGTGGGCGCAGGCCAGGACGACGCGGTTGGGGTTGATGTCGGCTGCCGCGCTGATGGCTTGACGGAACTCGGTCACGGTCTCGGCCCGCAGGCCGAGGAGATCGAGCGCGACGACCACGGCGCGGCCGTCGTCGGCGACGCATCCGAGCGCGGTGGCGGTAAGGGGATCGTGCACATCATCGGCGCTGTCGCGGCCGGCGAAGCCGACCATGGCGATGCCCAGCGGCGGAGTGATGTCAACGCGGGCGACACCAAGCTGGACGGGCATGGAAGGTCTCCCGGTGGGAGGGTGAGGGCCGAGCCTGCGGGGACGGCACGGCAAACCTACCCGGGGCGGCCGCCGCATGTCAAGGAAGGGCATCGTGGCGCCGGGCGCGCACGGGGCCTTGACCTGCAGGCGCGGCCGAACCGTTCTTCGGCCGTTGGGAACCGGTCCCGGCGGTCGGTGCCGGACGGACGGCAGCCAGGGACCGTGCCCTTACCGAGCACGGGTGCGGGCGCCGGTCACCCCACACGTGGGACCGGTCGGCGGAGCGCGGAAGGAGAGACCATGTCGACGCACGGCGAGGCGGTACCGGACCTGACCATCGACAGCCCCAGGTTCACGCTCCGGCCCTTCCGAGCCGCAGACTGGCAGGACTTCCAGCTGCTCGGGCGGGACTGGCAGGCGGCCCCGGGCCC
>CAITNQ010000387.1 GCA_903893785.1 uncultured Gemmatimonadota bacterium
CAGACAGGGTCGCAACCCATAGCGCGCCACGTGCGTCCGCCGTGAGCGCCATCACGTCTTCCGATAGCGGACCAGGCGTAGGGTGGCCGGATACGCTCTCGGCCACGACCACCGCATCCACGACCCGCGTCCCCTGGTCCGTGCCGCCGACAACCGACGGCACCTCGAGCGCCACTGGCGGCAGTACCTCGCGGGTTGTGGTCTCCGGGCGTTCCCGCCACGATGGTCCCTCCGGGGAGTAGACCTGCCACGTCGTACCCCCAATAGCTCCGACGGACGCCCCGCAAAGCAGGCAGCAGGCCAGCAACCAAGCGGCCAGACTGCGACACTGGCGGCGGTTGACGTTCAGCGCACGAACAGCCATCGCGATCTTCCCTCTCCATCGGGGGCCGCCACGTCGTCCCATCGTACCGGCACGCCAAAGTTCCGGCAGTCGACCGCGTGTCACCATCAGGGGTGAAGGCGGTAGTGCAGGCGCTGCGAAGGCCACACAGCGCCTGCGATCGCCCGCGTCTTCACCTGACGGTACGCTCAACGTAGCCGGTTGGGGTGCGGGGAGCAAGCGTTTCCCTCGTGACGATCCAGGTTGACGTGCAGTGAGTCCAGGCGGCCAAATGCCGCCAGGCCCGACCCGTTGCCGCTACCACCCAACCCACACGCCCCGCGTGCCCCGGCAGGTAGGCAGTGGCGGCCATCCCGCAAACGGCGTCCTGGCGCACCTACCACCGTGTCGGCCTGGCACCGGCGAGCCCTATCTCGCGGGCGTGAGAATGATGCCCCTCTGCTCCAGGTCGGCGAGGCGCACCGCCAGGCTGTCGGTCCGCTGCAACAGGTACTTGACGGCGATGACCAGCGCGGCGATCTCGTCATCGCCGGACAGAATGGACTCTCGGGCATCGATGGGCTTAAGCAGCCTTGCCACGGGGTAGAAGTCCCCTGCCATGACCGAGGCATGCTCGCGCTGCGCCGCGGCCGAGTCACCGGTCACCGACCGCTTCCACTTCCACTTCCGCGGGAAGGGCATCTGCCTCAGGGCGGCCACGATCGAGTCCACCGGCACAGGGGCGAAGGCCGTCTTCATCGACTCGGACGAGGAGTTGGCGAACGCCGTCTCGCCGGCATCGACCTCGGAGTAGGTAGATCCGCTGGTCAACCGGAGCATGTGACTGGCGGTCGTCGTGTCGGTGGTCGCGGCGCCAATCATGAGGCGGCCGTAAGCGCGGGTCGTCGCGACGCTGTCCACCTCGAGCAGCTTGGTGCTGCCATTGGCCACGACCAACCGGTTCGACGGCACCACGTTGCCGATGGCGACGTTGTTGCCCTTGATCTTGACGCCGTTGGTGGCGTCCGTGTCGAGACGGATGTAGTCTCCCGGCGAATCCCACTGCAGGTGTCCGTAGAGCCCGGTCGTCGAGGCATCGCCGAAGATGACGCGGACGCTGCCGCCGTTGTTGTACAGCTTGATGCCGTTGGTGCAGCGGATCTGCTGCTGGAAGTTGGCGTCGCCGGAGAAGCGGCTGGTGCCGGTCACCGTGAACGTCGAGTCGGCGGCGTTGGCGCCGACGGCCACCTTGTTGCTGAAGCGCCACAGCCCGGCGGGTACCATTGCCGAGGCGTCTTCCACGGTATCGCGCACGGCGTCGCGCAGGCTGGTGTTCAAGGTCGTGTGCTGCGCGGTATGGAGACTGTCGACGTAGGTCTTGCTGATTCCGCCGCCAACCGTGCCGTACAGCGAATCGACGTAGGTCTTGGTGACGTTGCCGTTGAGCGAGATGGTCCCGACCAGGCTATCGGTATACGCCTTGGTGGCCGCATCCGTAGCCGTGTCGGGGCGGGCCACGCCACGCACCCGACCCGCGCGCGTGAGCAGCAGACCCGCGGGGCCGACGCGCAGGCTGTCGTAGGCCAGGAACGTGTATTGCGCCTTCAGGGCCTGGGCGGTGCGCTCGACCCAGTTGGCGAAGCCGTCCGAGTTCCACGGCAGACTGCCGCCCCAGCGGGTGGCGACCGAGTCGACGAACATCCATTGGAAGTCGTGGTACTTCCGGTAACGCAGCGCGTTGCGCATCAGCTGCTCGTAGGTCGAGTCGCGCAAGGTAGTGTGGGCGATGGCCGCCTTGCGGTGCTGGTTGATCTCCAGCAGCGAGTTGGTGTCGGCGATGGCGTATCTGCCTTCGATCACCGCCGACTGATCAAACTTGTTGGTCTCCCTGGCGATCAGCATGTCGAACACGCCGTTCTCGTAGTAGGCGTTGTTCTGCTGGTAACTGCCGGGGTTGCCGATGGTGAACAGGCCCTTCAGGTTGGCGTAGCTGGTCGCCGAGTCGAGACAGGCCATGGCCCTGGGCCCGTTGATGGTGCCCTCGCCGGCTGGCCAGGTGGCGCTGATGGTCGTCGTGTAGTACGGCACCTCGTCGAAGAAGACGCCGTCGACCTCGGGGTAGAGCGCCAGCGTGGTGTCGATCGCCGCCTTCATCTGAGCCGAGTTGCGGCCCCAGGTGACGGCCGAGGAGTGGTACCACACGGTGTAGCCGGTGGTGTTGTACATGAGCACGGCCGCGCCGCTGCCATGCAGCCACCGGATCGCCGTCTCGACCTCGTTGTCCGTCTCGGTGCCCGGGCCGTTGTCGGGATTGACGATGCAGTAGTACTGCAGCTCCGGATGCCGTTTGATAGCGTCGCAGAGCTTGCGGAACCACCAGTTGGGGTTGGTCCGGTTCGGGCCGAAACCCGTCCCCGACGAGTCGGCGTTGAACTCGAAGGTGCGGTAGATGGGGATCACCATGCCCAGTGCGCGACCTCGCGCCGCCAGGCCGGTGTGACGCAGGGCCTCGTTGCGTTTCAGGTAATGGGTGGTGTTGGGCAGTCCCAGGGCCGAGGTGTCGGTGAGCGTGATGTCGCCTCTGAGGCTGTAGTTGAGCGCCAGCAGGGGCGAGCTGAGCAGCAGCAGACTGAGGACTGCGATGCGGCGCATGTTACCCCTCCACCAGGATGCGGCCATCGGTTTCGCTCGTGGGTGCGGTGGCACTCTTGACGCGGAAGCACTGGTTGGTGGCATCCCACCAGCGGTAGCCGCGCGTGGCCCCGGCGCCGACCACCTCCGGGTCGTCCCACAGGTAGGTCTTTGTCGCCGCGGCCGATTGGGCAGGCGGCGTGATGGTCACGGGCATGGGTTGGCTCCTCAGATCTCGACGTAGTAGAGGTCGGCGCCGTCCGCGTTGTATTCCGCGTCGACGTAGATGGTGGCCAGGTCCACGCCGCGGACCAGCGGGGGATCGGCGGCGACGCCCAGGACCGCGCCCGGGCGCAGGCCTTTGACGGTGGCGGCACTCACCGTGGGGCCGCCGACGAAGAGGCGGCCGGTGTTGGTGTCCCAGGGCAGAATGGTGACCGACGTGGCGGGGAGCGGCGTCGCCGACAGCGGTTGGCGCACCCCCGCCACGGCAACGGTGACCTTCTTGGACTGGAAGCTGCTCATCGGGGTGACCTCCTCGCGAGCGGGGTGGAGGATGCGTGGGCGGCTGCAGGTGATCGGGTCATCGTGTCTGCGCCTTGGCCAGGCGCACCTCCAGGACGTGGACGCGGTCCTCGAGTTCGGTGGTGCGGCTGCGCAGTGAGTCGTCCGTTGCGGCCAGCTGGCGTACCGCGCCCATGGTCAGCCCGTGCGCGGCGGTCAGGTCGATGTAGGGCTTGCCGTCCGGGTCGAGGATGGGGTCGCCGGCGCGGTAGCGGCGCACGGTGGTATCGCCGCGGGCGATGACCGCGAGCCGCACGGGGATGAAGTGGGTGTCGGCGACGACGCGCGATCCGAACACGGGGGCAGCGCTTCCGGCTCGCCCCGTGGCGTCGAGGGGCACGATGTGGGCCGCGACCCGGCCGGAGTCCGTTACCGTCCGGGGTACGACCACGGTGTCGACGTGGGCCGCGAGGGTGTCGAGGGTGATGTGGGTGACCACGGTATCCACACCGTCGGCCCGCCACAGGGCCAGGATCTCGCGCGGCACGGTGGCATCGTCCACCAGCGGTGCGCCGGTGATCGGATCGACGACCCGCGACGGCCTGATCGCCCGGATCAGGGCCAGGTCATTGCGGTCGTCGTAGTGGGGCATGTCACCCACGACCAACGCGTGGTGGGCAAAGACCGAGTCCCACTGAGTGCCGCTGGCACCCAGGTCATAGGTCGCGGCGGCGGACGGGCGGACGTCGCCGGCGAAGCGGCCTGGCCCCGCCGAGATCCCTCCTTCGAGAAGCATGCCGCCGGAGGCGCTGATGCCGCCGCCTACGGAGACCACGGAGTCGGGGTAGCCGGGGGTGTGGAAACCCCACCGCCCGAGCGTGTCGGCGATGGTGTAGCCGTGCGGGGTGCCATACGCGGATCCGGCCGGCCCGTTGCCCCAGTGGTACATGCGGAAGCCCAGCGGGTTGGCGATGGAGTAGGTCTCCATTTTGAAGCCGATGCCCGCACGGGCCCGAGCGTCTTGCCGGCGGTTGACGACGGCAAAGGCGGTGCCGTATTCGTCGGTGGCCCACATGGCGATGTTGCTGTCGGCGCCGACCGCCAGTATGCCCTTCACCTTGAGACTGTCGCCGGTCAGGACCTGGACCCCTCGGCTGGTGCCCGACGGGGTCCGCGGGGTCCACTCGTTGGTGGCGCGGACGGTGGTGGTGGCCAGCAACAGCGCCAGCGGGGCGAGGCGCAGAGCCGCGGGACGTTTGGTGCGCATTGAGTGTCTCCTGTTCAACCCAAAGTGATGGGGACGCCGGCGCTCTTGGCCGCCGGGGTCACGGCGGCCGCCGACGTGCCGGTCAACGTGCGCCAGACGATGTTGGCGGGGTCGGTGTCGTCGAGCCACAGCGACCCGAAACGGTTGGACGCGGCCTTGAAGATCACCGGGTCCGAATAGGTGGCGCGGTGGTAGCCATCGCCGGTGGCCGGATCCATGTCGTGCCCGACGTCGCCCTGCGCCTGCAGCCACGCGATGGAGTCAGCCGCCTGGTTGTAGTCGGTGGCCTTGGTGTAGGACCCGACGGTGACCGACAGCCCGGTGTAGTACGCCACGAATCAGCCCCCTTCCGCCGGCGGTCCCTCGCCGTCCCGGGTCAGGGTGGCGGCGAAGGCCATGATCTCCATCTCCAGCTGCTGAATGCGCTCCTGCAGGCCGTCGGCGCGCGCGATAGCGAGCATGGCCTGTCCGGTGAGCCGTCGGCGCTGCGCGGTGGTCAGTCCCTGCGGGCCGCCGGGGGCAGATGGGAGTTGCGCGTCCTGGTTGAGGCGCTCCCATCGATCGGCAGCGTCAGCGTGGTGGATGATCACCAACGCCTGCGACTCGCGTATGGCCACGGTCCGTTCCAGAATCTCGCGACGCACCTTGAGGAGCTGCATGTCGCCGTCGAATCGCCGCTGGTCGCCGCGGTAACTCGCCGGGATCGCGGGGACGACGCTGTGGTAAAGGGCCAGTGTGGCCACCTGGCTCGCAGGTGGGTTGCCCATGTCACAGCCAGCGGTACCGCTGTGATGCGGCGTCGGGGCTTGCGGAGGTGTCGGCGTGGCCGTCGTCATCAGACCAAAACCCTTTCTGCGTGCGCTGAGCCGGAGTGGCGGTCAGCCAGGTGACCGTATCGTCCTCGGTCCACGTGCCGGTCGTTAACCGCCAGAGGTTCCAGGCGACGACCGACACCGACCAGTTCGACGGATCGCTTTCGATCTGGCGGACCTGGAATCGGACGCCGGTGCCGTCGCCCTGGTCGTATTTGGAGTAGACGATCTCGAGCTGATCGGCCGGCTCCGTGGCCATGGCGATCGGGCCGACGGCCAGAGACACCAGTTCGAGGTCGCCTGAGAACGCATACGCCTCGATGTCGGCTCGGTCGCGGGCGCCCTGGGCGAGGTAGCGCCACGGCATCTCAAGCGTGCGCCGCACGCGGATCCCTTTGGTCATGATGGCGACCAGGTCTTCGGCGACGTAACGTCCGGTGTAGCGGCCAGCCACCGGGTCCCACTCGTACGATGCCGCGACCTCGTTGGCGTAGACCGCGTCGGGGTTGCGCGCCACCGAGAATACCCGGCGCTGCCCTTGCCCTTCGGTGAGGATGTCGCCTTCGGTGACCGCGGTTACCGAAGCGGTGGGCACCACGCCCCGATACCGCGGCGAGTAAGCGCCGCCAGCGACGGTCAGATCGGCGAAGGTGTCGCGCAGCAGCTGGGCGATCAGATCGTCGGAGGACACCTGCTCGCCGCCGATCCACCGGCGCACGCGGTCGTTGTCGGACAGGGCACCGCCCCAGTCAGCCAGCGCCGCATCGTCTACCGCCGACGGGTCCACGTCCAAGTGCAGGACGACCAGGTCGCGGAACACATCCGGGGCCGTGACCAACAGGTCACCGGCGCGCGTGGCGTCGTCGGTGGCGCCCTGGCAGTGCACCGTCACGGTATCGGTGCCCGGCGCATACGCGACGTTCAGGACGAACTCGCCGTCGTCGAGGTCGGCGGTGAAGGACGCCGACAGGCCGTTGACGTACACTGCCTCGATCGAGGCCAGCGCGTGGTCGGCGATCTTCCAGCGACCGCCGGTGCCTTCAGTCGAGTCGATCTGGTACGCCGGCAGCTCCAGGCCACTGCCGGCGGTCGACGACCAATCGCCGTAGACCAACGGAATGGGCAGGGTCAGAGTCGTCGCTTCGGCGTTGGGGTAGGTGTCGGCGTCAAACAGTCGGGCCGGCAGGTACCGGGTGTCGGCTGCCCGGGCGTCTACCAACCGGATCGTGACCTGGTCGTCGTCGAACGTCGCGTCGGCGGGGAACTTGACGCGGCCCGCCCAGATGAGTTCGTAGTTGGCCGGATCGGTGTCGTGGCCAACCCATAGGTCGACCTGGCGGTTGGCCCACTCATACTCGTCAAGCAGGTCCTGGACGCGGTCGCCGGTCTGATCGGGCCGGTTGTTCAGCGCCACCTGCATGGACGGCAGCTCCAGACGAGGGTCTTCCAGCGATCCGGCCGAACGGCTCAAGGGCGACAACGAGCTGACCAGGCCGGCAATGGTCGTGCCGTCACTGAGGGCGAACGACTCCTGGCCGACATACAGGTCGTAGCCGTCCAGGTGGATCGCCAGGTAGTAGCGCCGACCGGTGCTGTGCGGATCGAAGGCCATCAGTAGACCTTCTCCTCGAAGACCAGCGTGGCGATGTCATACCGGGCGTAGGTCTCCCAGGACGCCTCCAGGTCGGTGACCATGTAGCCGTACAAGCTCATGCGCGTGGGTGCGGTCACGGGGTCGAGGGCCAACATCAGCGGCCGGCTCTTGCCGACCTTGCGGTAGATGGCGTCCCACTTGGCCATCTCGACGGTGGCGCGCCAGGGGAAGGTTGCGCGCACCTGGCGGAAGGCGGGTTGGTTGGTGGTGGGGATGTTGCCGACCGTCCCGGGCTTGTGCTCGATGGCGCTCGGGTCGGCCCAGGTGATCCGCGCCTGGCGGGCGAAGTTGCGGGCCAGCTCGTAGTGTTCGCCGGCGATGATCCGACCCAGGCGCAGGTGGTCGGCCGGGTTGGCCGGGTCGTCCCAGGTCACGCGCCAGTAGCGGTAGGTCTGGTCGAGGAACAGGACCAGATGCCGGTAGGGAACGCCGTCGGCGTCCACGGCGATGGGGATCTGCTCGTAGTAGGCCGGTGCCACCCAGTAGTCGCTGGTGTTCGCCTCAAGGTAGATCGAGGCCTGGGAGGTCCAGTTGCCGCCGGCCAGGCAGACGCAAGTCAGCCGCGTCGCCGTGCCGAGGTTGAGCCTGACCCACTCCGCAGTCTTCGAGCTGGGCGACCACGCTTTGCCGATGGGATCCAGCAACAGGTTGGTCACCGGCGCCGAGGACAAAGCCGACGACGTCGCGATGCCGCTGCCGCGGGCAGCGTCCCAGGTGTCGTAGTTGTAGAGGATGCGGGCGTTAGCCATGGTGCGAGCCTTGGCTCCTGTTCACGCGCGGATGATCCCCTTCTCGAGGATGACACCGCGGCCGCGGCGCGACTGCTCGAGCAGGATATCGTTGATGACCGGCATCATCTCCTGGCGGATGTAGCGCTCCATCGACTGGACGTTGGGGGTCTGGATCGTCTGGTGGAATACGAAGGTGACACCGCCGCCCGGAGCCGTGCCGCCGCCGGTCTGGCTGCGGCGCAGCCGCTGAGGCACGATGTAGACGTCCTCGGGGCCGGCTTCGCCGGCGAGGAACGTCGTCGGCCGGTGCACCGTACCGGCGAACCCCCGTGCGGCGACCACGTCGATGCCGTATTGCTGCCGGACGAAGTGCGCCGCCGACGGGATATCATTGCCGGACGCGTACGACTCCCAGTAGGCCGCCGCCGTGCCGGTGGTGTTGGCGACCCCCCGCGTCTTGAGCTCCGCGAGCACGGCGGCGATGTCGGTGCCGATCGTCCGAAGCGTGGTCTTGGAGACCCGCTTGGCCGTCAACTGGGCCGCCAGGGTGTCGGCGTATTGGGTGATCCTCGGGTCCGTGATGACCGGCTTACCCGCCACCGGGCGACCGTTGACCACGTGCACGCCTTCGCGGGTCACCCCCGTGTACGGTTCGCCATTGTCGTAGTAGACCCCGTCTTTCCATCCCGTGAACAGACCGGTGGGGGGCACGTCAGTGCCGTTGATGCTCCAGGAGATCCTCGCCGCGTCGAAGTTCAAGCCTGAGCGGCGGATGGCGCCCAGGTAGTCCTCGATGGTGTCTCCCTGGCGCACGACGACACTGCGGCCGCCGGCCGCGATGATGTCCATGAGTCGCTCGGCATCGTTGCGGTCGAGGCCCAGCGAGGTGCGCATCTGCGTCTTGAGGAAGTCCTGTACGGCACCGACGTTCAGGTCGACCCGGCGGCGGCCGGTGGCGCCTGACAACCCGCCGATGCGGGTCAGGTACCCAGACACACCGCCGAACGCCGACACGTCGGTCATCACCTCGGTCAGCGACTGCCGGTCCTCCTCGCGCGCGTCCCTGGCGCCGGAGAGCACGTCCCATGCCGATCCCAGCAAACCGCCAATGCCGGAGCCGATCGCGGCCCCGGCTGCACCGCCGATGGCGGAGCCGAAGATGCTTCCCAGCGCGCCGGCGATCGACGCACGCTGGGCGGTGATCTCGTCGCCGAAGAGCCGCCCAATGCCAGCCCCCAACACGGCGCCTTTGAGCGCGGTCGACACGCCGGTGGTGATCGTCGCGATGGTCGACGACTGGGGTGCGAACTCAGACAGAAACCCCTGCGTCACCGAGAACCCGAGGACGATCTCCTCGGGCATATTGCCGCCGGTGAGGGTGTTCAGGGTCATCCCGGCCATGAACGTTGTCAGGCCGGACTGGAGCCCCTCGCCGATCTTCTTGCCGAGCGGATCGGCATCCTGCTTGAGCTGCTCGGCCAACCCGCTGGCCAGCGAGACGGTGATGATCATCTGATTGGAGATGCTGAGCCCCAGGCTCTGCAGCGTCACGCCGACGAAAGCCGCGCTCATACTGGCCTTCATACTGGCCGCCAGCTTCGTGCCCAGCTCGGTACCGGTCGTGTTGATCCCAATGGCCCGGGCGAACGCCGACGGCAGCTCGGTCAGTGACGGCCCCTGGCCGACTACCGCGGACTGGAAGTAGCGGGCCAGGTCCGTTGCCATGCCGCCGGTGAACACGCCGGCCAGGTCCTTACCGGCGTCGGTGAGTTTGCCGGTCAAGCCGTCAACGAGGCCGTCCTTGACCAGGTCGGCGAGCTGGTCGGTCGCCTCCCTGGCCAGAGCGTCGGAGATAGCGACGGTCATCTGCTGGGCGAACACCTGGCCCAGCTGGGTCACTGCCTCGGTGAGGCTGCCGCCCTCGAACAGCGTCTGGAAGGCCCCTGACAGCGACGTCTGGAACACCGAGCGTACCGGCAGCTGGAAGTCGGACTGCTGGTTGACCTGCAGCTCGGTGCGCAGGCCCTGGGCCAGGCGCAGGGCGGCTTCGCGACCGGCTTCATCGCTGACCGGCCCGAGGGCCGCCATCGCCTCGGCATAGCGCGTGACGATCGCCTGCTGCTCTGGACCCATGCGGCTGCCGACGATGCCGAAGGACCGACGGATCAGCTGCCCTCGCTCCACCGCCTCGGCGGCCGACATGGCGTGCAGCTGCCCGGGCGTGGCCACACCCACGGCGCGAGCGCGGTCTGCCTGTTGGCGCGCCAGCAACGCGACCATCTCGCCCCCCAGCCGGCGCTCGAACGCCAGCTGGTACTCGCCGCGCTGTTGGGCCGCCTGCACCTCCGCCTCGTTAGCGTCGCGCCATACCTCGAGGCGTCGGCGCGCCAGGTGCTGATCTATGTCGAGCTGCGCCCGAGCCGTCCTCTCCGCCTCTTCCTTCTGCCGGGCCGCCTCCTCGGCCGCAAACTGGCTTCGTCGTGCGTTACGGTAGAGCTCCACCTCCTGCCGTTGGATCGCGCCCAGCTCCGCCTTGGCGACATCGTCGGCGCCCTTCTCAGTCAACGCCTTCAGATCGGACTGGTGCCGCTCGCGCAGGGCCAGAGTGCCGGCTTCGACCTCCTTCTCTACCGCGGCGCGGCGTTCGCCGGCGGCCCGCAGTGCGGCGATCTCGCTCGACATGCCCACTGCTGCCAACCGTTGGCGTTGCGCCTCGATCATCTGCGCCACCGCCGGCGGGACCGTGCGGCTGGCCACTGCTGCCGCCACCGTGGCCGGCGTCGGCTCGGACGTCGACGACTGCCCGAGCGGCGGTGCCGTGGCCAGGACGTCGCCAGCGGCGATCGCGCCCAGACCCGCCATCGCCGCGCGGTCCAGCGCCGCACGCGACCCGAGGGGTGACAGGGTCAGCGAGGTTGGCATCGACGCGGCCGGGGGCACGGCCGGCGGCGCCGTGGGCAGCAGCGTGTCGACGTTGGGCATGCCGACCGGGATGCGCACCTGCGGCGTCCGACCCAGCTCATGGATCTTGGCGATGATCTCGGCCAGACCGTTGGCCATCGACGTCAGCGACGGGATGACGTCAGTGGCAATGCTCCGGCCCAGGCCGCCCAGCGCCACCGACAGGTTGGCGACCGCGTCCTGGTAACGGGCGGCATCGCGTGCGGCCGAGGACGAGAACTCGCCGCCCAGGGCCCGGGCCCGCTCCTGCATCTCCTGGATACCCGCACTGCCTTCGCGCAGCAGCGGCAGCAGCTCCATGCCGGCCCGGCCGAAGAGCTGCTGCGCCAACGCCGCCCTCTCGGTGTCGCTGGCCACGCCCTTCAGTGCGTCGGAGGCCGCCAGGAACAGCTGGTACGTGGGCTTCAGGCGACCACCCACATCGGTGACCTCAATGCCCAGTTGTTGCCAGACCTTGGCGTCGCCGGTCAGTTGGCCGCCGTTACGGCGGATCCCCTCGGCTGCATCCAGCGCGTTCTTGGCCAGCGCTTTGAACCCGGTCTGCAGCCCTTCCAGCGACGTGCCACTGATGTCGGCGGCATACTTGAGCGTCGACAGGTGCTCCACCGACACCCCGGTAGCCGACGACATCTCGTCCAACTCGTCGCCCAGCCTGGAGACGTCGTTGGCGATCTTGATCAGGCCCGCGCCGGCAGCGGCCATGCCCGCCAGACCCGCCGCAGCGGCCATACCCGCCGGCCCCATGGCCTCCATGACCGCACCGACGGGACCCAGGCGCGAGGCGTAGTCCTGCAGGGCGCCCTTCGCCTCCCGGCCGGCGGCATTCAGCGCCAGCAGGCTGCGCGAGGCGGGCAGGGTAGCGCGCTCGATCTGCTCGATGGCCCGCTTGCCCTCGTCGCCCAATTGGCGCAGAGCCCGCAGCACCGTGTCGTGGTTCTCGACGCTGAGGCGGATCGAGACATCCCGTTTGGCCACCGACTACTCCTCGCTGTCAGCCGTCTGTTCGTCGAGTTTGCGGTACCCAGCGACCATGCCTGCCTCCGCGGCCGGGATCAGCAGGGCCATCCACCGGCGATCGTAGCCGACTGCGTCCGCGACGGTCAGCACCGCCGCCATGTCAATGCCGACGACGCCACCCATCCCGGCCGTGCGGACCTGCCCCTGACACTGCTGCAGCAGATCCCACGCCTGGAGCCCCTCTACCGTCTGCGGCTCGTGCTCGTCGTACGGGCATCGGTGCCCGTCGGCGCCGCGCTCGCCGCGGCTGCAGGGGCTGTCGCTGTCGCGGCAGCGCTCGCAGTAGGCGTGCCCGCCGCCGAAGTGCCACTCGGCGCGGGCGCGGAGCCGTTTTTTTCGGCGCCCAACTGTACGTACGGCGCCGTATACTGGCCGATGAACTGCTCAGCGACCTGATGCACGCGCATCAGCGCGCCCGCGGTCTCGCGCGAGTAGGGCAGTGGGTTGCCGTCGGCATCGCCCACCCCTTCCCAGTCGAGGATCGCCATCTCGCCGTAGGCCTGGGCGATCATGTACTCCAGGTACCCCGACCAGGCGTCAGGGTCCCTCGTATCCGGCAAGTCGCCAACGGTGACGCCGGCTTCGATCAGGTCGGCGGCCTCGCGCTGGATCTCCTGGGCGCGGCGGATGGCGCGACTGCGTGCGGAGAAGTACAGGGCCGAGTCGAGGGGCCTGACTTTGAGCCGCACCCCTACCGAAGACAGCTCGATCCAGTAGGGTTCGGTGGGCAGGTTCAGACGCAGCATGCGATCCTCCGGTCAGGCGGCGTTGACATAGGTGGCCTTGGCATTCTTGAGGACGACCTCGAGCATCTCGCCTTCGCCGCTGTCGAGCGCGCCCTGCCAGGCGTAGGTCGCCTCCACGCCGCCCGGGCCCGCGATGCTGCGCTTGGCGCGCGGCAGGAACGCCGACTGGACCGCCAGGGTCAGGGAGTTGTTGCTGTCGCGGGTCCAGACGTAGTCGATGTCAATGGCGCTCTGTGCTACCGCGTCGTCGTGCAGCGTCGTGGCCGCGAACCGGGCCACCAGGCTGCCGTTGACCTTGCACATGCCGAAGTCGATCGCTTCCACCAGGTCGTCGGCCCGCACCGTCTCGACCGACTCAGCGCCGTTGGCATAGGTCAGATCGCCACTGACCAGGTTCGCCAGCGACGAGCCGTTGCGTTTGATGTTACCCTCGAACTTTTGGAACCGGGTGAGCGTCAGGCTGTCCGGGCTGGCGTCCACCGTCGACCCCGATTTGACCTCGTTCTGGGCCATGATCTGCAGCGTCACCTGCGGCTTGCCCGAGCGCCCGACCGCAAACTGCATCGACGCCACGACGCACCCTTTGCACAGGAAGTAGGCCCCGAGGTCCGGGTAGCCGATCTCGATCGTGGCCGATACCTGCGTCGTGCCGCCACTGACGAAGGTGTGCGTGTAGCTGCTACTGCCGGTGGTCGTCGGCGCGCCCAGGGCCAGCTTCAGCCAGTACCCGAGGGCCTGCAGGTCCAACGGCACGACGATCTGCCCGCCGACCTTGAGGACGTCGTAGGTCGGCGCCTGCGGGTCGCGGCCCAGGCCCAGCGTGTCATCGTCCTCGAGCGCCTGCTCACCGCCCAGGTCGGTGCTGATGATCGGCATCAGCCAATACGACCCACTCGCGGGAGCGATGCCGTAGGACGATTCGAGCGCCAGCAGGATCCTGGCGTTGGTGCCCAGAGCTCGTGCCATATCTGCTCCTCAGTCGCGGTTGCGGCTGTCGGTGTGCGGTCAGTCGGCGGTGCCGTTGGCGTAGCTGTCGTGGTCGTTGACGAGCACCACCTGCAGCATCTCGTCATTCGACCCGGTCGCGGTCTTGGCGCCCTGCCAGGCGTACGACGACTCGACCCCGCCTGGGCCGTTGAGGCCGCGCTTGACCTTCGGCAGATATGCCGCGCGGGCCGTCAGTGTCAGGGTGCTGTCGAACGGCGACCCGGTGCGGGTGTAGACGTAGGCCAGCGGCACACCCGTGCGTGCGGCGGCGTAGTCGATCAGCGTCGTCGCCGCCAGCCGCGACACCAGGCTGCCACTGAGCCGGGCGGTCGCCGCGTCAACGCCCTCCACCAGGGCGTCGGCACGCACCGTGTCGACCGTGGCCAGGCTGTTGGCGTAGGTCATGTCCGCCTGCACCAGGTTCGCCAGGCTGGCCATGCCCGTGCCCGGGTTGTGCTGGACACTGCCCTCGAACTTGTGGAACCGGTTCTGCGTCACCGTGATCGGCGTGGCATCAACCGACGTCGTCGACTGCGTCTCGTTCTGGGCCAGCAGCTGGACGGTCATCTGCGGTTTCCCGGATCGACTGACGGAGAGTTGGATTGACTGCACCATGACTCCGGTGTAGAGGTAGTAGGCCGGCACCTCGGGGAACTGGATCTCGATGGTAGCCGACGGCAGCGATGCCGAGGTGACGCCGGAGACCCAGGTGTGCGTCCTCGGGTCAACCCCCCCCGACGGCGACGTGACCCCCAGGGCCAGCTGCAGCCAATAGCCGATGCATCGCAGGTCGAGCGGCACCACCACCTGGCCGCTCACCTTGAGCATGTCGTAGGTCGGTGCCTGCGGGTCGCGTCCCAAACCCAGCGTGTCATCGTCCTCCAACGGCTGCTCGCCGCCCAGATCAGTGCTGATGATCGGCAGCTGGACGAAGTTGCCCGCCACGGCGGCAACGCCGTAGGAGCCCTCGAGCGCATAGAGTAGCTTGGCGCGATACCCATGGGCGCGTGCCATCGGTGTCTCCCCGTCTCAGGTCAGTGGCGAGGTGGTGTCGTAGCTCAGGATCACGGGCACCCGCGCCACCTTCAGGTTGGCGGCCCCCGGGAACCGCTCTGACTCGAGCACAGGCTCCCGCAATTCGGTGTAGTCCACAGCCATCCCCAGGGTCGGATCGGCGGCGATCAGGGCCGGGATCAGCCCCAGCACCTGGTCCAGCAAGGCATCCCGTGCGGCCGCGGTGGCGCCCTGGACCCAGACCTCGAGTTCGGCCTGGTGCTCGTAGCAGTACGTGGTCGGCGACAGCAGGATCGTCGGTTCGCCCGGGTCCCCGTCGCGCAGGATCACCAACCCGCCCCCCGGGACCTCCTCTGGCTCGTCGCTGTTCCGCTCCGCCACGGTGGGCGGTGTCGCCACAGCCGCCTGTGCCAGCCCCTCAAGGGTCTCCTGCAGCGCCTGCAGGGCGGTTTCGCGCACGCCCATTGCCTACTCCTCTCCGCCGGTGTCGGCGCCGCCGGCCGCGGCGGTGTACGCCCGCACAATGGCGTTGGGCAGCTCGCGCTCGGCCCAGTCGTAGACCTCGTTCAGGTCAAGCCGCTTCTTCATCCGGACCATCGGTACGAGCCAGAACATCACCACCGTCGTCGTCCCCTTGAGGTACCCGCCGCTCTTCGACCGCCGCGCCCGCGTCAACTGACCGGCGCGGTTCGTGCGCACGTCGTCTACGACCAGCAGGTGTGGCGGCCGCGGGCGCCACACCGGACGCAGCGTGCCATATTGCAGTGCCCGCCGGCGGCTGCGACGCTGCTGGTCAGTCGTGCCGCCCGTGTCGACGTTGCCCGGCCAGTTGGCCGGTGACAGCCGCCGGCGGCGGTTGCCACCGCGGGTACCCAGACCGCCACCAGACCGGTAGCCGAATAGCGCCCGGCATTCAGGCGTCGGAATGGCCAGCCACTTCCGGCGACCACTCGGGAAGATTTCGGCCCCCTCGTCGAAAGCGCTGTGGATCAGCGGGGCCTTGCTGTAGACCAGCGCCGCGGCGTCAATCGTGCGGTTCTCGTACACGTTGCTGCGCCAGGCCTTCTCCAGGTTGGGCCCCAGGCCGGCCGAGGCTACCTGACCGCGCAGTCGATCGCGGACCCTGACGGACGTCTCCGTCACCCCCTGCAACACGCCCGCTCCGGCCGCCCGGAGCTCCATCTTCATGTACTTCTCGAGGTCGCCGACGATCGCCGCGTGGATCCTCATGCCGGCCTCGTTTCCAGCATCCAGATCCGCCGCCGGCCGTCCTTGTAGGTGCACTGCTTGACCACCAGCGACCGTTGTCCGTAGAGCAACCCGTCGCCAGCCGCAGGCCCCGGCAACTCCGACGCCCGCACCTCGAACGAATCGGCATCGGCCGTCAGCCGGGTGCCGCTGAAATCGAGCACCTCGGCCGGCGCCAACGGGATCACCCGCACCGCCGTCGGCGTGCCGCCCGCGGGCGTGTAGATCGCCGCGTCGGCCAGCTGGCCGAACACCGTATCCTCGCTGAGTGCCAACAGGTCGCTGATGCCCACGGGTCCCTCAGATGCAGGTCAAGGTGCGGACGGGCGGACCGGGACGGGGGAGACCCCGGCCCACCCAAGTCACGAGCACAGCACCGATCAGGTGCGCTTGCCGAGCATCAGCACCTTCGGACGGGTGCACAGCGGCAGCGGGTTACTCTGGATCTGCAGCTTGACGAACTTCTTCGGCGTGTCCGTGTCCGGCGACTGGTAGGCGTAGAACGGCGCTCCCAGGTAGTTGGGGCGGTCCTCGATGTACGGCGCCGGCGCGTAGTGCATGACGAACAGGTCCGGCACCCCGAGCGGGAACAGGTGCACCTTGTCGGTGTGGACGCCCAGCGTCGTCCCGTCGTCGGTGCCGCGGTAGTTGACGAAGCGGATGCCGCCGTAGGTCAACTCGCCCCAGGCCACGCCCCCGCGCAGATCGGCCGCCGCGGCGTGGTTGAGGTAGGTGCCGCGCACTTCCGGGTGATTCACCAGGTTGTCCCAGAAGGTGTCGCCGCACAGGCCGATGATCTCGGTGGGCTCGCCGCCACCGCAGTTGCGGCGGATGGTGCGGCACACCGTGGTGCAGACCTGGCGCACCGCACCGGACTCCGCGGTCGCCAACGCGTTGTCGAGGTCGAAGTCGACCTCGGACTCCTGCGACACATTGAATTGGGTGAACAGGTTGTAGATGGTGTCGCCGTTGGCGTCGGTGAGGGTGCCCTTGATGCACCCCAGCCGGTGGTGCTCCATGGTCAGGTCCAGGTCGCGCATCAGGCGATCGAAGCGGTCCATGACGATCTGCCCGATGACCTGGGTCTCGGACTCGCTGCCGAAAGCGCGGACCCCCTGGATCTCATCGGCCATGATCAGGTCGGCTTTGACCAGGTTCATGGTCTCGAACGGCCGCACCGTCCGCTTGTGCGCGGTGTGGTTGAGCAGCGGCGGCGAGCCGCCCAGCGGCGTGGTGCCGATCAACGACAGGGTGTCCGGCTGCTCTTCGATGAACAGCGACCGGGTGGCGATCAGCTTGGCCTGGAACAACCCCAGTCGGCCCAGGAAGCCGGGCACGTACTTGCGGCTGTTGATCGCCGCCGTCAGCGACCGCAGCGAGAAGGCGTCCTGCGTGAAGATGTCCAAGGTCGGCATTTCAGACCTTTCCCAGGTCAGGTGTGAAATGCCCCCAGCACAGGGCGATGGGTGGGGCCGTCCGGGGGGTGCTGCCCCGGTTCGCGCTGATCAGGCGCTCCGGCCCGCGATCCGTACGTGCAGGTGCGCGCCGGTCAGCGGAGGATGATGCCCGACCGCGCCAACTCGACGGTGGCCTGCGCCTTCTGCGCCGCCGTGGCCCCCGTCGGCCAGGTGATCTCGTTGGCGTTGACCTCGGCCTGCCGGACCACCACCGCGCCGACCATGGCCGCGCCGGTGGCGTCGCAGTTGTCGTAGGCGATACCGCGGGCGATCTGGCCGCCGTCGGTGTCGCTGAGGTTGAGCGCCACCCAGCTGCCCAGCGTCACGGCGATGGTGAACGAGTCGCCGGCGATGAAGTCGGTCGCGTCGGAGATCGTGAAGCCCAGGTGCGAGTTGTTGTACGCCGCACCCACCGTCGCGGCGTTCAGATGCGAGCCGTCCGGAGCGGTCACCGAGAAGGTGCCGCTGTTGGCCGCCGCCACCGTAATCGTGAACCAGTCCCCAGAGACGAAGTCAGTGGCGCCGTCGGCGATCGTGAACGTCAGGTGCGAGCCCGTGCTGAACGCGCTACCCACCGTCGCCACGCCGAGCACGATGCCATCCGGGTCCTCGACCTGGAACTTGCCCAGATCGGTGGCCGGCTCGATGCACGTGATGCGGTAGACGCCGACCTTGGCGTTGGCCCCCGTCGACGGCGACGCGGTGATCGTGCCATTGCCCGTGTTGCCCGCCACGGCCGCCCCGGTGCCGGTACTGGCCACTCCGGGGCCGGTGCCGGTGCACAACAGCTGGTAGATGCCCAGCTGGGCATCCGGACCGAACGTCACCGCGCCGATGGTGCCGGTGCCGGTGTTGGTGCCAGCGGCCTTGGTGGCCGTCAGCTCGCACCCGAGCACCTGGCCCGCGACCAGGTCCTCTCCCGACTTGATCGTGCTGTTGTCGATGCTGAGAGAGCCATTCGCCAGCGACTGGACGAACTCCCCGCGGTGAGTGCCCTCAATGATTGCGGTCATGCGGCGTTCCCTCCCAAAGTGCGGTAGTGGGCCGGTGGGTTACCGGCGGTCGGCCCGGGCCAAGGCGGCGTGGTAGTACTCGTTGTGGCGATCGGTGATCGCTGCCAGGTCGAGCGACGGCGCCGGCTCAGCGTCCGCCTGCCGCACGGTGGTGGCCGTGATTTGCAGCGCCTCGTCCTCAGCCGCCTGCTGCTCCAACAGGGCGGCACGCACGTGCTCGCAGGCCAGTTGGCGCTCAATGAACGCGTCGGCCAACTCGGGCCGGTCGGCCAGGTGGCACAACTCGCGTACCTCCTTCTGGTAGGCGCGGTCGGCGGCGATCGCGTCGGCGCGGACCTGCGCCTCGTCAAGCGCGGGAGGGTCAGCGCTGGCAGTCGCCGCGGCGTCGACGACAGGCGGGCCGTCGTCCGCCGCCGCCGTGGCGGGCATGGCGTGTAGCGTGTTCGTCGGCATGGGGTCCTCCTCCGAGTAGTGAGCAGCGGTCGCGGCCGTCACCATCCCCGGCCACTTGGGTCGTTGTGGCTGCTGGAGCTGCTCCTCCAGGTCGGCCAAGGCTTGCTCGAGCGTGCCGACCGCGTCGGCCAGGCGCTGCTCGACGCCGGCGGGGCCGCGGTACACCTGCCCCTCCTGGCCGGTGACCTGGTCCAAGGTCAGCCCGCGGTTGCGGGCTACCTGCCCGGCGAACAGGGCGTACAGCCGGTCCAGCTCATCCTGCATCGTCTGCCGCGCATGGTCGGTAAGGGGCTCGTAGCTGTTGTGCTCGGCCTTGTACCTGCCGGCCCGGAACACGGTGTACGCCAAACCCTGGGCGCGGTCGGCAGCAGAGCTGTCCAGGTGCACAGCGATCACGCCCACCGACCCGACACCGCCGGTGCGGGTGGTGTAGATCCGCTCGCAGGCCGACGCGATGCCGTACGCCGCCGAGTACGCCTGGTCGTTGGCAACCGCCCACACGGGCTTCACCTGCCGCGCCGCGGTCAGGAAGTCGACCAGGTCAAACAGGCCGGCTACCTCGCCGCCGGGGGAGTCGATGTCCACCAACAGGGCGTGCACCCGCGGGTCCGTGACGGCGTCCTCCACCATCGCGCGGATGTGCTCGTAGCTGGTCAGCCCCGAGGCCGCCGACGCCCAGTCGTGCCGGCGCACCAACGTGCCGCTGACCGGAAGGACCGCCACGCCGGCGTCCGTGATCGCGAACGCGCGACGACGCTCGCGGTCGTCCGCGACGTCTGACCCAGCCGCCATGCCGGTAGCGGTCGCGCCGAACAGGCGCGGTGACAACGCCGCGACGATCACCTCGGCCTTCTCCGGCGCCAGCAGGAGCGGCGTGTTGAAGAGGCGCGCCGCCACATGTGGGTAGCCCATGCCCGATCTCTCCGTCGGCATCACCTGACCCTCGTTTGTCTGCCGCGCTTGGGCGTCGGCTCCGGGGCCGGGCCCGGGGCCGGCTCCCGAGCAGGATCTGAAGGGCCGTCCGGAGCAGCATCAGGATCGGAGCCATCGGGACGGGCCTCTGCGCCAACCGCCGCGGGCGCTTCGGCCGCCGCGATCCCCAGGCGCTCGGCCCGGGCCTGGTCCGCGGCGATCTGCTGGTCCACCTGCTCCGGATCGCCGCCTTCCTGGATGATCACCTGACTGCGGGCCTTGACGCGCATATCGACCGCCAGCTGCTCTGCCTGACGGTCTTTCAGCGGATCGACCCACTCCCACTTGGGCGGGATCCAAAGCACCTTGGCCTTGAGCTCCTCCGCCTGGGCGGCCGACGCCGTCAACGCGCCGCTGAGAATGGCCGCGTCGATGAAGCGCGCCCAGATCGGGCGGCAGAACTGGTGCACCATCACCTTGGTCTGCAGGCGGTCAACCCGGCGCCTGAACTGCACCAACGCCGCCCGCAGCGAGCTGTAGTTGGCTTGTCGCACGTCGCCCGTCAGGTTGGCGTACGGAATGCCGATCGCCGCTGCGATCGCCAGCAGGTTGCGGTACTGAAACGTCTCGTAGGTGGCACCGACATCCACCGGCGCACTGAACTCGATGCTCTCGTCCGGCAGCAGCTCGACGATGGTGCCGGGCGACCAACGCGCGGTGGCCTCGGGAAGACCCTCGTCATCGGTCGCCTCGGTCTCGTTGGTCCAGAACCCGCCCTCGGTGGACTTGGTGACAAACCCGGCGACCAGGGCCGCGGTCCGCTTGCGCTCCAGCTCGGCATCGTCGTACGAGTCGAAGATGCGCATCCGCACCATGCCGGGAGTCAGCATCGGCAAGCCGCGCAACTGCGACGGGCGACGCACGTCGAACACGTGCAGCACCGTCTCGGCAGGCACGCGGACGCGTTCCTGCGTCCCCAGCCAGCCGATCTTGTCGCCCGGGTGGTTGCGCCAGAAGTGGTAAGCCAGGCGCTCGCCCAGCGCCCCGAACTCGATCCCGGCGCGGATCCTGCGCACCGCGCCAACGGGCGCGCTGTAGGACCGGTCCAGGTATTCGGATTCCAGGACCTGTAGCTGCAGCGGCACCGGCAGGCGGTCGTCGGGGCGCCGTGGACGCAAGCGGATGAACACCTCGCCGGCCTCAAACAGCGCGCCGGCGACCAGGTCCATGACGCCATACAGCGACAACGACCCCTGCTCCTCGGCCACCTCGCACCAGGTCGACCAGAGCTGCATCACATGGGCCTGCAGGGCCTCGTCCGCGAGGGTGCTCGCCGGCCGAATGCCGGTGCCGACCAGGGCCGCTGAGAACTCCTCCTTGGCGTTAGCCGCATAGGGGTTGGCCAGCACCAGGTCGCGCGCCCGTCGCACCAGGGTGTCGCCGGAGGCCGTGGCAATGGACGAGATGTCGGCGTCGGTCGGGTGCCAGTCCTTCAGGCGCCGAGCCCCGGCCGCGGCGTCGTGCAGCGCGGCACGCGCCTTCGGCGAGCGGCGGACGTCTGCCTCGCCCGTCCGGATGCCCCAGACCCGGTCCATCCATCCGCGCCAACCCATCAGTAGTCCCTCGTGCTGGTGACCTTGGTGATCCGTCGCTTACGCGTGCCAGCAGCGACACTCAGGTCCTGGTCGATGGTCGCCAACACCTGGCGCATCTCCGCCAGCGACCGGTAGGTCGTACTGGTCTCGCCGTAGCGCACGATCAGAGCGCCACTGGCGATGGCGGCGGCGAGCGCGTCTCGTTGCGCCTGCGTGTACGCCATGGTCATTCTCCCTTACCAGGCCTGGAACCGCACGCGGCGGCCCGCGGGTTTGCGGGGGGGACGCGGCGACGGATCAGCTGTGGGTCGCGGTGCCCGGCAGACTGGCGCGGGCGCCGGTGCGGTCCCGACCGGGGTGGGACGCTTTTCGGTTCGCTCTACCCGTTCGGCCGACACCAGGGCGGCGGCCGAACTCGTGGTGGGGAACTGGGCCTCCAGCTCGCGCCACCGCTTCGGACCCAGACGCAGCACGCCTGCCTGGCACGCCGCGGCGCGGGCGTAGATGCGGCAGTCCAGCGACTCGTTGCGGTCGCGTGTCTTGGCCCACTCCCAGACGTCGTAGCCCTTGCGCGTTTCGCGCTTCTGCAACTGCTCGGCGCACAGCTGCCGGAAATGCTCCTCACCGTACTCCGGGAGGTGGCAATACCCGGGAGGGAAGGTCTCGCCGCGGGCCAAGGCCTCATCCGTCGGCCGGGCCATACGGAGCCAGCCGTAGAGCTCGGTCTTGAGCAGGCTGACACCGATGGGCCAGACCCGCATGCCGCCCCGGATCTTCCGCCCCGCGATGTCCACGTCCACGGCGCTGGGGCGACTGATCGGGACCGTCATGCGGTCCTGACCCTTGGTAACCAGCACGCGCGGTCCGGGGTGGCGCCGGGCCCAGGCGCGGACCAGCTGCGAGTTGTAGCCGTCGTCGATGGCCAGGCGCGTCAAGGGCATGTCGACCCCGCTCACATGGGGCCAGACCTCGTCCAGGACCGCCGACAACTGATCCCAGACCGGGTCGTCAAGGCGCGAGGTGTTGCCCGTCAGCACCCGGTAGTCGACCGACCAGGACTGCTGATCGCGGCCCCAGGCCACGACCTCCGCCTCGATGCGGTCCTGCTGTACGTCGACCCCGGCCGTCAACAGCAGACCACCGGCGGGGATTACGCCGATGGGGTAGGTCTCGCGGCGCTCATACAGCCGCTCCCACTCGGGTGCTTCGCCGCGTTCGCGCCAGGTCTCACCGAGTTTGGTGTTGACCCACGTCTTGAACTGCGCCGGGTTTTGGTTGGTGCGCACGAAATCAGCAGCGATGTCGCCCCAGGTTTCCCAAGGGCTGTAGAGCGCCGACAGGTGGAAGCCGACGTGGCGGCCATCGCCGGCGGCGGTGGGGCGCCACTGGCCGCCGGACAGCAACGCCTTCTTGTGGTGCTCCTCATGCGCGGCGCCGCAGTTCGGGCAGAGCCAGACCGCCCTATCCGGGGCGCGCTCCGGCCATTTGATCTGCACCCAGTCCACGGTGGCGAAGGCGCTGCACTGGCGACAGGGCACGAAGTACCGCCGCTGGTCGGTGTGCCAGTACGCCGCTTGGATGCGGCTGCGGCCTTCGATCGTCGGGGTGGAGACCATCAGGATCTTGCGGCGCGACCTGAACGTTACCGTGCGCTGGATGGCCAGGTTGACCGGGTCGCCCTCGACGCCCGCCTCGCCCGGGTAGCCGTCCACCTCGTCGAGGAACAGGTAGCGCGCCGGCGTCGAGCGCAGACCTACCGCGCTGTTCGATCCGGTCATGACCAACTCACCACCCGGGAACTTCTTGCGGAAGATGCTGTTGCCGCCGTCACGACTGCGCGGCTCGACCACGCGCTCTTTGAGCTCGGGCGTCGAGGCGATCAGTGGGTCGATACGCGTTGACGTGTTGCGCTTGACCTCGGCCAGGCCCGGGTAGACCATCAGCATCAGAGCTGGAGCGTGGTGGATGCAGTACCCCAGCCAGTTGTTGCCCGCCTCGGTCGCCCCCAGCTGCGCCGCCTTCATGAAGACGACGAACTCCGCCGGGTCGGCCGGTGACAGCACGTCCATGATCTGCCGCAGGTAGGGCGTGCGGCTGGTGCGCCACCGACCGGGCTCGGCAGCCGTCAACGGCAGGATGCGGTACCGGTCCGCCCACTCGGACACCGTCAGTCGCGGCGGCGGCCGCAGCCCATCCCAGTAGGCGTGCGCTACCGACGAAGCGTCGGCGACGCCGATCGGACCCGCTGCTATCGCGGTGGAAGTAGCCATGTCAGCCCGTCACCGTCGCCTGCGTGTCGCTCAGCTCCGCGAGGTGCTCGTGGACGTACTGCTCCAGCACCGTGTGCACCTCCCTGGATTCGAGCCGCAGATCGGCAGCCATCTGCGCCGCGACTCTGGCGGGCCACGCCATCCAGGCGTCGCGCTCAAGGCGACCCGCCGCGAAGGCCTGCGACTCCGCCATCTTCCGATCGACCAACTCGCCGCGCAGCTGCTGCACCTTCAGCCGGGTCAGGTGCGTGTCCTGGATGGTCTTGGCCTTGCGGGCGTCGGTGAGCGTGACGCCGGCACCGTTCAACCCGCCCAGGTCATCGGGCGCCGACTGGCCGATGGTCTCGCCGGCCTCGGCCAGGGTCTCCTGGACGCTGCCCACCGCCGCCAACGACACCGGCTCCATGGGCTGTTCTCTCTGCACGGTGGTGGCAACTCGACCCTCGCTGGCCAGCTGCTGATCGGCGCGCTCGCGGTCGACCCTGCCATTGGGCTCCTTGCTGATCAGCCCCTTGGCGAGCCACTGGTAGACGGTCTTCCGGCTAACGCCGCGATGGCGGGCGAAGGCCGATATGTCCAGCAGCTCTGCCATACCGTCTGTCACCTGTTCCGACCGGGTAACACCGAAGCGGGGTGGTGTTACCCCAACCTGTAACCCAGGCGCTGGAAGGCTCGCGGACTGAGCAGACCCGTATGCCTCTAAGCCGTTGGAGGACCCGCACTTACGCCGCCTGACAAGGCGCCCAACTACGTCAGACTACGTAGTTACCCAGCCATCTCCAAGCGAGCCGCACGGCTACCGTCGCCAGGCCCGTCGCGACGACCATCGTGTAGGGCATGGCCGCAAGCGTCTCGGGCGACACCCAACCCACGCTCTTGACGACCTCAACCCCGGCCATCACCAGCGTCCCCGCCAGGCCCGCGTCGCGGCCCACGCGCGCCGTCGACAGCCAACCCTCGCTGTCCATGCGGCCCGAGGGCACGACCAGCGGCCCACGCACGGCGTCCGCATCGACCCAGTCACTGTCTGCCGCTATCACCTGTCGCTCCTCCTGTGCGGCCGCAGCCGCCTCCTCGCGCGCCTCGTTAGCCCGCATGGCGCCCGACCACGACCTCGATCAGGGCCACGCTGATCGCGGCCAGCACCAGCCCGGCCAGGCCGTAGACCAGCTTCTTCACGGGCTCGTACTCCTCGCGGCGCACGTAGTGCGCGTCGAGCTTGGCTTCGACGGCGTGAAACCCGGCCGTGATCTGCTCGGCCAATCGCCCGACTTCGCGCTTCAGGTTGTCCAGCCCCACCTCGATCTTGGCGAGGCGTTCGCTGTGCTGCCGGCAGATGGCGTCGAGTCCCTCGTCAGACATGGGCGGTCACCTTTCTGGCCTCGGGGCCGTGGGCCCGCCCTGCGGACGGGTGGTCAGCGCGGCGTTGTAGTGCCGCACGAACCGCGACACGTGCGTGCCCGTGCGTCGTGGGTAGCACAGCAGCCGCCAAGGGTTGCCCGCCGTGGCCTCCCGCTGCAGCGAGCCGGCGTTGTACGCCGCGGCCACCAACGGTGGGTCGTAGCCGGTCAGGCCATACTGGCGCGCCATGTAGGCCGTTCCGGCGTCGATGCTGTTGGCCGCGTCGAGCAGCCACTGGCGATCGACCGGCACGCCCGGCAGGGCTTCGCGCGCGGTGGAGATGAGCGTCTGCATGAGGCCGACCGAAACGCGGTGGGGCGTGCGGTGGTCGGCCACGTAGCCGGGCTCGAGGCGCACCGAGTCGGGGCGCCCGGAGGACTCGGTCGCGATGCACGCGGCGATGAGTTCGGCGGGCACCCGGTGGCGTTGGGCTGCTCTCGCGATTGAACCGCCGTAGCGCACCCAGATGGCGTTGAGCAAGCACGTCATGTCCGCCGTAGGCGCAGCCAACTGCGGCTGCACATCGACCCCCGCCACAGTCAACCGCCACCGCACCGGCGCTCGGAAGCATTGATGCCACGCCGCCAGCTGCGGTGGGTAGAGCGGCGAGGGCAGGTCTGCCGTCAGCGTCATTGCGGTCGGTGCCTCCCCTGCGGTCAGGTGTGTGGGGCGGGGGGGCCTCCTATTGCCACCGACTCCGCGGCGGCAGCCCCCCCGTTGGCGCCCGGCCGAAGAGTGGAGTTGCGACCTCCACACCCGGCCAGGCCCGCCCCAGAACGAGGAAACGGGAATCGCGACGCGAGGTCGCAACTCCCGTTTCCCATCTGACCTGGTGATCGGCTGCGTGTCGTGGCGGGCTTCTGGGCCGCCACCTCACACACTCACCACCAGGCCCTATCGTTGGGGCTTGCCGCTGGAATGCGGCCGCCCGCTGTTGTCATAATACGCACACTGGCCCCAAAACGGCAGCTCTGACCGGTTATGTTGTCGGACGCGAAGTCATCGGGGGCAGCGTACGCGCGGCGGGGACGGTAGGGCCACTGGGTGCACCCGCTTACCGCCGGTGGGCGCCGCCGGCGAGCCCCGCTCGGAAACGCGCGGCTCGGCGCACGAGCGGGTTGGCGATGTGTGGGCAGGCCGCGTTGGCGTCGCACGACTGGACACAGGCCACGGGCTGGGCGCGCCCGCCCGTTTGGGCCGCCGCGATACCCGACCCCAGCTTGCAGGTGTAGGGAGCTACGTCCATCCCCCTGTGCGCGACGGGCGCGGAGGGCCGCCCCTGCTGCACCAGGTATGGACACCGCAGCCACCACCCGTCGTCACCAGATACCGGTCCGCCCATGCCGTTGACTCCGTCTGCGTGCCGACCCCCAGCCGACGCTGAACCGGTCGGTCCAGTCGTCTGACGCGCACCCGCCGCCGCCGCTCTCGGCGTCGGCCACGCCCCATGTGGTATGCGGACATGCATATCGAGTGACGACCCCAGGGTGACCATCGTCAAATGACCGTGGACCTGAACCGCCGCAGCTGCGAGGACCAGGTCGGCCGGCCGGCGGCGGCGGCCCGGTGCAGCGGCGGGGCGCTCGGACGGGTCAGACCGCCACCCGGTGAAAAAAAAGTACGAGCACCTTTAGCACCTTTCAGCACCCTTCTGCGCGGCCAAAGGTGCTTTCGTAAGCCGTTGTCCAATCAGCAGTTACCTACTACAGCACCTATAGCACCTTTTTCTAGGGGTACCACGTAGAGAGAGAAGATAGAGAACGCAGTACACGCATATGGGGGAAAATGCACGCGGACAAAGGTGCTGGGTGCTTTTCGGCTGTAAGGGAATGATATTACGTAAGTTACAACAGCACCTTTGCGATTCCCGGAAAGGTGCTAAGGTGCTGGTTTGGGCGACTGACGGGGCGGTGCGAGCGGTTGAGCGGCTCCGGGCGCCCCGGGTGGTGCGGCGGACGGCAGAGGCGCGACCCGGGCCCGGCGCAGCCCCGTATTGACACTGCCTTGCCATGGCTGTATACTGATCAGCACAGTGCACAAATGAGCACTTACTGCAAGTCCGCGCTGCCCCCTTCCGAACCATTCGGACGAAGGGCGCGTAGCTGGGCTACGGCGGCCGCGATCGCGGCCTGGGCCGGCGGCGGTAAGAGGAGGATTTCCCGAGCCAGACCCTCAGCGCTCTGGTGGCGGTATTTCGGCCCAACTCCCAGCAGTAGCCATTCGAGGCTGACGCCGGCCACCACGGCGACGTGAGCCAGGAACCAAGCCGGCGGCGCGTGAGCGCCCGTCATGTACTGCCGGACGGTACTCTGCGCTACACCGAAGCGCCTGGCGGCGTCGGCATACGCGCCCCAGCGATCGGGGATGATCTCTCGCATACGGATCAGCAACTCGGCATGGAACGCCTCAGCCAACTTCTCAGGTGTCATTTGGTGGGATCCTGCTATATGACGACTCATGTTCACCAAACCATGCTCTGTGCAGGCGGATCGTGTGGGCGTTGCGCGCGCCCCGGCGAAGCCCGACGAACGCGTCAAACCCGTCGCGAAGCGTTCGGACCGCGCGGGGCCACCGCGCCGGCGCACCCGAGCCAAGGAGCGACCACCTGACCGCAACACGACGGGGGACCCAGTTAGCGCTGGGTCCCCCGGTAAGACAGCCCGCGCGGCCCACGAAGACAGTGCGGGTAACACACAGGCCCCCTAGGAGTGGTGCCCATGCGTACACCTAAGCTACGTTCTCCCGCCCCAGCCCGCAAAACCAGTTTTGCCTTCACCGCCCGACACAACACCCCCAACCACGCCGTCCGCACACGTGCCGCCACCACCGCCTGTTGTGGCGCCGCGGCCACGGCGCCGCCGGCGCGTCGGGCCCAATGCGCGGTCCACGACGCCCTCCCGGCAGGCCGGCACCAGGGCGCCACCGCAGTCAGGGACGCCCGCGTCGCGATCTGTCCGCGGCTCGATGCCATCTGCCTGTGGGCGGGCCGGGTCGCGCTCGGTGGCGCGGCGTACGTGCTGGTCCGCCTCGCTGAGATCCTCCTGGTCCGCATCTAGCCCCTCCACGCCTTCTCCCTTTCGCGCCGGGCCGACGCCCGGACAAGGAGCTGCCATGGGCGCATTCCGCATGCCCTCCGCCAACGGCGGACTGTTCCGCCCCCGCGTGAAGTTCAATGCCAAAGCCGGTCGGGTGTACCGCATCGATCGCGTCCAGCAGGCCGACGGCTGGGGCAACGAGGACGTCGAGATCACCGCGCAGTTCGCGTTCTACCTGGCGCTGGAGTCGTTCGCCGACGGGTGGTGGAACCGGCAGACGTTCAAGGAGCTGCTCGGGCCGCTGGGCGGCGAGATGATCGCGCAGCCCGACGAACGCGACGCTGCCGGCAAGCCCGTCTGGGCCTACCAGGTCCGCTGCACCATGAAACTGGCCGCGGCCGCCGGTGGTGACCTGCGGGTGTTCTCCAGCGGCGCTCAGTGCGTGCTGGAGCCCCTGGACAAGCTGTACTCGGAGTGCATGTCCGACCCGAAGGCGCGCGGCGACCAACTGCGCCTGTGGGTGCCGGCCGTGCGCATGGCGCGCACCGAGGCGATCAAGGGCGACAACGGGGTCAACTACGCGCCGGTGTTCGAGCTGGTGAAGTGGGTGCAGCGGCCGGCGGACATGCCCTACGAACCGGTCGAGGCGCCCGAGCCCCTGCCGGCGTCGGGTGCCGCGGCTGCACGCGAGGCGGTGTCCGGCGGCAACGGTGCGCCTCAATCGGCGGGGCAGAGCCCAGCCGCCGTCGTGTCAACGGTCGCTGCCGACGACCCGAACGACGACGCGTCGCTCCCGTTCTAACCCCCCTCTCCCCAGGCCCGGGCGGCGTGCGCCCGGGCCGCATCCCCTGGAGACACCATGCTACTGGCACTGGACCCCGGGACGGTCGCGACCGGTTACGTCGTGCTGACGGACGCCTGGACCGTGGCGGAGACAGGTCACGTACAGAACGTGGTGGTGCTCGAGTCGGTGATCCCCAACCACCGCGGCCCGGTGGTCTGCGAGGCCGTCAAGGCGATGGGCATGCCGGTCGGCGACGAGACCTTCACCACGGTTTTCTGGATCGGCCGCTTCTGCGAGCGCGCCCAGTTGGTGGGGCTGCCCTTCGCGCAAGTGACTCGGCGGGACGTCAAGCTGCATTTGTGCGGCAATGCCCAGGCCAAAGACCCACACGTGCGGCGGGCGCTGCTGGACCACTTCGGCCCGGGCAAGGAGGTGGCCGTCGGGTCCAAGAAACACCCGGGACCGCTGTATGGGATCAAGTCGCATGGGTGGTCAGCGCTGGCGGTGGCCGTGACCTGGGCGGCCACCGCGGGTCCGGCGGCATGACGGCGGTACGCGTCAACGCCACTGCGTGGCCCCGGGTTAACCGGCTGACGGCGGCCATGTCCCTGCAGGCTCAAGGGGCGCGTCTGCTGCCGTTGCACTGGGTCCGCGAGGACGGCACCTGCGCCTGCGGCAACGCCGACTGCGGTTCACCCGGCAAGCACCCGATCGCGGCGGCGGCGCCCCGCGGGGTGCACGACGCGGTCAACGACGCGGAGGAGATCCAGCAGTGGTGGACGGTCTACCCGCAGGCCAACATCGGAGTGGCGACCGGCCACGTGTTCTGGGTCTTGGACATCGATCCCCGCGCCGGCGGCGATGTGTCGCTGGCCGATCTGGAGACGCAGCACGGACCGCTGCCGGACACGCCGGAGTGGCAGACCGGCGGTGGCGGCCGACACCTCCTCTTCGCGGCCGACGCCCGCGTCCGCAACACCACCTCGGCCGTCGGTCCGGGCCTGGACACCAAAGGGCTCGGGGGCTACGTCGTGGCCGCGGGCTCCAACCATGTGTCGGGCGGCTCATACGAGCACGATGCGGCGCTGCATTTGGGCGAGATCCCGCTGGCGCCCGCACCTGAATGGTTGGTGGCGCGGATCGCCACGCCGACGCGGCCGCCAGACCCGCTGCCCGACGTGGTGCGCAAAGGCGCGCGCAATCCGGTGCTGTGGCACGAGGCCTGTTCGTTGGTGCGACGGGGGTGGCAGCCGCCCGAGATCGGCGCGGCGCTGCAGGCGCTCAACCGACGGTTCGAGCCGCCGGCGACGCTGGACTACATCGAGCAGATCGCCGCCCGGGCGCACCGCCGGTACGAACCGGCCGGGCGGATCGCCCTGGCCGCCGAAGCCGCGCGGCACGGTGACCTGCTGGAGCCGCGGCCGGCGCGCGAGGTCCACCCCCTGACGGACGTCGGCAATCGTAACCGGCTGGTCGACCGGCACGGCCACCGCATCCGGTACTGCCACGGACTGGGCCAGTTCCTGGTCTGGGATGGCACGATCTGGAACCCGGAGGCCGGTGAGGTCACTGAGTTAGCGATCGAGACCGTGGCCGCCATGCCGGAGACCGAGCGCGGCATGCACATGGTGCCGGGGCGCAAGGAGGGAGAGGAGGAGGACGCGCTGCCCAAGTGGCAGAAGGCCAGCGAGTCGGCGGCGCGGATCGAGGCCATGGTGAACCTGGCCAGGTCGCACCCTGCCCTCCAGGTGAACATCGACGACCTGGACCAGCGGGCTTGGCTATTGCCGGTGCGCAATGGCACGCTGGACCTGGTCACCGGCCGGCTGATCGCCCCTGACCCGGACCACCTGATGACGCTGCGGGTGCCGGTGACGTATGACCCGCAGGCCCGGTGCCCGCGGTACGAACGGTTCATCAACGAGGTGTTCGCGGCCAATCAGCGCCTGGTGCGGTTCGTCCAGGAGTTCATCGGTTACTGCCTGACCGGGAGCACGTCCGAGGCGATCATGCCGATCCTCTACGGCAAAGGCAGCAACGGCAAGTCGGTGCTCCTCGATGTCCTGGCCGCCCTGTTCGGTCCGTACGCCAAGGAAGCCGCACCGACGGCGTTCATCCAGACGCGCCAGATGGACGCGGTGCGTAACGACCTGGCGGCGCTCCGTGGCGCGCGCTTCGTCACCGCCATCGAGACCAACGACAACGTCCGGCTCGACATGGCGACGATCAAACGGGCCACCGGCGGCGACCGGATCACCGCCCGGTTCCTGCACAAGGAGTTCTTCTCCTACACCCCCGCGTTCAAGCTGGTCCTGGCCACCAATGCCGAACCCGACGTGCCGTCGGCCGACCACGGTACCTGGCGGCGTCTGCGTCTGCTGCCGTTCGAGGTGCAGTTCGGTCAACCCGGTTACCCCGCAGCGGAGAACAAAGAGCAGCTGACGCGGGCGTTGAAGGACGAGTTGCCCGGCATCCTCAACTGGGCCCTGGCGGGCTGCGCGCGCTGGCGGACGCAGGGCCTGTCCATGCCCGACGAGGTGATGCGCGCCACGGCCGAGTACCGCGACGACCAGGACGTGATCGCGGAGTTCATGAGCGAGTGCGTCGGCGAGGGCCGCCGGGTGCCGCGCCGGGAGCTCTACAACCGGTACGTGGCGTGGTGCGAGGCCAACCACGGCCGCGCCCTGACCACGAAGAGCTTTGGCCAGCGGCTCAAGGCCAAGGGGGTCGGGTTCAGCAAGACCAACGGTGTGGCGTATTGGGACGGCATCGTACTCAGGTCGGAGGCACAGGACGAGCGGTGGTAGGAGGCGAAATGACTGAAGCAGTCGTGTCTGCATCTACTGGGGGGACCGCGGTCGATCCAGTCGATCCTTCCGGGGACGCTGGGGCCCTCGTCCCGCCCTCGCGTCCGACGGGGGGACCTGAACTACGCCAGACAGCGCTGCTGGCCGAACTGGACCAGTGCGGTTACCGGTTGGTGCTGACCGTCAACGGGCCCCGTGAGGGCCTCGAGTTGCACGGCCCCAGCCGTCTCGTGGCGGCGCTGCCGGACGAACTGCGGGCGCGGATCGCGGCGGCGCGCGACGACCTGGTCGAAGACCTGAAGGCACGGCGGCAGCTCGCGGAGTCGATCTGGCAGGCGATCGACGCGGCGGAGGTGTGGGACGAGTTGGACACGGCGCACTGTCGCCTGTGGTGCGCGTGGGAGTGCGGCATGCTGCCAGCCTATGAGGTGTCGCAACTGTCGCGGTACCTGGCGGAGCGCTCGCGCCAGGAACCCTGCACGTGGGACGTGGTGCCCCTTAATCGCTACTTGGGCCGCCACGGGAACCGGCTGCTGATGGTGTCGCGGCGGGTGGCGCAGAAGGGGTCGCCGCGGCGTCGGGTCCGCCGTTTCGGTGCGGACGGGACGACCCGAACGGAGGAGGTGCAGGGCGAGTTGGTGGGCATCGTGCCACGGCGGGAGGACGTGCCGCCGGACCGAGGGACTGCCGCGCCGCCGGCGGTGTGGTACACGATCGACGAGTTGGCGATCGTCTCGTGCCTGGCACCGGAGCAGGTGCGGGCCGTGCACGACGCGAAGGTGAGTTTCGACGGGGAGGTGATCGCATGAGCAACGGGGGGACCGAGGCCGTGAAGAACGCGGCGAGGAGTGTAGTGCAGGGCGCGGCCAGGGCCGGGGCGTTTTCGCTGGCTCGGCTGCGGCAACTGATGGGACGCAACACGGGCCGGGCATCGGCCGACAGCGCGTCGGAGGTGTTGGCCGCGTCCGAGGCGGCCGCCGCGTCGACGGACAGCGTGGCGCGACGCAACGCCCGTCGGCGCGAGGCCACCCGCCGATGGCGGAACGCCCATCCAGACAGGGTGCGAGAGCATAGCCGTCGGTGGCGGGCAGCCCATCCCGACCAGGCGCGGGAGTGCAGTCGTCGGTGGCGGGCTGCCAATGCAGACAAGGTCCAGCAGTATGAGCGCATCCGGCGCCAGCGGCGCGCCGGCATCTTCGTCGACCGAGCGCGAGAGACGCAGGAGGACGCGACATGAGCACCGCATTGAGGTTACCCGAAGGCCCGTTTCCGGTGCCGCAGCACCAGCCCGAGTTGAGCGACTGGATGTGGCTGCTGGATGACGACGAGCGTGACCGCGAGAGTGCCGCCGACGAATACCTCGACGGTGTGCATGTCCCGGCCCCCAACATCGACTGCGCCGCGTTGGCCGAGCGGCATCTGTACCAGGTGCGTTTGATCCGCCGTGAGCTCGACGAGATCGAGGCCCAGGCGACGGCCATGCACGACCGCATCACGGCCTGGGCGAAGCGGCGTCGCGAACGCCTCGAACGTCGCGAAGCGTGGCACAAGGGCGGGTTGATGGCCTACATGGTCTGGTGCGGCAGGAAGACCCTGGACATGGTCAACGGTACGCTGCGGGTGGTCGCCGGGCGCGAACGCATCGAGGTCCTCGACCTGGACGCGTTCCTGGCCGCGGCCCCTGAGCAGTTCGTGCGGACGGTGCGCGAGCCCGACAAGACGGCGTTGAAGCGCCATCTGCGCGCCACCGGGGAACTGTTGCCGGGGACCGACGTGGTGCGAGGCGACGACCACCTGAGTTGCACCTTCGACGCGAAGACCGACTGACGGCACACGCGTTGGGCCCGGGCGTCGACCGGGGCGCTCGGGCCACCCAGGACGAAGGAGACAAGCATGCCGGACCCTCGACCGACACCGCCCCCAGGTGCGCTGCCGCCGCTAACGCGCGACGAGGAGGCGCAGCTGCTGACCGACTACACGCAGCATGGCCAGATGGGCGCTCTTGACCGGCTGGTGCGCGCCAACCTGCGCTTCGTGTGCGCGGTGGCGTGCCAGCACACCGGACGTGGCCTGAGCCTCCAGGAGCTGATCAGCGCGGGTTGCTTGGGGCTGATCCGCGCCATCGACGAGCATGACCCGGCCAACGGAACCCGGCTGGTCTCGTTCGCCGCGTGGTGGATCCGGAAGGAGATCCGCCTGGCGCTGGCCACTGAGGTGACCAACGTGCGCCTGCCCGCCAACGCGATTGCCGATCGGCGGCGGGTCAGGCGCCATCACGCGCGGCTGCAGCAGGCCTTGGGCGAGGCGGTTGACCTGGTGGACGCCGTGGCGATCGCGGTGGCGGAGGGGGTGCTCGCCGGCAAACCGGCGGACTGGGCGGAGTATGCCTTCGCCACTGAGAGCAGCCTGGACGCGCCGGCGGACGCCGACGACCCAGGTGGCCCGACCCAACTCGACAGCCTGCCGGCCCCGGCTGACGAAGACGAGGGGGCGTTGGTGTGTGCCGAGATGCGGGCGTCGGTGCGCGAGCTGGTGGCATCGCTGGAACCGCCGCTGCGGGTGGTCGTCGAGATGCACTTCGGTATCGGCCGTCCGGCGGTCGGGCTGACCCAAATCGGCGCCCAGATCGGTGTCTCGCGGATGCGGGCGCGACAACTGTGCCACCAAGCCTTGGACCAGATGCGGGCCGACCTGCTCCGGCAACGGTCGGGACCGGCGTCGCGCCTGGTCGAGATGCTGGAACTGACCACACCCTCAACGGCGGAGGCCGCCTGAAATGCCACGACGCAACGAGAACCGTATCGCTGAAGTTCAGGCCGCGCGCCAGCTGCCCAAGATCGGCATGTCGATCGAGGAAGCCGCGTGGTCCCTCGGAGTCGACCGCTCGACCATCGACCGCCTGCTGTGCGACGGCGAACTGCCCTACACCCGGGTCCGGTCGAAGCCGGTGATAGATCCCGACGACCTCACGGCCATGATGAAGCGCCACAAAGTGCGACGCAACTCAGACCCTGGTTTCGGCCGCCGGGGCCAGGACGGCGAAGGGACGGTTACCGAAGCAATGACCATGCCTGGGGCCTCAGGCATGATCCCGCCGCTGGCACCGCAAAAAAACGCAGTGGTCAAAAATCGGTCAAAAACGCCTGTTCCGGCCCTTTTCGACGCTGTGTGAAACACCACGTAAGTCGTTGTGGCAGTAATGGTGGGCCCAGTAGGACTTGAACCTACGACCAACGGATTATGAGTCCGCCGCTCTGACCAACTGAGCTATGGGCCCCAAACTGGGGGAGGCTGCCTTGATGGCCCGCACGCGCTTGCTGCCTGCGGCGCTGACCTGCCTTGGGCGTGGGCAACGAGTCCGCCGCGGTTCCGCACTACCGGCCGGGACACGCTCGGCGATCGGTTGCGGCTCAACAGCTTGGGTAACGTGCCGCGCGGCATGCCCGGTCTGCCCCTTCGCCCTTTGAAGGTAGGCCACGCGGGCCCCGGGTCAAGGTGCCGGCTCGGGCAGCAGGGCCCGGCGTTCCTTGACCAAGCGGTCGATCTCGGCCGCGGTCTCCACCATGCCGGCCTCGTCGCCGGCAGCCGCTGCCTGCCGCTGCCGATCGCGGGCCCGCTCGATCTGGCGCGTCAGCGACTCCCGCTGGAAGTGCCGGCAGTAGTCCTGCCACTGGGCATCGACCTGGTCCGGGTCAAAGCCCTGCATGGTGCACTGGGTTACCAGGCGGGCCAGGCTGGCGTCCTCCAGCTCGGTGACCAGGCGGGCCGGGTCCACGATCCCAGGCGCATCCGCGTGGCTGAGCAGGAGCGTCAGCAGGGCGCGGCAGTTGGCGTGGGTCAGGGACTCGACGGGCAGGGCGGCCGCGGTGGCCGCCAGCAGGCGCGGGTGGTTGAGCAAGATGCCCAGGAAGGCCACTTCAGCGGCCGGCGGCGGGGGGGCGCTGGCCGTGGCCGGGGGGGCGTCGGCGTCGTTCCGGGGCAGCGGTCGCCCGGGCCGACGCTGCGCCTGCTGCATGGACTGGCGCATCGCGCTTTCGTCCACCCCCAGGCGCTGGGCGGCTTCGCGCAGCAGCAGATCGCGTCGCACCGGGTCGGCCGTGCGCGTCAGCAGCGGCCGCAGCGACTCCAGTGCCTGGCCCTTGCCCGCCGCGGTGCCCAGATCGTGCTGTTGCCGTAGGCGCTGGACCAGGAACTCGAGGACGGGCGCGGCTTCGGCCAGCAACTGGTTGAGGCCCTGAACACCCCGCTCGCGCACGTACGAGTCAGGGTCGTGCTCCTCGGGCAAGACGACCACGCGGACCTCGAGCCCGGCGGCCAGGGCCGCCTCGGCCCCGCGCACGGCAGCCTGTGTCCCGGCCGCGTCGCCGTCAAAGACCAGCAGGACCTCGCGCGCATAGCGTCCCAGCAGGCGGCACTGGTCATCGGTCAGGGCGGTCCCGGACGAGGCCACCACGTGCTCGACGCCGGCTTGGGACAGGCTGATCAGATCCATGTACCCTTCGACCACCAGGGCCCGACCTTGGCGGCGAATGGGCTCACGTGCCTGATCCAGGCCGTAGAGAACCGATCCTTTATGGTATATGGGGGTTTCCGGCGAGTTCAGGTATTTCGGGTCTTGGTCGGCCTGCAGCGCCCGGGCGCCGAACGCAATGGTGCGGCCGGTCAGGTTGGCGATGGGGAAGGTGACCCGGTCGCGGAAGCGGTCGTAGTGCCCATTGCCGGTGCGGCGCGGCAAGGCCAGACCCGCCTTCTCCAGCACCTGGGCACTTAGGCCGCGGCGGCGGGCAACCTGGATCAAGCCGTCCCAGGCCGAGGGCGCGTACCCCAGGCCGAAGCGCGCGATTACGTCCTCGTCCAGGCCGCGCCGTCGCAGATAACTCAGCCCGTTGTGCCCTTGGGGATCGCTCGTCAGCAGGTGCTGAAAGTACTTGCGGGCCAGTTCGTTGGCCCGGAACAGGGCGTCGTTCTCGGCGACCGCGGCCGACGGTGCCTCGTGTTCCGGCAACCGGATACCGGCGCGCTCGGCCAGGTACGTGACTGCTTCGGTGAAACTGACCCGGTCAACTTCCTGGACGAAGCGGAACACGTTGCCGCCGGCGTTGCAGCCGAAGCAGTGGTATATCTGCCGCTCGGTATTGACGCTGAACGAAGGGGTATCTTCTTTGTGGAAGGGACACAGGCCGAAGTAGTTGGCGCTCCCCCGGCGGACCAGCTGCACGTGTTGCCCCACCACCTCGACAATGTCGCTGGCGGTGCGCACCTGCTCGACGATGTCATCGGGTATGCGGGGCATGGGCTGGGCGGCGATCGCGGCTGGGGGATAACGGGCGCCGGGGGCCGCAGCCCGGAGTCCCAGGTGGCGGCGCGGCCACCGCGGCCGTGGTTATGGCGGCCAAGGTACCCGCCGGCCGGCTGCTGGTCAAGGCTGGCGCCGAGGTGCCTGGGGCCGTTGGCGGCCCCCCGCAAACCGAAGAATTCGCTTGACTTGACTTGCCGATATCCTAAATTTGCGTGGGTTTTACGCCCTGATTCGTGCTTTCTGCCTTCTCGTTCCGGGGCGTCTGTCGTCGTCCCTGCTTTTTCGTTGTTCTCTGCCTTACCCGATCTCGCGTCTTAGGCGGATTTAGCGAAGTGCGCCGTTATGCGCCGGAACGCTCCCCCAGGCTCCCAGGGAGGGGCTCCGTTAGCTGCTGAGGAGGAAATGGGAAATGTCGAGAAGTAAGAGGAGTGTTCTGGCAGGCTTGACCCTGGTGGGTCTGAGTCTCCTGGCTGTGGGCGCCGCAGGCGCGCAGTCGGTCAGGTCAGGCTTGGCTGCCGGCACCGACGACCGCGCCCCCAACGCTGTCACGGGTTTGGTTACCGACGTGGATCTGGCCGGTCCGAGCATTACCCTGACGTGGAATCTCTCCGTCAGCGACAAGGTTCGGCAGCAGCCCACCAGCACCGATTTCACCTCCTACGGGGTGTTCAGCCGCGTTAACGATGTCGCCGGGTACCAGGTCTGGCGCGCTGCCTTCGGTGGTTCCCTCGAACTGGTGACCACGGTGGCTGCCGGTGTCGGGCGTTACACTGACGCCACAGTGGTCAGTGGCACCACGTATACGTACCAGGTCAAAGCCGTTGACAAGGCCGGCAACGCCTCCAGTGCCGTGACGTCCGAGCCCCTTAGCCTGGGTCCGCCGCCGGTCATTTCAGTGACCCCGCCGGCTGCCATGGTCGAGAGCCTGTTGCGTTTTGGCGAGGTCGCCTCCGGCCGGGGCGCCAGCGCCCGTTTCTCGGTCAACAACCTGGCCGTGGTCGAGGACGCCGCTGCCCTTCGGGTCACGATCGCCGTTACCGGTGCCGGTTTCGCCAGCGACCGGGCTACCCTGAGCATCGCCAAGGGCGCTGCCGATACCTTCACGGTCAGCTTCAGCGCCACGGCCCCGCAGAACCTGAACGGCAACTACACCGGCACCCTGACCCTGAGCACCAACGATCCGGTCAATCGGTCCATCACCTATGGCTTGACCGCGACGGTCACCGGCGGCCCGGTTGCGGTCGTGAACCTGAGTGCCTCGCAGATCAACTTCGGCGCCAGCAAAGTTGACAGTGCGGTGTCGCGCACCCTGACCATCAGCAATGCCGGCGAACTGGCATTGACGGGCAATGTGAGCTTCACCGGTTCGGCCGAGTTCTCGGTTGCCGGGACCGGTGCCATTTCGCTCGCCGCGAACGGGTCAGCCGACGTGGTCGTTACGTTCACGCCGACGGCTGAGGCCGCTAACTACATTGGCCTCATCACCATCACGAGCAACGACGCCACCCAACCGGCGGTCACCGTGGCCGTGGCCGGTTCCGGGCGCAGTGCGGTTCCCATCTTGATCGATCCGGTCACCGGCACCGAGATCAAGGGTGACTGGAGCGGCGGCGAGGGGACGCCGGACGGCAAGATCGACTTCGACGACTTCTTCGTCTTCGCCGATCACTTTGGCGAGACGGCTCCGTCAGGCGCTGCCAATGCCATCTTCGACATCAGTGGCCCGGACGGCGTGCCCGACGGCAAGATCGATTTCGACGACTTCTTCGCCTTTGCTGACTTCTTCGGGAAAACTGGCGTGTACCAGTAAGCTCGGCGAGCCGACCTGAAGGCCGGGTCTACCAACGCGGCGCGGTCCCTGTGGGGCCGCGCCGCTGTCTGTTCTGCCACGCCGGCGCAGGTCATCCGCTGTCCGGGCTGCCACGGTCCCCCTTATCCATGGCCACTGGCCCCGAACCCGTCCCTGCTCAAACGCCGTGGCGCGTGCACGCGGGCCCTTCCGGGAGCTGGCCGCCACGTGCCTCCCGCCCCGTGCGCGGCGTCTGCACGCCGGATTGCCCGCCAAGTGGGCGTCTGCGCACACCGGCAGCCGCTGGCCACCCGCTGCTTACCGCCACTGCTCACCGGGTGCATGCCGGGTTGCCTGCCAGTTGGGCGTCCGCGAGTTGCGTTGGGCGGCCCGGCGGCGCCCAAGGCTTGGGCCGGTGGCTGCGCCCGGTCTTCGGCTCGTGGCAGTCCGCTTGACCCTGCGCACCGACCCCGGTACATTGACGGCATTGTGCCCCTCCGGCCCCCCATCTTTTTGAGGAGTCTTCCATGAGACGGCTATCCAGCATCCTCAGCGCCGCCGCGCTGACCGTGGCAGTCTTCGGCAGTACGGCCCATGCGCTGGTCATCTCGGAGTCTGTGGGGGCGGTCGACAATCTGGCCCCGGCGCCTGTGACCCAGCTCAAGGCGCTGGAGGCGGGTACTGGCACAACCCGCTCCGTGGTGCTCACCTGGGTGCCCTCGGTGGACGACGCGGTCACGTTCGCCAACTTCGGCAGTGGCTACTACCCGCGTGGCGGTGTTGACGGTTACCGGGTCTACCGCGCGGCGGGCGCGACAGGGCAGCCCGTACTCCTGGCTACCCTCAGTTCGGGCGTGAACACGTACACAGATGCCACGGTCGAGCGCGGGCAGTCATACGTTTACTCGGTCAACCCCTTCGACACGGCCAACGAGACCCTCTACGCGCCGTTGGCAGCCAGCGCTGCGGATCTGGCCCGCATCGTAATCGTCAGCAGTGGCATCCCGCCGGTCCGGCTCCGCCTCACCCTCAGCTACGTGCTGGACCTGACCAACGGGCCCGCGATCACCCAGTTCACGCAGCGTTTCATTGCCGATCTGGCCTCCGCTTTGGGGATCTCCGCCAGCCGCATCACTGTGAACCAGATCCTGCAGGGCAGTACCATCGTCGAGTTCACCATCGCCGAACCGCCCAGTTCGTCGAGCGAGCCATCCTCCAGCGCCGTTGCCACGGCCCTGAGCAACCTGGCCAAGTCGCCCAGCGATCCCTTTGCCAACTTGGGCACTATTCTGTCACTGGCCAACGTGTCGGGGTCCACCAGCACGCCCCTGGTCGTCAAGCCCTTGGGCACGGACGGGCGGCCGGTCCTGGGCTGGTTCACGCGTCAGGGGACCTCGGTGGGATTCGAGGACTTCTTCCTTTTTGCCGACCATTTCGGTCTGCAGCAGGGGAGCACCACGTTCGACTCACGCTACGATCTGATCGCGGACGGCAAAATCGACTTCCTGGACTTCTTCCGTTTCGCTGATGACTTCGGTCGCACCATTGTCAACGCTGCCCAGGTCGTGGGCAACTGAACCACAGCCTTCCTGCCCGTCGCGACGTGGACGCGGTTCGGCGTGCCCGGCCGCGTTCACCTTCGCAGGGGCTGGCCAGAACAGCCCTTGACATACGGGTAGTTTCCCCGTACTTTATGCCCTAATCTGTCGGTATTATTGGCAGAGCTGCCGTTGCAGCACCCGGCTACCCAGTTCCACGGGGTCAGCCCAAGCGGTTCCCCCCACGGCAGTCACGGACTCTCAGCTCGCCCAGCCTTTCCCTTCGGCCGAATCAGTAGGGCTCAACTATACCTTCAGTGCGAAGCCTGCGGTCGATAGAGCCCGCCGCAACGCGCTGCCTGCAGTTCAGAGGCGGCGCCGACAGTCCAGGGACATGCTGACTCAGCGCGTCGCCGACGGGCCTGTTGCCGCCATGCGCCGCGCTGACAGCCGCAACACACGGCGGCAGGCGCGGTCTTGCCGTTCGATTATCCACAGACGGTAATTCCGTCGACCGCGGTTCATGCAGCCGGCCATCACGGCGCGGCGCCCCTGAACTGCGCCCCTCGCTTCACAGGTGCCCACGTGCAACAAGACACCATGAACCCACCCCTCCAGGAATCGACCGGCGTGTCTACCATGTCTGCGGAAGACGACGGCGCGGCCAGCGCCCAGTTCGCCGATTCCGACGCCGATTCCGATCAGGACTCTCGTCGCGGACCCGATGACCGGCCCATGGATCCGTCCCGGCCAGGCGAAAGCCGGCGGTCTCGCAAGGGGAACCGACGGCCCGTGCCGCCCGGTAATCACAAGATCCAGAAGATGAACATCGTCGAGCTCCAGCACATGAACATCCTGGACCTGCAGGAGCTCGCCCGCAATCTGGAAGTGGCCGAGTATTCGGTCCTGCGCAAACAGGAATTGATCTTCGCCATCCTCAAGCACCAAACCGAGCGCAGCGGCCTGATTTTCGCCCAGGGCGTGCTCGAGGTGCTGGAAGAAGGCTTCGGTTTCCTCCGCTCGCCGAGCTACAACTACTTGCCCGGTCCCGACGACATTTATGTGTCGCACTCGCAGATCAAGCGTTTCGGCCTGCGCACCGGTGACACCATCTCGGGGCAGATCCGACCGCCCAAGAACGACGAGAAGTATTTCGCGCTCCTTCGGGTCGAGGCGATCAACTACGAAGATCCCGAAGTCACCAAGAACAAGACCATCTTCGAGAACCTGACGGCCCTGCATCCGCGTGAGCGTTTCCGCCTTGAGCACACGCCCAAGGACATGACCACGCGGATCATGGACCTGTTGTGCCCGGTCGGCAAGGGGCAGCGTGGTCTGATCGTGGCCCCGCCCTTCACGGGCAAGACGATGTTGCTGCAGAAGCTGGCCAACGCCATCACCACCAACCACCCCGAGGTGGCGCTGATCGTGCTGCTGATCGACGAGCGCCCCGAGGAAGTGACCGACATGCTGCGGTCGGTCAATGGCGAGGTGATCAGCTCAACCTTCGACGAGCCGGCGACGCGGCATGTACAGGTCGCCGAGATGGTCATCGAGAAAGCCAAGCGGCTGGTTGAGCACAAGCGCGACGTGGTCGTGCTGCTCGACAGCATCACCCGCCTGGCGCGCGCCTACAACACGGTGACGCCGCACAGCGGCCGCATCCTGACCGGCGGTGTGGACTCCACGGCGCTGCAATGGCCGCGGCGGTTCTTCGCCGCCGCCCGCAAGCTCGAAGAGGGCGGTAGCCTGACCATCATCGCCACGGCCTTGGTCGACACCGGCAGCCGCATGGACGAGGTCATCTTCGAGGAATTCAAAGGCACCGGCAACATGCAGGTGGTGCTCGACCGTAAGCTGAGCAACCGGCGCACCTTCCCGGCGATCGACGTCACCTCGACCAGTACGCGCAAAGAGGAACTGCTGCTGACCGAGTATGAGCTGAACCGGATCTGGGTCCTGCGCCGCATCCTGAACCAGATGGGTGTCATCGAAGGCATGGAGTTCCTGCTCGAACGCATGCAGGGAACCGGTTCGAACGAGGAGTTCCTCAAGGTCATGAACGACTGAGCCGCCGGCGGCGGGCCCGGGGCGCCCGCCGCCGCTGCGGTGGCCGGACCCGCCCGCGGCGACGCGACGCCGGCAGCGCCCCTAGGGCACCGGCTCTTGCGCGGAACAGAGCCCGAGTCTATTTTCTGGTGTCTAGAGCTGTCTGCATCGGCCAAGCGGAGGACGGATCGTGAAGGAAGGCATTCACCCCAAATACGTCGACTCGACCATCTCCTGCGCCTGCGGCAGCGTGGTCAAGACCCGGGCCACTGTGGAGCGCATGCACGTCGATGTGTGCTCGCAGTGTCACCCCTTCTACACCGGCAAACGCCAGCAGGTAGTGGACCGCGGTGGTCGTATCGAGCAGTTCAAGCGCCGCTACAACCTGGAGCAGGGCAGCCCGGCTGCGGCGCCTCAGGCCTGATCTCATCGTCATCCATAAGGCGATAAGACCGACTCCTCGAGGACTCCGGTCTTGTCGCCTTTCGTTTGTACTCCCATGAAGCCAGCGGCCGACAGCCCCAGCGCCAACCAGGCTGAGATCGTCGAGGACCTGCCTATCGGCGGCCAGGCGGTCATCGAGGGCGTCATGATGCGCGTTCCGGGCCGGATTGTCACGGCCGTGCGCGCGCCGGACGGCCGGATCGTCGTGCGCGACGAGGCCTACATGCCGATCACGCGGCGATACCGCCTCCTGGGCATACCCGTGGTGCGGGGCGCGGTGTCTTTCTTCGAGATGATGGTCATCGGCATGCGGGCGCTCAGTTTCTCGGCTGACGTGGCCATGGAAGGCGAAGACGAAGCCAAACCGCGGACCCGGGCCACGGAGTGGAAAGAGAAGCTGGCCCTGGCGGCGACCCTGGTGCTTTCCCTGGCCCTGGGGATCGGCGTGTTCTTCCTGGTGCCGTTGGCCATTTCGCAACTGCTCCACCTGCAGCGCAACGCCCTGCTGTTCAACGTGGCGGCTGGCGCCGTGCGCGTGGTGCTGCTGCTGACGTACATGGCGGCCATCAGTCGCTGGGGCGAGATCCGGCGCGTCTTTGCCTATCACGGCGCGGAGCACAAGTCCATCTTTGCGCGCGAAGCCGGGGCCCTGCTCACGGTGGACGGCGCCCGGCCGTGGCCGCGTTTCCATCCCCGCTGCGGGACCAGTTTCATGCTCATCGTGGTGCTCATCGCCATCGCCGTGTTCGCCGTCGTGGACTCGCTCTTCCCTGTGGTCGTCGGGCACCCCCAGAGCCTGGTGGAGCGCTTCCTTACCCACGTGGCGCTGCTGCCCCTGGTGGGCGGCGTGGGCTTCGAGTTGCTGAAGCTGTCGGGGCGCAAACGCCACCATCCGTTGGCCCGGTGGCTGATGGCTCCGGGCCTCTGGCTCCAGCGCCTGACCACCTGCGAGCCCGATGACAGTCAGCTTGAGGTGGCGCTGGCGGCGCTGCGCTCGGCGTTGGGCGAGGTCGTGCCTGGCGTGGTTCCGGCCGCGAGCCTGCGACCATGACCAACGTCGATCCGGGGCGCGCCCTGCTGGAGCGGTTGCGCGAGTACGAGGCTCGTTACGAGGCCCTGAGCGCGCGCCTGGCCGAACCAGCACTGGTGCAGAACCCGAGCCAATACCAGAAGGTGGCCAAAGAGCTGAGTGAACTGCGGGAGGTGGCCGAGGCGGCGGCCGTGTACCGTCGCTGCCTGGCGTCGTTGGCCGAGGCCGAGGAGATCATCCGCGACGGCAGTGACGCCGAACTGACCGAGCTGGCCCGGGCCGAGCGAACGGCGATCCGCACCGAGGCCGATCGCCTCGAGGCCCACCTGAAGATCCTGTTGATCCCCAAAGACCCGGCTGACAGCCGCAACGCGATTGTGGAGGTGCGGGCCGGCACCGGGGGCGACGAGGCCGGCCTGTTCGCCGGGGATCTGTACCGCATGTATCTGCGCTTCGCCGAGCGGCAGGGTTGGCGCATTGAGCCGCTGTCGTCCAGCCTCAACCCGGCGGGCGGGTTCAAAGAAGCCGTGTTCCTGGTTTCCGGCCCCGAGGTGTACGGGCGGCTCAAGTTCGAGAGCGGCGTCCACCGGGTGCAGCGCGTGCCCAAGACCGAGGCCAGCGGCCGCATCCACACCTCGGCCGCGTCGGTCGCGGTGCTGCCGGAGGCGGAGGACGTGGAGGTCGAGGTCGATCCGGAGGACCTGGAGATCGACGTGTACCGTTCGGGTGGCCCCGGCGGGCAGAGCGTCAACACGACGGACTCTGCCGTGCGGGTGACCCATCGACCCACCGGCATTGTGGTGTCGTGCCAGGACGAGAAGTCGCAGCTGAAAAACAAGAATAAGGCGCTCAAGATCCTCAAAGCGCGCCTGCTGGACCTGCTGCGGGCGCAGCAGAACGAGAAGATCTCCGCCGAGCGGCGGCAACAGATCGGCAGCGGCGACCGCAGCGCCAAGATCCGCACCTACAACTTCCCCCAGAGTCGGGTCACCGATCACCGCATTCACCTGACTCTGTACCGACTCGAAGAGATCCTCGACGGCGACCTGGACGAGTTCGTCCGCCACCTGGCGCTGGCGGCCCAGGAGAACGCGCTGTCGAACGCGCCGCCCCCTGATTGAGCGGCGCGGGCGATGACCGAGCGCGTCTGGGGGCTGCTCGAACTGCTCAGCGAAACCACCCGTTACCTGACGGGTAAGGGCTTCCGCCAGGCCCGGTTGGACGCCGAACTGCTCCTGGCTGATGTGCTGGGCCTGAAGCGGCTGGATCTCTACCTGCAGTTTGAGCGCCAGTTGACGGCTGCCGAGGTGGATGCCTACCGCGAACACATCCGTCGACGCCTGCGTCGCGAACCGGTCCAGCAGATCACCGGCAAGGCCGCCTTCCGTGAGTTGACTCTGGCCGTGACGGCCGACGTGCTGGTACCGCGGCCGGAGACCGAGATCCTGGTGCAGGCGGTCCTTGAACTGCTGCCTCCCGAGGCACCGGGCCCCGTGCTGGATGTGGGGTGCGGCAGCGGTGCCGTGGCGCTGTCCCTGGCCAGCGAGCGGCCCGGCCTGCGGGTGGTGGCCACCGATCTGTCGGCTGCCGCCCTGCGGGTGGCGCGCGGCAATGCCCGGGCCCTGGAACTGGGAACGCGGCTGACCTTTGTTCGGGGGGACCTGCTCGAGCCGTGGCGCCCGGATGGCGCGGGCTTTGCCGCCGTGGTCAGCAACCCGCCGTACATCCCTTCTGCCGCCATCGCTGACCTGGAGCCCGAGGTCCGCGATTGGGAACCCCACCTGGCGCTGGACGGTGGCGCGGACGGGCTGACCGTCGTGCGACGCCTGGCCGCCGCGGCAGGCCCGTTGCTGGCCCCCGGCGGTGTTCTGTGCCTGGAAATCGGCGATGGCCAGACCGCGGCGGTCACCGAGCTGCTCAGCGCCGCGGGCCCCTTCACCGAGGTCACGCCGCGGCGGGACCTGGCCGGTGTCTGGCGTATAATCACCGCGCGCCGGGGGCACTGAGGTGCGTCACCCAAACGCGCCAGCGCTGTAACCTTAACTGCCCGTTGGCGTCCCCATACGGGGCCCACAGATTCGCCCGCATCGACCCCAACCTGCTGCGCGCCAGCCTGATAGTGTGCTTTCCGGGGCCCTGGCACGGTCTTTGTAAGGGGATCCGCATCGGCCTGCTTTTGGTTTGACACATGCACAAAAGAGCACTATCTTTGTGTGCAGGTATTGCCCCTGCATCCCCCGTGGTGCCGACCGGCTAGCCGACGCCTCGCTCCGAGGCCCTTCCACAATCCGGGGGACTGGGGTTCACGCCACCAGGAGGGCACCATGGCAGTCCCCAAGACCAAAGCAGGTTCCGCCACGGCCGCCAAAGACGGCGGCGACAGCGCCATCAAGCAAGCGGTCGACCAGATCGAGCGTCAGTTCGGCAAGGGTTCAATCATGCGCCTGGGCGAGTCCTCGGTGATCGAGACTGAGTTCATTCCCTCGGGTGCCCTGTCACTGGACCTGGCCCTCGGCATCGGCGGCGTACCCCGGGGCCGCATTGTCGAGCTCTTCGGTCCCGAATCCGCCGGCAAGACCATGCTGGCCCTCAGCATCGTGGCGCAGTCACAGCGTCGCGGTGGCGTTGCCGCATTCATCGACGCCGAGCATGCGCTCGATGTGGGTTTTGCCCGCAAACTGGGTGTCGACGTCGACAATCTGCTGGTGTCGCAACCCGACTCAGGCGAAGAAGCGCTGGAGATCACCGATACCCTGGTGCGCAGCGGCGCGGTCGACATCGTCGTGGTCGACTCGGTGGCGGCGCTGGTGCCCAAGGCCGAGCTGGAAGGCGAAATGGGCGATTCGCATGTGGGTCTGCAGGCGCGTCTCATGTCGCAGGCCCTGCGCAAGCTGACCGGGTCGGCGCAGAAGTCCGGCACCACGGTGCTGTTCATCAACCAGTTGCGCATGAAGATCGGCGTCATGTTCGGCAACCCCGAAACCACTACCGGCGGCCGGGCGCTGTGTTTCTACGCCTCCGTGCGCCTCGATATCCGCGGTGTCGGGGCGATCAAAGACGGCGAGGAAGTCATCGGCCGCCGGACGCGCGTCAAGGTGGTCAAGAACAAGGTGGCGCCGCCGTTCCGCGAGGCCGAGTTCGATATCCTGTTCCGCGGCGACGATGTCGGCATCTCGCGCGAGGGCGACCTGCTCGACCTCGCCGTCGATCGCGGCATTGTCGACAAGAACGGCACCTGGTTTTCCTATGGCGGCGAGCGTCTGGGGCAGGGCCGCGAGAGCACCCGCGTGTTCCTGCGCGACAACCCCACGGTGTACGAGCGCATCGAATCGGCGCTGCGCCAGGTGCTCGACCTCAAGGCAGGCAGCCCGCCGGTACCGTCAGCTGCCGCCCAGGCAGAAGCAGAAGAGGACACCCTGGTCGACCTGGTCACTGCCTGAGGCAGCGCTCCGGCCAGGCCGGGTCTGGTGGCTCCGGAACAGGCTACCCCCAAGGCAAACCAGCACCGGACCACGGCCACCAATACCCGGCCACCGTCCGACGCGCCCGGCGACCCGCCCGAGCAGCGGCAGCGGGCGCTAACGATTCTGGCGTGAGACGGTTCCCCCCTCCCGCCTCACGCCAGAATCACGCCGCCCTCCGCCCTGCCCGCCGAGACTGCCTGTCACCTGCCAACCCCAGCCGTCCGTAACCTGCCCACTCCCAAGAGCCGCAACCGGCTCCCGGAAGCAGCCGCCTAGGGTGCCCGCAGCGCCGGCCCATGGCTTGTCCACTCGAGCGGCCCGCGACCTGCCCACCTCCGGGCCCCCGCACCGTTTCGCGAAGCAGCCGCCAAGGGTGCCCCCCAAAGCCGCCCCATGGCCTGTCCACTGGAGCGGCCGACACGCGGCCCAACCCCAACGGCCGCTGCCCGTTCTCCGCGGCACCCGGTAGGGGGGCCCCCAGCACCGCCCCACGGCCCGTCTACCCATCGGCCTACCCGTGGACCCGGCGCAGCGGCCCCAGCCTGCTCGCGAGCCGCGTTCGCGCCGCCCGGTCGGGGCATCGGCACCGGCCCAACCCTACGGCCCAGCCAGCCCGGGTTCGGGTCAGATGCCGCCGGCCAGCTCGACAACCATCTTTAGCGTCTCTTCGCGGTGCGACGCGGCCATGGCTAAGGCCTGGGGCACCTCGTGAAGGGGCAGCCGGTGCGAGATCAGCGGTTCCAGCGCCACCTTGCCACGGCTGGCCAGGAATATGGCCCGGGGGTACACATGGCCCATGCGGCGCACCATTTTCAGGCTCAGGCCTTTGCGCCGCACTACTGAGGCGCTCAGGCTGAAATCCTCGCCTTCGGGAATACCCGCCAGGATCACACGCCCACCGATGCGTACGGCGCGCGTGGCGTGGTCGGGCGCTGCGGCTGAGTCCGTCGCCTCGATGACGACATCCACCCCCCGGCCTCCCGTCCACTCGGCTATCGGC
>CAITNQ010000388.1 GCA_903893785.1 uncultured Gemmatimonadota bacterium
CGGCTGCGCGAAGCCGGGCTCAAGATGCCCATCTACGCCTCTGACCGCGTTGTCGATCAGCGTTTCATCGACGCGGCCGGTGAAGCCGCCGAAGGCGTGGTGGCGGCTTACCCCTATAACCCCGAAGCCGACAACCCCAAGCTGACTGCCTTCCGTGCCGCGTACCGGCAACGCTACAACGCTGAACCGGACGTGTATGCCGCGCACTCGTACGACGGCACCTGGATGGTGGTCAACGCCATCCGCACCGCCGGCCTCAACCGCTATTTGATTCGCGATGCGCTGGCCGCCATGAAGCACTATGACGGGGTCACGGGGTCCATTGACATGGACGACGTGTACACGGACCGCGGGCCGGTAATCTTGGCGACGGTTCGTCACGGGCGATGGGTGTACGACGAACCCAAGGCCACCGCGCGCTTCTGATCCACGCTTGACCCGGGCGCGTGGCCAGCGCCCGGGCTTGTGACTACCTTTCATGTCTTTGCTGCGTCACGCCGATGTTCGGGTGAGGAGACCTCCATGATACCCGCTGTTGCGGCGCCTGCCTCGCATTCGCTGAGCGTCCAGCGTCTGAGCCAGCACGAAGGTGCGGTCAATGTCAGTCGTATTCACGGCTGTGAAGGGGTCAGCCTTTTCCTTGGCATTCGACCCACTGATCGCGGCAGCCTGTCCGAGCAGGTGCGCGATCTGTACGACCGGCTGGGGCGCGTATTGAGCGAGCAGGGGGCAGATCGTCACCACGTGGTCACGGAGAAGGTCTTCTTCAGCGACATCGAGGCGCAGGTCGAGGTTTTCAAAGGCATCCGCGAAGCCTTCTACCTTGACGGCAACGGCACCACGGGCTCGCTGCCGGCTACCACTTGGCTGGAGCAACCGCCCTGCGATCCCGGCGTGCTGTGCGAACTGCAGGCCCGTGTCGTGCTGTCGACGCCCGGTGCCCCGGCTGAAGTCCGCGATCTGCCGGGCCTGCCATTCCCGGCCGTGGGCAAGGTCATTCACTGCGCCGGCTATGACTACGTGCACCTGAACAACCTTACCGGTGGTACGCCCGGTGACGGCATGGATTACGCCGCGCAGACTGAGGCAGTATTTGACCTGGCCGAGGCGGTACTCGAGACCGAGGGGTTGACGTTCCGCGACGTCGTGCGCACCTGGCTGTACCTGGCCGAGATGGATCGAGACTACGCCGACCTGAACCGCGTCCGCAACGCCTTCTTCGAGCGGCACGGCGTCATCCGGCGGCCGGCCAGCACCGGCATCCAGGGGCGCGTTTACCCCTGCGACCGAGCCGGTTCGCTGGACCTGTACGCGTTCCGGGCCAAAGGGCCGGTGGATGTCAAGGTGATGCACGCGCCGACCCTGAACGAGGCCTGGTCGTACGGTTCGTCCTTTTCCCGCGGACTGACGGTCACCTGCCAGCATCGCACCGTCGCGTACATCTCGGGCACGGCCAGCATCGATACCGAGGGCCGCGTGGTCCACGTCGGTGACATCGAAGGCCAGGTCAACCGCATGCTGCTCAACGTGGAGCAGTTGCTGCAGGGAAGCGGGGCCACGCCCGCCGATCTGGTGCGGGCGACCACCTACCTGAAGCGGGCCGAGGACTTCGACGTGTTCAAGCGCGTGTACGCAGAGCGCGGTTTCCCGCTGGATATCCCGCACACCGTGTGCCGGGCGGATGTCTGTCGCCCGGACTGGCTGGTGGAGATCGAAGGCGCCGCGATTTTTCCGCCCCGCGACAGCGATTGACCCGGTTCCGGCAGCGAGGGACCCAAGGCCGGCACTACCTTCTGTTCACTCTCTGGCCCCGGGCCGGGGCGTGGGCATGGGTGGCGTTGGCCTTTGGCGTGTCAGGGGTTCAGGCGGATTCGTCCTCGGTCAAGACCGTGCCGTACCAGGACCTGTCCCAACAGGGGGCCTCGTTCCTGGGGCCCGGGCGCGAGCTCGAACCACCGGACACGCTTACCGCGGTGCGCCTGGGCCTGACGGGCCCCGCTCGAACACCGGCCGGGCGCGAGCTGCAGGCGGGCGTGGAGTTGGCGGTGACGCAGGCCAACCAGGCAGGTGGGTACCACGGATTGCCGTACCAGGTGGTGTTCCGCGCCGACGATGGGCCGTGGGGCCGGGTTGCTGCGCAGGCCATCGCGCTGATTCGGGAAGACGAGGTGTGGGCGGTTATCGCCGCCCTGGACGGCGAGCGAGCGCACGCCGCCGAGTTGGTGGCGGCCAAGCTGTGGGCGCCCATCATTACCCCCGGCGCCGGTGACCGCACGATCGACTACGCCAACGTTCCCTGGGTGTTCCGGCTGATGCCCGACGACCGCACCCAGGCGGATCTGCTGCTGGGCACGGCCCTGGCGCGCGGCTGGCGCCGCGTGGTGCTGGTCAGCGAGGGCTCTCGCGACGGCCGCACGGCCGGGGACCGCGTGCTGGAGTCCGCCCGGGCCCTGGGGCTGAGCTTGGTGCGGCAGCTGGAATTCAGCGCTGCCGAGCCGGGCGCCGTCGTGCCCCGCGTGGTGCGTAGTCGCCCGGATGCGGTGGTGGTATGGGGTCGTGGCGACGCCAGCCTGGAACTGATGTACCAATTGCGGGCAGCCGCCTGCCGTTGTCCGCTGCTGGTACCGGCACCCTTGGTGGGCCCCGAGGTCGCGGCTGCGGCCGACAGCCTGGGGGGGACCGTGCTGGGCGCTGCCCCCCTGGACCTATGGCGCCCGGATGGCCCCGTAGCGGCGTTTCGCGAGGCCTTTTCGCAGGCGCAAGGGTACCCGCCCTCACCCGTGGCGGCCTACGCGTACGAAGCTACCCGCGTGGTGCTCAACGCCATTGCCCAGGGCGGCCTGAACCGGGCGCGCATCCGTGACCAACTGGCTGCCACGCACCTGGACGGATTGACCGGCACCGTCACCTTCGATGGTCTGGGTGGCTACCGTCGCCAACCGGTGCTGGCACGCGCCGCAAACGGGGTCTGGCGCGCCCTGCCCTGACCGCCGAGGCGGCTGGCTACTTAACCAGTTTGACCGCTCGCTCCACTTTCTCCTTGGCCTGACCGAGCAGCTCCAGCGACAGCTGGTAGTTGTGGCCGCCGCCCTTGCCCTTGTCGACCAGTTCCACCAGTTTGGCCGCCTGTGTCACCAGCGCCGTGGCCTCGCCGCGCGACGCGTGGGTGCTGGACTCGATGGTCTTGCGGGCTTCCTGCATCTGCAGGCCCAGGGCGGCGGATCCCTGCTGCACCTCGTTGATCCACTGCGCCAGTGTCTGGTCGTACCCGGCTTCGTGGCAGCCCACGCAGGCTTGCTGGATCGCGTCGATCGTCTTGGGTGCCGACAGGTTGTGACAGTCGGTGCAGCCCGTTCCCGCCGCCGCCATCAGGTCCGGCGACCCCTTGGCGCCCCAGGCACTGATCTCGCCCTTGTACAACGCCTCCTGGGCTGGGTGGCAATGCGAGCAGGCGATATCCTGGGCGCTGTGGTGGCAGTTCATGCACTCGGTTCGGGTGATGGTCCGGGTCTTGTGTTTGTCCGGCGAATGGCAACTCGTACACGCCACGCCAACGCCCTCCACGTGAAGCTGGTGGGGGAATTGGAGTTCCTCTGTCTGCACGGTCTCGGGGAGACCGATGCGGCTGTGGCACAGGACCGCGCAGTAGGCGTCCGGCGTGGCCACCAACGCCGAGCGCGTCGGTGGCTGGTACCCCCGCTGCAGGCCGGCCAAGGCCGTATCGATGAAGCTGTACGTCGCCTTGGCCAGTTTGACGGCGTATTCGACGTTGTGCACGCCGCGCCCGTACTTGAGGAAGTCGTAGTTCGTACGGGCCTTCTCGAGCAGCACGCGGGCTTCGCTGGCGGCCAGACGGCCGGAGCCGGCCTGTTTGACCCGGGCTTCGGCACGATCGACCTCAATGCCCACCTCCTGGGTCATCTGGGCCATGGCCGCGCGCCAGTCGTCGAGCATGAGATCATACCGCGGACCGTGGCAGGCAACGCAGGACTGCCGCTGGGCTTCGCGGCTGGCTTCCTTGAACTCCGGCGCGCCGCTCTGCACCACCCGCGTGTGGCAGCCGTCGCAGCTCACCTGGGCGGCAAACATGCGGCTGGGTGTGTCTGCCACGCCCAGACCCCCCGAACCCAGGTACATCTCCTTCTGCGGCGAATGCAGGCTCTGGTGGCAGGCTTCACAACCAGTCTCCAGCGCGCGCACCATGCGGATCCGGCCGTGCTGGATCTTCTCGTGGCAGCGGAAGCAGTCGATACCGTGTTCGCCCACATGCTTGTTGTGCATGAACTGGGCGTCGCCGTATTGCTCCAGCCTTTCCACGTGGCACGAGAAGCAGCGCTCCTGCGGCGCCTTGCCCTCGCCGGCCGTGACCTGCAGGTGGCACTGCTCGCAGGCCACGCCGACCTTCAGGTACGTGTCGTGGCTGAAAGAGAACCCGGCGTGCTCCACCGTGCCGGTGGGCGTGCCATGGCAGGTGGTGCAGCCGCCGATGGCCTGCGCCTCACCGACGCCTTTGAAGTGGCACAGGAAACAGGTCGATTCGGTTACGGCGATGTGTTCGCCCTGCACGATCTGCGAGTGGCAGCTGGTGCACTGCAGCTTCTGGCCCCGCCGTACCTGCTGCAGGTGCGTGCTGTGGTCAAAGTGAATCTTGCCCTGGAAGGTGAGTTTGCCTTCGGCCAGCCGGCCATCGTGGCAGCCGCTGGCCAGGCAGCTCTCGTTGCTGACCTCGGCCCGCGGCCGCGGGTCATTCGTGTTGGTGAGATAGCGCAGGGCCGACACGGCATTGGTCACCGGCCGTACCGGATGGCAGGCCACGCACGAGGTGCCTTTGTGAGCTGAGGTCTGCCACTGCCGGTAATACGGCTCCATGTAGTGGCAGGTGGTGCAGAAATCCGGCGACCGCGAGGCGACGTAGATGCCGCCGGTGGCTGCCAGGCCTAGGGCGACCACCACACCCACTAGGCCCAGCAGGGCCAGTACGTGCCGTTTGAGTCCGCGCCAGACGGCGCTGAACAGCGCCTTCATGCGCTCCCCCTCCGTCTTTCCCCTTCTTCCCGCATCAGGTGCTCGTACTCCAGCGGATGCTCCTCAAGCATCTCTTCCTCCGAGAGCTTACCGGTGATCCACACCCGGTTCATGGGGAACTTGCGGGGGTTGAAGTGCACGTTGTAGAAGTGCCAGATAATGATCGCCAGGGTGGCCAGCAGGGCCTCGTCGCTGTGCGCCTCTTTGGCGATGTCGAGCATGTACTTGGGCATGTAGCTGAGGGTGATGTTCTCGAACCACAGGAGGCAGCCCGAACCCACCATGACCACGATGCCCCAGTACACGGCCCAGTAGTCGAACTTTTCGACATAGCTGAAGCGGTCGAACCGCGGCTTCTCGGTCGACCGACCCAGGAAATACTGTAGCATCTGCACCAAGTCGCGCAGATCCTTCGGGCCCGGCAGCAGGCCGAGGAAATTACGGCGGCCTTCGGCGAAGAAGGCCAGGTACACCATGTGATAGGCGGCCACTGACATCAGGCCAACGGCGCCGACGCGGTGGACTATGGCGCTGTTTTCGATGCCCCCGAGCAGGCCGAACATGAACTCGGCCCAGGCGGTCTCGTGGAACTTGATCGGCAGGCCGGTAAGGATCAGGATGATGCAACTGGAGAACAGCACGATGTGCTGCAGGCGCACATTCAGGCTGAAGCGGACGAAATGCCGCTCCGACTCGATGTGGGCTCGCGGGGCCGGCGTCGACGCCTCGCGGTGACGAACCTCGACGTCCACCTCGGCGCGGATTCGCTGCGCCAGAGCCTGCACGTCCAGGGCGATGCTCTCGCGACGCTCGGAGACCACGCGCTCGACCAGTTCGGCCGGTCTGGTCTCGGCCAGGGACTGGCTTACCCAGGCAGTGACCGCCTCGGCCAGTTCCGGCGGCAGGGGGGCCGGGTCTGCGGCTTTGCTGCGTTGACCCTCGTCATGCATGGCGGTCTGCGCTCTCCCGTTGGTCACGAACGGCGGCTACGCACCTGGCGCGCCAGGTCGAGGATGATGTGGGCCACCAGGCCGCACACGGTCAAGATCGTCAACCACTTGAAGAAACTGCTGACCCAGTACACGATGCCCGACTTGGGGTCGCGCGGCGCCACATGGATCTTGCCGACGGCGTAGTTGGCGTTGGCGCCGGCGTGGCACTTGCCGCAGGTCTTGGGGATGTTGGCCACGTTGACCGACGAGTTCGGGTCCTCGGGCGGCCGGATATCGTGCACGCCGTGGCAACTGGCGCAGTTGGCCACCGTGGCCATGCCGAAGCGGCTGGCCACGCCGTGGAAACTCTCTTTGTAGCTGCCCACCTGTTCGGACGAGATGCCGTATTTGCCTACGATCCCTTCGGCGGCATGGCAGTTGGCGCAGGTCGGCGCAATGTTCGCCGCATACGTGCTCGATTGCGGATCCAGGTGCGAGCGGATGCCGTGTTCCTGGTGACACCCGGTGCACGTCGGTACCTCGGCCTTGCCCTGTTCCAGACCTACGCCATGGATGCTGGTGCGGTACTGGCTGTACACCTCCAGGTGGCACTTGCCGCACACCCCGGCGATGTTGGCCCGGGCCACCTGGCTGCGCGGGTCTTTGTGGCTGCGCACCTGGTGGGTCCCATGGCAGTCCTGGCACGCCGGGGCGTCGGGTTTGCCCGCCGCCAGTGCCTGCCCATGGACGCTCTCGCGGAACTTCTGGTACATGTCGCCCTGGGGCGCGCCCACGGTGTTGCCTTCGTAGTGGCACTGCACGCAGTTGACCGGCTGCGGCGTCTTCCGGTGCGGGATCTCCGTCACATCCACGTGGCAGTCCGTGCAGCGCTTGCCTTTGTGAATCGACGAGTCGATCTGCGCCTGGGTGACGTACAGCGATTGCGTGCGGTGGCTCTGCAACACCCGTTTGAAGTCGGGTTTACCGTGGCAGATGTCACAGCCGGAAACCTGAGCACCCGCGGGAGCCGCCAGGGAGGCGACCGCCGCCGTCAGCAGCAGGAGGAGCGGCCTCATGGACGGAATTCCTTGTCGGCTGGCGCGCCGTAACGGCGCTCGTATTCCTGGGCGTGGCGCTGTCGAAGCTGCTCGCGCGTCATCCGGCCGTGCAGCCACGATCCGTCCATGGGGAAGACATCCGGCCGCAGGTGCGTGTCGTAAAGGTGCCACACAAACAGCAGCACGAAGATCAGCAACCCTTCGCCGCTGTGGACGATGCGCGTTACGTCGAGCACCCATTTGGGCATCACCGCCATGGCCTGGCTCTCGAACCACAGCGCCAGGCCGGTGACGGCCATCAGCGTGCACCCCAGGCCCACGGCCCAGTACTGGAACTTCTGGCGGAAATCGAACCACCCGAAACGCGGCGCCGTGCCCCTGCCAGTGAGATTCGCGCGCAGGATTGCCAGCAGATCGCGCGCGTCCTGGCATCCGGGCTTCATGGCCATCAGTTGCGCGTGACCGCGCTCGCTGAAAACCACGTACAGGGCGTGGTAAACCCACAGCAACAACAGCGCGATGGCGCCGACGCGGTGCAGCGCCCCGCGGCCCTCGATGCCACCCTCGGCCGCAATGACGGCTTGGCCGAACCCGGTGTCAGCGAAGCGCAGCGACAGCCCCGAGACCATCAGGAGCAGCACCGACACCATCAACACTACATGCTGCACCCGTTCGTTCAGGGTCAGTCGGACGACGGTGTCGCCGTCGCGTTCAGCGGTCATGGTTTCCTCCTGCGCCAGGTGCCGTACAACTCGATACCCATGTACGCGACGAACCCGACCATCAGGACGCCGATCAGTCCGGTGTAAAACACCCGGACCACGTACATGCCCAGCGAACTCTTCGGATCTGCCTCTACATGTATGCGCGCCCCAGCCAGGCCGCGCTGGGCCCCGGGATGGCAGGTGCCGCAGGTGCGGCCCAGGTTGTCGGGATGGATGGATGACTGTGGATCGGCCGCCGGGCGGATATCGTGGACCCCGTGGCAGCTGGCGCAGTTGGCCACCGCGGCCTCGCCGTGCTGGTTGACCACCCCGTGGTAACTGTCCAAGTAGGTGGCCAGGCGCCGCACCGGCAGACCCAGCCGGCTGGCGACCTTCTCTTGATCGTGGCAGGCGGCACAGGTTCTGGGGATGTTCCTTGCCGCCACCTTGGACCCGGGCTCGGAGGTGGCCGCCACCACGTGCTCACCGTGGCAGTTGGTGCAGGTCGGGGCATCTTCGATGCCGGAAGCCACCGCCTTGCCGTGCACGCTCTCGCGGTACACCGCGGCCACCCGCTCGTGGCAGCGGGCGCAGAAGGCTGCCACCTCGGTCCGCCCTGGACCGGACTGGATGGCTTCGGTCGAGCGGACCCCGTGGGTACCGTGGCAGTCAGTGCAGCCGGCCGCGGCGCGGTTGACGCCGTCCGGGGCCTCGGGCCGTCGCAGACCATGGACACTCAGGGCCAGGGCGGATCCTTGGCGGTCGTGACAAGATTGGCAAGCCACCGGCGGCAGCGGGCGCGGATGAGGGTTGGCCGCGGCCTGCGGATGGCATTCCAGGCAGCCCAGACCGGCATGCGCTGAACCGGCCAAACGCAGCGGGTCCACCACCGGGGCGCCCTTGGCGGCCGGGCCGCCGGCGTGACATCCCAGGCAATCCACGTTGGCGGCATGGGCACTGGTACCCCACGTCGCCGCCGCCGTCACCAGCAGCGCCACCCGGACAAGGCTCTTCACGTGCTTCCTCCTGCAGCTAGGCGGGGCCGCGCGGCCCGCGGTGGGCCGTGCGGGCCATACGGCCTGCCCCCGACTTCAGCGGCTCTGACCGCCGCCCTTCTCGGCCCGGAGGCGGTCAAGCTCCAGCGGGTGCTCGTGGGCCATCTCGTCTTCCGACATGTGACCGTTCCACCACACCAGGCTCATCGGGTACACGCGCGGGCTGAAAATCACGAAGTAGAAATGCCAGACAACGATGGCCAGCGCGGCCAGCCAGGCCTCGTAGTAGTGCACCGTGGTGGCCAGGTCGAGACCCCAACGCGGTATGTGCTGCAGCGTCGTGTTCTCGAACCACAGCATGAAACCGGTCACCGACATGACCACGCTGCCCCATACCAGGGCCCAGTACTCAGCCTTCTCCGCGTAACTGAAGCGCGCGAACGCCGGCGGCGTGTCGGTGGCGCCCAGGTAATAGCGGACCATCTGCACGCAGTCGCGCAGATCCTGCAGGCGCGGCAGCATGGCCACCAACTGGTCGCGGCCCCGCCGCGTTACCGACAGGTACACCACGTGGTACAGGCAGACCGCGACCATGGCGACCGCGGCGCCGCGATGGATGGCGCGCCGCAGGCTCTCGCCTTCCCCGAAGGCCGTCAGCGGTACGGCCCACCAACTGCCGGGGAACTTCAGCGCGAAGCC
>CAITNQ010000389.1 GCA_903893785.1 uncultured Gemmatimonadota bacterium
CCGGCAGCCGACGCTGCGGGCAGCCCGAACCCGGAGGGGCGATGCGATTGGTAATTGGTTCACGCGGCAGCCAACTGGCGCTCACACAGACGAACATGATCGCCGACCTGCTGCGGGCCCGCCAGGTTGGTCTGGAGGTGGCGGTGCAGATCATCCGCACCCACGGCGATGTGGCCACCGGGCCGCTGCGATCCTTCGGAGGTCAGGGGGTCTTCACCAAGGAGCTGGAGGCAGCGCTGCTCGCCGGGGAGATCGACTTGGCTGTCCACAGCCTCAAAGACCTGCCGACCGACAGCCCCGAAGGATTGGTGGTGGTGGCCAGCCCGCCGCGCGAGGACATCCGTGACGTGCTCGTGTCGCGCTTCCCAGGCGGACTGGTGGGACTACCCCCGCAGGCACGACTGGGCACCGGCAGTCGGCGCCGACGCGCCCAGTTGCTGGCCCTGAGACCGGATCTACAACCGGGCGAGATCAGGGGCAACCTGGACACGCGCATCGCCAAGGTGACCGGCGGCGAGTTCGACGCCATCGTGCTGGCGGCGGCCGGGCTGCACCGGTTGGGCTGGCGCGACCGCATCAGCGCCTACCTGGAACCAGACCAGGTCCTGCCGGCCGTGGGCCAGGGCGCTCTCGGCCTGCAGATGCGCGCCGACAGCCCCTGGCGATCGCTGGTGGCGGAGTTGGGCGACGCGGACACACTGGCTGCGGTGGCGGCTGAACGCAGCCTGCTGCGGGCTCTGGGCGGGGGCTGCCATGCTCCCATCGCCGCCTGGGGGCGCATTCAGGACCAGGCGCTTCACCTGGACGCGCTAGTGGGTGCCAGCGACGGGACCCGCCTGCTGCGGGCGGCGGTGACAGGCCCTCCCGCTGCGGCCGATGAGCTGGGCGTCGAGGCCGGCCGCCAACTGATGGACATGGGGGCGCGCGAGCTTCTGGCAGCGGCAGAGCCGACCCAGTGAGTCGTGGCGAACCCGCGGGCGGCGCACTGGCAGGGCGCCGGGTACTGGTAACCCGCAGGCCGGAGCAGGCCGGGCCCCTGCGGCAGGCGCTGGAGGCGGCCGGAGCGCAGGTGACGGTCCTGCCCACGCTGGAACTGGCCCCGCCCGACGACTGGACGCCCTTGGATGCCTGCCTGGACGACCTGGCGCGCTACGACTGGCTGTTGTTCACCAGCCCCAACGCCGTCGACGCGTGCCTGGCCCGACTGCGGGAACGGGCCGCGGTTCCGCCGACGCAGCTTAGCGTCGCGGCCCTGGGGCCCACCACCGCGGCGCGGCTGACGGAAGCCGGCCTGCGGGTAGCGGTGACGGCAGTGGAGACCACTCAGGAAGGACTGGCAGCAGCCTTGCCCGGGCCCTCCCTGGCCGGCCAACGGTGCCTCATCCCGGCCTCGGATCTGGCCCGTGGCGACCTGGCCCGGCTGCTGACCGCTCGCGGTGCCCACGTTGACCAGGTGGTTGCCTACCGCACCCGGCCGGCGCAGAACCCGTTCGCTTCGACAACGGCCGAAACTGAGTTCGATATCGTCGTGTTCGCCAGCCCCTCGGCCGTCGCGGGGCTGTTCGCCGTCTGTGGCGAGGGCAGGGCCCGGGCGCTGCTCAGCCGCGCCACCATCGCCTGTATCGGCCCGACCACCGCCCAGGCAGTGATCGCGCAAGGATTCCCGCCGCCCGTGGTGCCTGACGGTCCGGCCACGGTGGCCGGGCTGGTGGCCAGCCTGTGCAACGAAATGGGGGCCCGAGCATGAGGGGTCCGTCTCTGCCTGCCGGCAAGCTGCCCGCCGCGGACCTGGCTCGTCTGCTGCGCACGTGCACCCACCGCGATGCGCGTCTGGTGGTGCCGCCGGGGGTGGGCATCGATGCCGCGGTCATCGATATGGGCGACCGTTACCTGGTGGCCAAGACCGACCCCATCACTTTTGCCACCGACGCCGTCGGATGGTACGCGGTCCATGTTAATGCCAACGACATCGCGGCCATGGGTGCCACCCCCCGGTTCTTCCTCGCCACCGTGCTTCTGCCCGCCGGCCTGGCAGACCTGGCCATGGCCGAAACCATATTGCAGTCCATCCACTCGGCGGCCAGCAGTCTGGGCATACTGGTCTGCGGGGGTCACACGGAAATCACCCATGGCCTGAACCGCCCGGTGGTGGTTGGTCAGATGCTGGGCGAGTGCACGCCGGAGCAGCTAGTCCGACCCGCCGGGCTGCAGCCCGGTCACGCCCTGCTGCTGACCAAGGGGTTAGCCGTCGAGGGAACAGCCGTGATGGCGCGGGAGCGGCGTCAGGAGCTGGTCCGCCGAGGCTATGCGCCGGCATTCCTGGATCGGGCCGCATCGTTCCTTACCGCGCCGGGCATCAG
>CAITNQ010000390.1 GCA_903893785.1 uncultured Gemmatimonadota bacterium
ACGCTGGCTTTCGCACCTACGATACGTGCTATCGAGCGCGGTACGTGTTCGGGGTGCAACGCGCGGTCTTTGTGACCCAGCGCTACCATCTTCCCCGGACCCTATTCACCGCTCGCGCGTTTGGCATCGACGCAACCGGACTGGTTGCAGGGCACGATCACTACGCCGGCCAGCGCTTCTACGAGGCGCGCGAGTTTACCGCGCTCAGCATAGCGTGGTTCGAGATCTACCTCCTGCACCCCCAGCCACGCTTCCTTGGCGACCCGATCAACCTCGAGACGCAGTTCGAGTAGCCCTGCGCGCGTGGTTGCCGGCGCCGCCGGCCCTGCCGCCGATCACCGAACTCGCCGCCCGGCCGTCCGGTCGGGCGACTAGTTCGCACGTGGTACCACTTCGCACCAGATCCGCGCTGCCCCCGCCCGCTGGACAGCGCTTGCGGTGGTGCCTATAATTGCGGGCCGGTGATGATCCTGTCCGACGTTTGGTAAAGTGAGGACAACAATGCGTTGTGCTTCGTTACTAGTGGCCACCGTCATCCTGCTCGCGGCATGGCTGAGCGCGCCGTGGTCAAGGGCGACAAGTGGGTTCGCGCTGTCTGGGGACACGACGGGCACATACCTGGCCTACTTGCCGCAAGCGTTCAACGCCCAAGTGCATCCCACCTCGACGCCGACCCTGACGCCCGTGGTTGCCACCGAGACGCCAACCGCAGGTACGACCTCCACACCCGTAACCCCTTCCGCCACTGCCACGAGGCCTGTGATAGGTACTCCAACTGCTACTGGCACGAGCGCCGTGACCATGACTCCATCGCCCACGAGCGCGCTGACCGCCACGCCCGCGCAGACCTCGGGGCCTTCTCCCACCGGTACGCCAGCCGCGCCCGGGGCGCCGACCAACCTCTCGGCCTCCGACGTAGGACCCACATCCTACCGGGCGCACTGGGACTACAGCGGACCCGCGGTGGCCGGGTTCTGGATCTACCAGCGCAACGACGAGGGGGATTGGCCGCAAATCGGTACGGCCTCGGAGTCCGACCGGGCGTTCACCGTGACCGGCCTCAGCCCAGGCACGACCTACTGCTTCCACGTGGCCGCCCATAACCTTACCGGCGCCGCGTGGTCCGCCGTGCCTGGCCGCGCCGATACGCCAACCGCGGCGGGTATCAGCAGGCTGCTGGCCGCCGGCGGTGGCGGTGGAATCTACACCCTATGGAACCGAGCCGTGCCTCCTCTCGCTCTTCGGTAAGTGGGTTCGGAGCCCGCGGGCGGATTCGGCAACCACCCGCGGGCCCACCTGCGTTACGCAAGATATGATGCCGTGTGGGCGTGACTAACCGAGAATCCCGGTGGTGCCACGCTTGTGCCTAACCTCCCCACCGTCAATTCATGTTGTACCAGAAGCGCGCCGTGGCCCCACCGCGCAGTTCGAAGTACTCGATCTTGAATCTGTGGTTGGCCTGGGTGCTGAACGTGACCATGTATAGCCTGTCAGTTGGCCCCTGCACGTTCCAGTCGTCGATCACTAGGTTCCCGTCAATGTACAGTCGGATGCCATCGTCGCCGACGGTGTGGAAGACGTAGCTGCCGGGACTCAGCGTAATCGTGCGGGTCCACCGCGCGGAGAAATAGTCAACACCGATGCCCTTGCCGGGTCCCCCGGCCCCCCAGGTGTGGTCGAGTTCGGCCTCGTCCTCACAGAGCACGACCGGACCCGTGAGATCGACGGTGTTGTAGTACTCGGCCTTCCACCCCAGGTACGAACTCGGGCAGGCCGCCGGCGCATCGTACCAGA
>CAITNQ010000391.1 GCA_903893785.1 uncultured Gemmatimonadota bacterium
CAGACCCACAACAGCCAGTGGCTTTTGGCACGCCACGGCTACCGCACCCCGGCGGAACACCGACAACGGTGCCAACAGGCCGCCTGAACGGCCGTTCCAGCGCCTTCCGGAGTGTCCAACAACCCCGGGGCTTAACAGCCGCGATGGCGAACCATTCCCGCACGACCATAAGATACCCCTCGTTTTGCCCGGCTTCCGATCGCGGCCGCTGTTGGCCACGGCAGCGAGGCCGGTGCACCGTGACCGCTCTTGCCCTAGAAGAGCCACCAACCGGGCGCCTGTTCGGCGGCGGAACCCGCCCTCTCAGCGCGATCTTGGGCGGGGGTGGCCCGCCGGGGCCGCCACAGGCTCGGCACCCGGGTACCGGTGGCCGGCACCCGCTCCCGAGGTCACCGACCGAGGCCATCCATCGAGCCCCGCCGGGATCCGAGCATGTGCGGGGGCGCGGCGCTCGAGTCGGCCGTGGCCGACGCGCTTTCGGTCGCCCCCTTGCTGGTGACCCTGTCGACCGCGCTCCAGGCGCGCGTCCGCCAATAGACCAGACGACCCAACGAGCCGGCCGCCCGTCAATTCAGTGATGGGGCTCGTACACCGGCCGGTCTCGCGGCTCTTGTACTCGGCGCCTATGCTCCGCTTGGGCCACCCCTGCGATCGATCTGACCGATGGAGCGCGTCCATGGTAACATCCGACGAGAGCCTTGTGGGCCGGGCCCTGGCCGGCGACCTGCCCGCCTTCGGCGTTCTCGTCGAACGCTACACGGGCCTGGTCCACGCCGTGGTTCTGAGTCGTGCGCGCTGCTGCGACGAGGTGGACGATCTGGTTCAGGAATCATTCATCACTGCGTACCAGTCGCTGGCCGCCCTGCGCGATCCAAGGCGGTTCGGGCCGTGGTTGGGCCAGGTAGCGCGCACCACGGTCCTGCACTGGGCGCGTCACCGTAACGCGCGGGCGCGCGCCGAGGCCCAGAGCGACGGGTGGCTGAGCACAAACGTAGCCCCCGCTGACGAGCGCCTGGAGCGACGCGAACAGACCGAGGCCCTGTCGGCCGCTCTCGACCAGTTGTCGCCGGACCAGCGGCAGATCGTGCTGTTGTATCATACTGAGGACTGTAGCCATCGCGAACTGGCGCGTATGCTGGGCGTTTCGGTGGCTACGGCGCATTGGCGTCTGCGCCGGGCCGAGCGCCAGTTGAGCCGAAGCCTGGTACAGCGCTTGGGACAGACGGCGCGCGCGCAGCGCCTGGATGGTCAGGTGACGGCCCGACGCGTTCTCGCGGCCGTAAGCGGGGCCGGCCTGTGCGTTCGTTCTGCAGAGGCACTGACGGCGCCTTGGTGGGCGGGCTGGGCATGGCTCACCTCCGCCAAGGTCTGGTGGCCCATGGCCGGCGCTGCGGTCTTCTTGGCGGCGGCGGTCGGCCACCCGAACTGGCCCTGGGCCGCTGCCGGTGGACCGGGTGCAGGCTCAGCCCGAGCGGCAGTCGACCAGACGGGCCGCAGCATCCGTCTCCTACTGGACCGCGGTAGTTTGGGGCGTCCTGCGCCCGGCGACGATTGGTCGTGGCCGCCGCGGCCGCCCGGCGCCGGCCCGCTGCTGCCCTTGACCGGACCTGATTCTTGGTCGACGGCGGGCCCGGCGCCAGACTGGCTGCGCCTGCCGATGGAGACACTGGCCACGGCATGCCCCAGGGCTGACAGGCGCCCGCCCGAACCAACGGCGCGCACCTCGGCCCTGGTTGTCTCGGTGATTGAGTACCGAGGCGGCAACCCCAGGCGCGACTGGTTCACCGACGCCATGCCGCGTCTCGCGGCCTACCTCCGGCACAGCCCGGACTTTAGTGGTCGGCTTCACTGGCGGACGCTATCGCTGGATGACCCGGCAGTGGCCGCCTCCGGGCTGCTCTACCTGACTGGGAATGACGGGGGATTGCTCTTGGGCGACCGCGAGAAGGCGAGCTTGGGCGCGTATCTGCGGCGCGGCGGCCTGCTCTTCGCGGAAGATATCCGGCAGAGTGATGGCGCCAGGGGCCTCATCGGGCAGGGGGCCGGCGTTCGCGGCACGCCATTTGACCGCCAATTCAAGGCCTTGATGGCTGACCCGCTGGTCCTCGGTTGGGCGGGCAGGGCCTGGGAACGTGTCCCGATGGACCATCCGCTCTACACCACGCCCAACAGGTTCGTCAGCGGGCTTCCGCGCGGGGCCTCGCCAGGTGGGCAGGCCGTGTTTCTCGAAATGCTGCGCGTCGACGATCGTGCGGCGGTAGTCTTCAGCGACCTGAACGTCAGCTGGTACTGGGCCAACCCCAGGACCGACGAAGCCGAGGATGGGTTGCGGTTCGGCGCCAACCTCGTCGCCTATGCCCTGCGGCGCCAGATGGGGGCCGACGGCATCGCGGCGCGCATGCCGGTCGTGGCTACTGCCAGCGCGCCCCAACGGTAGGCCTGCCGGCCCGATGCCTCGCGAGCGGGCTTGCGCCCTGGCGCCAAGGTGCGCCGGCGGAGCAACTCTACCGCGGCATCGGACGGCCGACACCAGACAGGTCACCCATGCCCGCGCAACCGAAGCCGCGAGGAAGAGGCCGGGTCACGGTAGTGTTGTCAGCGGCCGTGTTGGTTGTGGTGGGGACGCGGGCGATGGCAACCGAACCCGGATTCGACTGCGCGAGCCAGATCGTGCCTGTGTCATTGGCGGGGACCGACCCAGCGGCGGCCAAGACCGCGGCGGCCCCGGTGCTCGGGGGCCGCCGCGTCCTCGTGGCATTCGCCCGGTTCGCAGATGAAAAGGACTCACCGGTGCCCTCGTGGGCCGGGAGGCTGTTCGACGCGTCGCTGCCGGGTAGTTTCAGCCACTACTGGGAAACGATGTCGCTTGGTCGACTGCATGTGAGCGGCGGCGTAGGGCCCCGGCGTTACGCGGTCACCGGCACAGCGGCCGACTACGTGGCTGCCGACGCCCTGGCGACGGGTAGGTTTGGCGCGCTGGCCAGCGAGGTGCTCAGCCAGGTCGACAGCGACTTGGACCTAAGCCAGTTCGATGCCGACGGCGCCGACGGGATCCCCAACTCCGGCGACGACGACGGCTACGTGGACGCGGTCTTCATCGTGCTGCGGGACGTACCGGCGGGTTTGCTCCGGGGCGAGGCCACGGGTATCGCTCACCTGGGCCTGAGTCAGCCATACTTCAGTAGCGACCCGAGCCAGCGCGGTGGTCTGGTCGGCGTCCAAGCTGGGAGCGTGTTGCAGGGGCGGGCCTGGCCCGAAACCGTCGGGGCCATGGCCCACGAGTACGGTCACCTGCTCGGGCTGCCCGACCTCTACGAGGCGGGCTATACGGCCTCCGCGGGGAACCGGCCGGAGGAGGACGGCGCCGGCGTCGGTTGCTGGTGCCTGATGGGTCGCGGAGCTCTCGGGTGGCAGGGCGACGACGGTCCTGTCGGTCTGTCGGCGTACTGCCGGCGGCGGCTCGGCTGGGCTGTGGTCGACCTCGCGGCTCAGGGCGCGCAGCAGATCGCGCTGGAGGACGTTGGTCGCAGCGGTCGCCTGTTGGCCGTGCGGCTACTCAGTGGAGCCTACCCGCTAGAGCAGTTCCTGCTCGAGTACCGGACCCCGGGCAGTAGCTACTACGACCGGCATCTCCCTGGCCCAGGACTGCTCATCTGGCACACGGGGGAGAACGTGTGGCCGCTGGCGGAGTTGGAGTGCGCTGACGGCCGTTGGCTCGATGCGGGGTACCCACTGGGGCGCCTGCCCGACCCGTTCCGAGGGAGCGATAACCTGGGCTTCTGGGCTCACGACAGCGGCTATGCCCTCGCCCACGGGGGCAATCTTGGCGACGCCACCGATCCCTTCGATGGGGTGCGGTTCAGCGCCTTCACGCCCGCTACGAACCCCTCATCCCTCAGCCGCGACGGCAGTTGCGGCGTGCGCGTCGAGGGGATCCAGTTGCTCGGTGACCGCGCCGTGGCGCGGATCGAGGTGAGTCAACCGCTCGCTGACGCGTACACGGCTGTGGCGCAGATCGGCGGTACACGGCGTGATGGCATCTTGGTGGCCGGTGAGTCGGCCGTCCTGCAGTGGCAACTCGTTCGCCATGCGGGGCCGAGGGGGCTGCGGCTGCGGGCCCATACCCGGAGTGCCGACCCGCGTCTCCAGGTCAGCAGCGACGGCGACAGCCGGATCGTTTCCGCGTCGTTGCTTGCCGGGCCGTACACCGTGCGCGTGTCGCCCGGTTTCGCCGGTGTCTGCTCGTTGTCCGTGACGCTCGACCTAGAGTGGCAGGCAGAGCAGGGGTGGGAACCACTCTGGCGTGGGCGGGCGCTCCTGGAAGCCGTGTCGCCGTGGCAACCGCTGGCCGGTCTGACCGTTCTGGATTCGCTCGGCAACGGCGACGGCAGGCCGCAGGCAGGCGAGTTCATCGGGCTGCAGCTGCTGACGGCGATGGACCGCCCCGATTTGATGCCGACGCTGACGTTCCAGCTGCGCTGCTTGGACCCGCGAGTCCGGACCGTCTCAATGACAGACACGGTCTCGTTCGTTACCCGGGGCGTCTATGGCCGGGCCAGCGCCGGTGGGCCCGAGTTCCTCATCGGTGCGGACGTTGCTCCGGGCGAGGCCCTCCGCTTCCAGTTGCGGGTCGCCACCGGCTTCAGCGCTTGGCTGGACACCCTACCGCTGGTGGTCGCCCGCGGGGGCGACCGGACACCACCCCGCGTCCCTCCGGTGGACGCTCTACCGTCAGCCGGCGGCCTGGATCTGCAACTGCCGGCCGACGCAGTCCTCGACGGCGGTCCAGTGG
>CAITNQ010000392.1 GCA_903893785.1 uncultured Gemmatimonadota bacterium
GCCGCCGCCGATGCCGACGTGCGCCGCCGCTTCCCGGCGCTGCACCGGCGTCTGTTCGCTCCATGAAATGCCACGCCGCGCAGATGTCGGCGGGCGGGCTACTCGACGAGGAGCGGCACGCTGCACGCCTGCGCCGCCGACCTCAGGCGGTCGTCCAGCGTGGCCAACGGCAACCCCTCGCGCATGGCGAGGTCGAGGTACGAGGCGTCGTAGACGGACAGGCCCTGCACGCGAGCTAGCGACAGGACCGTCGTGACAACGTGGGGAGTGGTTTCGGTCACGACCGAGATCGGCAGACACAGGATCGATTCTCGGAGCCACGCCGCATCCGCATCCGATAGCCGCTTCCGGCGCTCCGCGACCAGCATGGCGTTGGCGAACTCCAGGGGCCAGACGGCCGGAACGAGGGCCTTGGCCTGCCCGAGCATCCGCATGATGCGGTGGGCCTCGTCCGTCCGTTCCTCGCGCAGTCCCCACGCCATCACCACGGAGTTGTCGAGGACGAAGGCGCCTGTGCTCAATCCCGACCCTCCTCGATCCACTCGCGAATCTCAGCGTGGGTCGCGCGATGGCCCTTCGAGAAGGCGACGATATCCTCGATGACCTGCATCACGTCCTTGCGGGGCGCGGGGTCAGGGGGTTGAAGCACCGCGACGGGCACGCCGTGCTTGGTGATGGTGACGCGCTCGCCACGGGCGACCCGGTCGAGCAGATCGGACAAGTGAGTCTTTGCCTCGTAGGCACCAACGGTCATGACGGCCACCCATTCAGACCAGTCTAAGACCAGTATGGCGACCCTGGGCCGAAAATCAAGGAGACGAGGCAAGCCTGGCCCCTACTGTCCCCGTTCGGGGACGCCGGGGGACGTTTCGGGACGGATCTCGGCCCTCTCGGGCGGGTGGCCCGAGGCGGAAGTGCTTGATTTTCCACGATCACGGGATCAGCCCCGGCAGGGCTCAGACGTTGAACCGAACTTTCGGCGCCCAATAGTTACGGGCAGTTACGGATGTTGTCCCCGTTTTGTCCCACGACTCACACCTGCCGCCCGCACACCAAGGACGCGGCTACAGTTCCTTGATCATGGACGGGTGGCGGTCGAGCAGGCGCAGCAGGTTGGCCATGGCCTTCGTCACCCAGTCGGTGCCGCTCTCGTACTTCTGGAACGACCGGGGGCCGCCGCCGAGGAGGGCGCCCGCCTTGCGCTGGGACAGGCCCAGCTTCTTGCGGATGCGGGCAACCTCGTCGGGCGTGAGGATGCCATCGACCTCGGCCTTCAGGTGGACGAATGCCGCTTCCATCACGCCCATGTCATCGCCGTTCAGCACCGCCTCGGTGCATCCCGTACAGTACCAACCCGGTTGTTGCACCGTGACCTTGCGGTCCTTGTAGACCACGTCGTGGGGGCGCACGTCCCGTACCATGTCGCGTCCGCACTCGTGACACGTGAGGATCTGCTCCATGGCTCACCTCTCCTTGAACGACAGCAGGCGGAACGCCGTGATGCGGTCCTCGGTGAACTTCACGTACAATACGAGATCAGCCCACGGCACGTGGTACACGTCCTGCCACACCTTGTGGTCCGCGTGGGAGGTCATCGACTTGTAGAAGTGGCCCGTCTTCATGGCCTGCAGGACCTCCACCATCCCCGACCGCGAGAAGCCCAGCGCCTGGGCATCGGCCGCCGCCGTCAGCGTCGCGTTCAACCCTTTCACGGTGGAGAACGCGGCCTTGAAGGCTTCGAGGTCGTAGTGGGGTTTCCGCTTCTCCACGATCACAGATTGGCACCTTTGAGGTGCCACGTCAAGGAGGGTTGGTTCAGACGTTGAACCGGATGTTGAGGATATCCCCATCCTGCACCACGTAGTCGCGGCTCTCGACGCGCACGCGGCCCTTGGCCTTGGCTTCCTTGTAGCCGCCCAGGGCCACGAACTCGGCGTAGGCCAGCACCTCGGCGGCGATGAAGCCGCGGCTGAGGTCGGTGTGGATCTCGCCGGCGGCCTCCTTGGCGTGGGTGCCTCGGGCGATGGTCCAGGCGCGCACCTCGTCTTCGCCCACGGTGAAGAAGGGAATGA
>CAITNQ010000393.1 GCA_903893785.1 uncultured Gemmatimonadota bacterium
CCGAGCAGCCGCATCGCCCAGCTGGCCCCAGTTGGCTGCCGTCGGGGCCAGTGCCACCGCCCGCCGGGTCCAGGACACGGCCTGCGCGTAGTCGCCCTGCCCGGCAGCCAGCAGACCCAGGTTGGCGTATCCGTCGGCGAAGTTCGGGTACCGGGTCACGGCTTCCTGGTACGCAACGGCGGCCTCCGCAGGCCGTCCCAGGGCGACCAGCGCGGCGCCCAGGTTGTTCAGCGCCTCGCGGTACCCGGGATCCAGGCGCAGGACGTGCCGGTATTCGCTCACCGCGCGCTCCAACTCGGCGGCTCGGCCCTGCGGGTCGCCGCGTCCGGCCTCCAGCAGCAGATTGGCCAGGTTCGTCCGCGCGGGCCGATGATCCGGATCCAGACGCAGCGCCACCTCGTATTGCCCGCGGGCGCCCTCGCGGTCGCCGGCCGCCAGCAGTGCATTGCCCAGCTGCAGGCGTGGCCGCGGCATCAACGGGCTCTGGCGCACGGAATCCTGCCAGAGCGACATCTCGTCCTCCCAGACCTGGTTCCGCTGCCACACCTGCCCGGCGCAGACCGCCAGCGCCAAACCAAGCCCCAAGACCACGCCACGCCGGCGCGCCAACGCCGGCCAGGCCAGACTCAAGCCCACCGCCAGCGCCACCAAGACTAGGTAAAGTCGGTGCTCGTTCACCAGCACGTTCAGCGGCGCCGCGCTAGCCGGCAGCAATACCACGACCGACCAGGCCACCCAGAAACGGGGGGCGGGGCCGCGGAGGCGCGTCGCCAGCCACGCCAGCGAGCCCAGCAAAAGCAGGGCCGCGGCCACGGCAGGCTCGAACGGGGCGCTGGCAACCCGGAATTGGTGCTCGACGTTGAGGTGCACGGGCATGGCCAGCAGGGCCAGGTAGTAGACCATGGCTTTGCTCTGGGTCCAGGCCTGATCCCACAGGCTGCGCGGTGCCGCCGCCCAGGACTGCGCCACGAACCGCGTCGCCAACAGCACCAGCAGATAGGCTGCGGCAATGGCCCAGTAGGGCGCGTGACGCTGCCAGCGGAACGGTCGGCCCGACTGCCAGCGGTCGTGGAGGAAAAGGAGCACCGGGAACACGATGGCAACTTCCTTGGCCAGCAGCGCCGCGGCAAAGCACACCCAGGAGATGGCCGTCGCCCCGCGGCCGGCAGCCAGACCGCTGCGGAAGGCGGCCAGCAGGCCCACCGCCGCCAGCGACTCCGATCGACTGCTGACGTAGTTGACCGGTTCGGTCGCCAGCGGATGAAGCCCGAAGAGCAGCCCCGCGGCCAGCGCCCCCGCAGGGGTGGCGCCCAGGGCCAGTGCCACCTGCCACACCAGCAGAACCGCCGCCAGATGCAGACCGAGGTTAAGCACGTGGTAGCCATAGGGGCGGTCGCCACCCAGGGCATAGTTGACCGCGTAGCTGACCACCACCAGGGGCCGGTACATGGCCTTGTCAGGGTCGGCCGAAAACGCCGTCGGATCGCGGAAGTAGCGCGGCACCTGGCTCAGGTCGCGGATGCTGGGGTTGCTGACCAGCGAATGCACGTCGTCGTAGTGGAACCCGCCCGCCAGCGAGTTGGCGTAAGCCAAGCCCACGACGACGGCCAGGCTCAGGGCGAGGGGCCACGCCGAGCGCGTCACGGCGACACTGCCAGCTGGCGCAGGCGGGCGCGGGCGTGCTCCTGACGCTCATCGGCGCGCTGCCAGTGGCGCAGGAACTGCTCGTAGGCCGCGGCGGCGGCAGATCGGCGGGCCAGGGCATCCAAGCTGCAGGCGAGGCCGAACCACGCCCGGCTGTGGGCCGGATCGGCCGCCACCACCTGCGAGAACTGCTCGCCAGCCGCCGCATGGTTGCCCTGGGCGGCCAGTACCTCGGCCCACTCGACCCGGGGACGAGGCGAGGAGCTGTCGGCCGCCGTCGCCCGTGCCAGCACCTCGGCGGCGGCGGCCAGTTGGCCCGCCTGCCGCAGGATGCGGCCCTGCTGCAGCAACGCCCCGGGGTGCTCAGGCGCCAGGGCCAGGGCCTGCTCCACGGCGGTTGCAGCCTGCTGCAGGTCGCCGTTCTGGCGGTAGGTGTCAGCCAGATTCACCCAGATGCTGACCCGGTCATCGGCCTGGCAGTCCAATGCCTGGCGATAACACTCGATGGCTCGGTCGAGCTGCCCTTGACGGCTGTACAGGTTACCCAGGTTGTTGCGCGGTTCGGCGCGCTGCGGCAGCAGCACCGCGGCGCGCTGCCAGGCCGACTCGGCTTCGGCCCACCGGCCGGCCTGGTAGAGCGTCTGCCCGTAGTTGCTCCAGATACTGCCGTTGCGGTCGTCGATGGCTACCGCCCGGCCGTACTCCGCCGCCGCTGAGTCGAGCTGGCCCAACTCGGCCCAGGCATCGGCCAGGTTCTGGTGGATCTCCTCGTAATCCGGGTAGCGCGCCAGGGCCTGGCGGTACCAGCCGATGGCCGCCGAGGCATCGCCGCCTAGGTGAAGCAGGGTGCCGATGTTGTTGTACGCGTCGCCCGGCCCCGGATCGATGGCCAGGGCACGGCGGTACGCCGCCATGGCACCGGCCGCATCGCCGCTCTCCTGCAGCGCCTTGCCCAGGTTTGTCTGGGCTCGGTACATCGTCGGTCCCTGGCGCACGGCGTCCTGCCACACCGAGAGCTCCGAGGCCCAGACCGGATTGCGCTGCCAGGTGAGCACCGCCAGGAGAGGCACGACCGCCCAAAGCCACTGCCCTCGACCTCGGCGGGCGAGCCAACCTGCCAGCCAAGCCAGGCCAGCCAGCGCCAGGTACAGCCGCCGCTCGTTGACGAGCATGTTCAGGGGCATGGCCGAGGCGGGCAGGAGGACGAGCAGCACCCAGGCCAGGCAGAAGGCCGGCACGCCAAGCCCCCAGCCCCGCCAGGACAGCAGAACGAGGGAGGCCAGCAGCGCCAAACCGGCCAGCACCACGACCTGTTCCGGGCGGGTCGACACCGAGAACTGCGGTTCGATGCTCAAGTGGCAGGGCATCGCCAGGCGGTGCAGGTAGTAACCAGCCGCCTTGGCCTGGGTCCACAGCTGCGCGCCCGGACCCCGCACTGGGGCGGCGAGCGAATGTGGCAGGAAGCCGTTGGCCGTAATCACGCCCAGGTAAGCCGCGGTCAGGATGACATAGGTCAAGTAACGTCTACCCCGCGACGGCGGTGCGCCCGATGGCACCCCGGGCACGCGGTCAGATAGCCAGGCAGCAACCGGGAAGGTGATGGCCACGGATTTGACCAGCAGCGCCGCGGCATAGGCCAGGGGCGCCAGCCACGCCAGGCGCGGCCGCTGCCGGCCGGCGCCGTGCAGCGCGATGGCGCCCAGGTAGCCACAGGCAGCCAGCGACTCCGAACGACTCGACACGTAGTTGACCGGTTCGGTGGCCAACGGGCTCAGGGCGAAAATGAGCCCAGCCAGCAGCGCGGCGCCGTCAGTTCCCAGCAGGCGGCGGCCCAGGTGCCAGACGAGCAGGCTGCAGGCCAGGTGCACGGCCAGGTTGGCCAGCACATAACCGGACGCCGCGTACCCTCCGACGGCGTAGTTGGCCGCGTAGCTGAGCAACAGCAGGGGCCGGTACATGGCTTTGCCGGCATCGGCCGAGAACTGCCCCGGGTCGGTGAAGTACCGCGGCAGATTGGCCAGCGAGCGCACCGCCGGGTTGTCCACCAGTGAGTGGAAATCATCGTAGTGGAAGGCCCCGGGCAGGGCGTTGACATACGCGAGCGCGCCGCACAGGGCGACCAGGGCCGCCTGGCGCCACGCCGATGCCAGGAGGGGAAAGCCAAGGGCGCGCGCTCCGGGTGCGTTCACGGTCGACGCGTCGGCGCAGGCGCGCTGGCCAAGCCCGCCGCGGCTTGCCGGGACACAGCTTCGGCATCGGCCTGGCGGCCCTGGCGCTGGTACAGCGACACCAGGCTGGCCCAGGCATCACCATAGGCAGGGTCCAACCGCGTTGCCTGCAGGTACGCCGCCTCCGCCTGCGCCCACTGAGCCAGCATCAGATACGCGTTCCCCATGTTGAGCCAGGTTCGCGGGTCCTCCGGGTCTAGTTCCCGGGCCTGCCGGTGCTGCGCCAGGGCCTCGGCAGCCCGGTCCAGCATCTGGTAGGCGTTGCCGAGATTGTTGCGCAGCCCGGGGTCGTCCGGATCCAGGGCCACGGCCCTTTCCAGCGCCTCGGCACAGGCGGCCCAGCGCCCGGCCGAACGCTCAACCTCGGCCAGCTGTGACCAGATCTCAGCGTGGTCACCGGTGCGGGCCAGACCTGCCGTCAGCACCTGCCGGGCCGCCGCCGCCTGCCCCGCCGCCAGCTGCAATTCGCCCATGCGGGCATAGCCGACGACAAACCCCGGGTCGCGACGGATAGCCTGCGCGTAGGCCTCGATGGCGGCCGCAGAGCGCCCTTCGCGGGCATGGATCTCAGCCAGGAAAATATAGGGCCGGGCCATCAACGGCGCCTTGGTAGCGGCGTCCGTCCACAGCGCCAGGTCGTTGGCCCACAACCGGCTGCGTTGACCGGCCAGCAGCGCCAGGGCCATCAGGGTGACGGCCCCCATCCCCTTGAGGAGCCGCTGGCGGGCCCCGCCCACGGCCGCGACCGTCTGCCAGCAGGCTCCCACCGCCAGGGCCGCGGCGGCCGTGGACAGGTACAGGCGGTGTTCGTTGACCAGGACGTGCAACGGCACCAGGGAGGCCGGGGCCAGGGCCGCCAGCCACCAGGCCAGCAGGAACAGCGCCAAGGGCCGTTCCCGGCGCACGCGCCAGGCCAACGCCGCCAATGAGGCAAACAGCAGGCCCGCGGCCAGGACCAGCGGATCGAGCGGGGTGTCCGAGATGAGGAACTGGTGATCCACCGTCAGGTGAACCGGCACGATCTGCAGCGCCAGATAGTGGACACCGGCCTTGACCTGCGTCCATACCTGCTCCCCGTAGCCGCGCACGGGCGCCCCCAAGGCGGCACGGTGCACGAGTCGCCATCCGAGGACCACGTAGGCAGCGGCCACCACCCCCAAACCGGCATAGAGCCGGTAATCGCGCCGCCGCTCGGGCCCGGTACCCAGCAGGTCATACAAGATGACCAGGACCGGCAGCACGGCGGCCGTGGACTTGGTGAGCATGCCGGCGCCAAAGGCCAGTAGCACGGGAATGCGCCCCTTGGCACCCGAGTTCGGGCGCTGATGCAGCCAGAGGCCTAGCAGCACGAAGAAGGCGGCCAGGGTTTCTGAGCGACTGCTCAGGTAGACCACGGCTTCGCAGTTGACCGGCGCCACGAGGAAGACGAGGGCCGCTACCGCGGCGGCGGGACGGTCGCCGAACAGACCCAGGCCCAGGCGCCACACCAGCCACCCGCAACCCGTGTGCAGGGCCAGGTTGACGAGGTGATAGCTCCAGGTATCAGGGCCGCTGACAGCCCAGTTGATCGCCCAGGTCACCAACAGCAGCGGCCGGTACATAGCGTTTTCGGGTTGCGCCGAAAACAGCGTCGGGTCGACAAAGAAAGACGGCACCGACCGCCACTGCCGGATGTAGGGATTGTCGGCGATGGCATGGAAATCGTCGTACTGGAAGGGATAGCTCAGGGTCGGCAGATAGACCAGCGCCGGCACCAGTAAGATCAGCAGCGGCCAGGCAGTAGCGCGCCACGCACCGCCAACGGTGAAGGGCAGGCCTTTGGTGGCCGTTGGGCGACGCCCGTTCATGGACCGGTCCGCCGCCCGGTTGGCGCTGGCACCCGGGATGCCGGGGTCCGCCGCTTGCGCATCAGGGCCTCCCCTGGTCCGCCAAGGTCTGGCGCTGCCGGGCCGCTTCGGCCGCCACCTGCGCCTCGCCGTGCCATTGGCCGAGGAACTGGTCGAAAGCCGCGATGGCCAGGTCGCGGCGTCCCGCACGGGCGTACAGCAGGCCCAGATTGTACCACGCGCGGGTGTAGGTGGAGTCGCGTTCCAACGCCCGTTGATAGGCCGCTTCGGCGGCCCCCACCTGCCCCAACCCCTCGAGCGCCCCGCCCAGGTTGAACTGCACGCCGGCGGCGCGCGGGTTCAGTTCGGCGGCCCGTTCCAGGCTCTGCCGCGCCGCGGCGAATCGCCCCCGGCGCAGGTTGAGCGTCCCCAGGTTGTTGTGCACCTCGGCGCGCAGGGGGCTGACGGCCAGGGAGCGGGCGTAGAGTTCCGCCGCTTCATCCAGGCGCCCCTGGTCGGCCCGGACACCCGCCAGGTTGGCCAGGGCCTCGGCATACTGGGGCAGCAACTCCAGTGCGCGTCGGTAAGCCGCAGCTGCCGCCTCGAGTTGGCCCCGCTGCGCGCGCACATTGCCCAAGTTGTTCCATGCCGGCGCGCAGGCGGAATCCAGCGCCAGCGCGCGCTGGCAGGCAGCCTCGGCCCGCTCCAGGTGCCCGGCCTGGCGCTCCAGGGCCGCCAGGCGGAGCCACGGACGAACCATCATCGGCGCCTGCCGAGCCGCTTCCGCCCACAGTCGCGCCTCGCTCTGCCACGGCAGGCTGGCCGCCGCTGTACGGCCCGCCAGCAGCGTCAGGGCCACCGCGGCCATCGCCGTCCAGCGCCGCGGCCGCGCCGGGTCTCCCACTCCGGTAGCCAACAGCCCCACAACCCCGACCAAGGGCAGGTACAGCCGCCGTTCGGCCACCAACACGTTGAGCGGCACGATCAGCGTCGGCAACAGACAGATGACAATCCACCCCAACCAGAAAGCCGTCAGGCCCCGCCATTCCAGGGAACGCGCGGCCAGGGCTAAGGCGCCGAGAAGGAACGCGGCCGCGGCCAGCACCGGCCATTCCCCCACCGAAGCCGACGCCTGGAACTGATGTTCAGGCGTCGATGGCCACGGGAAGACGATCAGTTTGGTGTAATACACCATCGCCTTGGTCTGTGTGCTCAACTGCGCCACCCACGTACGCACGGGCGCGTCCACCAGGGCTTCACGCACCAGCGCCATGGTACCGGCCAGATAGGCGGCCAGTGCGGCCCAAAAAGGCACCTGTCGCAGGAGACCGACCGGCCTGGCGGGGCCGCGGCCGGCCTCCCACAGCAGCAGCAGCAGTGGCAATACGGCTGCCGTCGACTTGGCCAGCAAGCCGGCCACAAAGCAGGCCAGGGACAGGGAGTAAGAGCGCCAGCCGGGCCGCAAGTACGCCAGCATGCTGGCCAGCACCAGCAGCGCCGCCAGCGACTCGGAGCGCGAGCTGACATAATTCACCGGTTCGACGCTGAGCGGGTGCAGGCCGAAAAGCAGGGCGCCAACCCAAGCTGGCCCCGGGCCGAGACCGAGCCGCAGCAGCAGCCGCCACACCAGCCAACAGACGCCCAGGTGAAGGCCCAGGTTGAGCAGGTGGAAGCCCAAAGGGCCCTCGCCGCCGATGGCGAAATTGAGCGCGTAGGTCACCAGCAACAGCGGCCGGTACATGGCGCTGCCCGGGTTGCGCGAGAACAGGCTCGGATCGACGAAATAGGCCGGGATCTGCCGCAGCGAGCGCAGGTGCGGGTTGCCCACCACGGAATGGTCGTCATCGAACTGAAAGGCGCTGTCCAGGGCCCCGAGGTGTACCACCAGGACCAGTGCCACGAGCAGCCAACCCGCCCTGGCGCGCCCCCACCCGTTGGCCGTCACTGACTGCACCCCACCTGGTGCAGACGACGTGCCAAGGAAAGGAAATGGGGCCGGGCCGCATAGGCGTTGCGCCGCGCCAGCAGGCGCTGGTGGCAACCGAGGCGGAAGGCGGGATCCAGCAGGCGCTCCAGCTGCGCGGCCAGGTCCGCGGCGTCGCCACACCGCGCCACGGCGCCGAAGCCTTCGGCCTCGATCAGTTGCCGCGCCGGGCCATCCGGGAGAGCCGCCAGCAACGGCCGCGCATGGGCAATGTATTCGTAGAGCTTGCCCGGAACGGCGTACTGGTAGTCATCGGACGCCAGGGACAGGAAGCAGATGTCCGCCGCCAGCAGCGCCGCCGAGACCGCGCGCGCCGGCAGGAACCCCCCGTAGTGCACCGGCCCGACGCACTGCGGCAGCAAGTGCTGGCGCAGGAAGCGATTGTCGGGTCCATGGAAGACCACCTCGAGGTCTTCGGCCCGGTCCGGATGCTGTGCCGCCCACCGACGCACGGCGTCAACCAGGACGCCGGGCCCTTGGGCCACCGAGAGTGCTCCCGAGTAGACCAGACGCACCCGCCCCTGAGGCGGCAGGGCCAGATCGCCATCGACGGCGTCCCACCAGCCGTTGCTGGTCACATGCAGGCGCTCGGGCGGCATGCCGTAGCGCGACATGAGCGTGTCGGCCAGCCGCTGGGTGGCCACCGAGATCAGCGCGGCCGCCGCGATCAGGCGCGGCTCGTACCAGGATGCCCAGGGCCGCCGGCGGCCCCGGTGCAGCCCCAGGTACTCGTCGCGGAAGTCCAACACCAAGGGTCTGCCGGTGGCCCGGGCCGCGCGCCAGGCGGCCAAGTGGTTAGTCAGCGGCGGGTACACGCCCAGGACCACGCTGGGCGCCGGAACGATAACCCGACGGGCCGTGCGCGCGGCAGGGCCCAGCCAATTCACGTGCGGGCACGGGATCAGGCCCAGGCGATGCAGCAGTTCGCCGGTCAGATGCCACGGCAGGGCCCGGGGCCGCCACACCGGGATCTGCGGATCGTCCACGGCCAGCGACGGATCGTCGACAAAGGTGCCGAAGGCGCGACTGATGTTGCCATGGGCGACCACGGTCACGCGGCACCCGCCGTCGGCCAGGTAACGGGCGAACTGATAGCGGCGGTAGGTGCGCGACAGCGGCGGGTAATGGCACGTCAGCAGGCACACCGCCGCCGACGCGGCCGCACCCTCCACGCCGGGAGCGCCGACGGTCATCGCTCCGCCTCCGCCAGGCTGTTCCTGGCCTGCGCGGCATAGGCGGCCATGGCCGGGTCCGGCGCCAGCAGGTCCACGGCCCGTCGCAGGGCCGCGGCGGCCCGCGCCCGGTCGCCCAAACGCAACTCCAGGCGCCCCAGATTGAGCCAGGCGCCGCCCAGTTCGGGATCAACCGGGCTGTCCCAGGCCAAGGGATCGGCAACGGCCAGCCGGTACTGGACCCGGGCGTCCTCCCACCGGCCCAGGGACTCGTAGGCCTGGCCCAGGTTGTTCCGCGCCGGCGCAAAACCAGGGTCCAGGCGCAGGCACTGCTCGTACGCGGCGGCCGCCTGCAGCGCGTCGTGCCGCTGGCTCAGCAACAGGTTGCCCAGGTTATGGTGGACGCCCGCCACGCCCGGGTTCAGCGCCAGGGCGCGGCGGTACGCCGCTTCAGCGCCGTCCACGTCACCACGGTCGTAGAGCAGGGTGCCGGCGATGGCCCACCCGTCGGCGTAGCCCGGGTCCAGCGCTAGCCCGGCCCTCAGTTCGCGCAACGCCGCCTCGGTCTGGCCGGCTCGCTGCAGCGCCAATGCCAGGTTGAGCCGGGCCCGGTGCATCTGGGGCCCCTTGGCCGCCGCATCCTGCCACAGCGCCAGGTCGTCGGCCCACACCGGGTTGCGCTGCACGCTCAGGGCCGCGGCCGCGACCAGCGCTACCACGGCCAGGGCCAGGCGCAGTCGCGGCCGGCGCGGCTGCAGGCCCTGCCAGGCCCACGCGCTGATCCACACCAGCCCGGCCAGGGCCAGGTAAGCGCGGCGTTCGCTGACCAGGATATTGAGCGGCACCAGCGATGCCGGCGCCAGGGCCACGGCAGCCCAGAGCAGGGCCCACCCGGGCACCCTGTGGCGCCCCTGCCAGGCCCAGTAGGCCAGCGAGGCGGCCAGAGCCATGGACGCCAGGACAGCGGGTTCGGCCACGCGCTGCGCCACGGCAAAAGCTGGCTCGACGCTCAGTCGCACCGGGGCTACGAAAAGCATCAGGTAGTAGACCACAGCCTTGACCTGGGTCCACGCCTGCGTGTCCAGACCCCGCGGGGCTTTGGCGGCCGAGCTGGCCAAGAAGCGCGTTGCCCATAGCCCCGCCACGTACACCAGCGCGATGCCTCCCATGGCTCCGTACAACCACCGCGAAGGCGCCAACCGACCGCCGCGCCACCCGGCCGGAGGCAGCGACGCCGCGGGCCCGGCAGCGGCACCGGCTGTGGCGATCCTGTTCCCGCGCGTCGCCGCGGCTCGGTGGGTCAGCCACAGCAGCGCGGGCAGGACGATGGCCACCTCCTTGGCCAGCAGCGCCGCGGCCATGGCCAACACCGCCGCTACTGGCCGTTCCTGCGTTGCCAGCCACAGGCTGGCCAGCATCAGGAACGCGGCCAGCAGATCAGACCGGCAACTGATGTAGCTGGCCGGCTCAACGTGGGCCGGGTGGACCAGGAAGCCTGCGGCGGCAGCGGCGGCGGCCCAACGCGTCAGGCCCCATTCGCGCGCCAGCCGTCCGACCAGCAGAGCACAGCCAGCATGCAGCACCAGGTTGACCAGACGGAAAGACCACGGATCTGGCCCGGCCAGGGCGCGGTTGAGCGCGTAACTGGCCACCACTAGCGGCCGGAACATGAACCCGTTGGCCTGCCCCGAGAAGGTAGCTGGATCGAAGAAGAACCGCGGCAGGTTGGCCAGCGTCCGCAGGTGGGGGTTGTACACGATCGAGTGGAGATCGTCGTAGTGGAATGGCCCGGCCAGACCGGGGCCATAGACGACCACGGCCAGGGCCACGACGGCCAGCCACTCGGGCCAGCACCAGGCACCCGTGCCGGCGGGTCGCCCACCGCGGCGTTCCCCGCCAGGCTCAGCGGTTCGGGACCAGGGCACGCAGCCGCTCCTGGGCAGTCTTCTCGTATTGCTCGCCGCGGCCCACCAGCGCCAGCGCCCGGTAGGCTTCTGCGGCGGCGGCCACGTCGCCCCGACGTTCGTGGACCAGAGCCAGTGCCATCCAGGTCTGGGGGTCGTTCTGCACCTGCAGCGACTGCTCCAGGCGCGCCCTGGCGGACCCCAGATCGCCGGCGAGCAGGCAGGCCAATCCCTCCTTGCGGAGCTTCTCCGCCGCCGGGTTGCGCTCGGCGGCCTTGAGCGCCAGAAGCCCTTCCAGGCTCTGCCGCGACGGGCCGTATTCCGGGTCCAGGGCCAGGGCCTGCTGGTAGGCGTTGACCGCATCGACGAAGCGGCCGGCAGCCAGGCAGGTGGCCCCCAGGTTGTTCCAGGCCACCACCCGGTCCAGCGCCGTGAGGGCCTCTGGGTAGCTGCTCAGGGCGCGCTGGTACTCGGCCATGGCCGCCGCCGGGCGGCCGGCTTCCTTGAGACGGTCGGCCCACTCGATACGCGGTCGGGGCATCAGGGGTCCCTTCGCCAGCGCGTCCTGCCACAGCCGCTCGCCACTGCTCCACACGAAGGTCCGCTGGCCGGACAGAACCGCCATGGTCAACAGGCCTGCCGCCGCCAGTGCCAGTGGCAACCGCCGGGCCGACCACCGCCGCTGTTCCCACAGCCAACCCATCCCCAGGCCGGCGGCCACGCTGGGCAGGTACAGCCGGTGTTCGTTAACCAACACATTGAGCGGCACCACCAGCGTTGGCAGCAGGATGACCAACGGCCAGAGAAGCCAGAGGCGCCAGCCTGGCCCGAGCCAATCACGCCCCCGCCAGACCAACCACCCACCGGAGCCCATGCAGGCCAGCGCCAACAGCACCACCGGCTGCCACGGTGTCCGGGCGACGACGAACTGGTGATCGACGCTCAGGGAGACAGGCACCAACATGAGGTAGACGTAGTATACCAACGCCTTGGTCTGGGTGAGCAGTTGCGCCCCCAGCGGCCGCACCGCCTGCTCCACCAGCGCGGTGCTGAGCAGCTGCCGGGTAAACCCGAGGTAGGCGAGCCCCACGAGCCAGTAGAGCCTGTCGTGGCGCCATGTGCGGGCCAGCCAGGTCAGCACCCGCGGGCCGTCACCGGTCACCGCCGCTGCGGGGGCGGTTGCCGCCGCCGCGGCAGCCACTGCGCCCGGGTCCGCAGGGGCCAGTGCCGTGCCTGCCCATCGCCACGCGCGCCAGAGGGGCAACAGGGGCAGGAGCGCGATGCCCACCGACTTGGCCAGGAGCGACGCGGCCAAGGCCAGCGGGCCCAACAGCCGCCAATGCCGACCCACCGGCGGGGGCGCGCCAGCTTCGGCGCCGGCCGCGCCCAGGCCCCGGTCATAGGCCAGGAGGGCCAACAGCAGGAACAGGGCGCACAGGGACTCGGAGCGACTGCTGACGTAGTTGACCGCCTCGCTGTTGATCGGATGCAGGGCAACCACCGCCATGGCCATCACCGCGCCCGCGGGGCCGCCGGTCCACCGCCGGCCCAGGCGGTAGACGGCCCACGCCACGGCCAGGTGCACCGCCAGGTTGAGCGCGTGGTATGACCAGGGAGCATCGCCGCTCAGGCTGTAGTTGACCGCGTAGCTGACCAGCACCAGGGGCCGGTACATGGCGGCGCGCGGGTCGCTGGAGAAAACCTCGGGCGAAGTGAAAAAGGCCGGCAGACTGGCCCAGGTGCGGATATGAGGGTTGTCGACCAGCGAATGGAAGTCGTCGTAGTGGAAGGGATTACCGAGCGATGGCAGGTACGCAGCCAGCCCGAGGATGACGACAGCCACCAGGGCAATCACGTGTCGTGGGCCCATTGCAGAACACTCGTGGCGATAAGCGGACAACACTTCGGCCGACCTCATGTTGATGGCCGGCTCAGCAGTGACAGGATCAGGTCGCGCTCCCTGGCCTCCATCACTTCACCGGCAAAGGGCAGGATGGCCTGCCGCGATCTGGCGCCGAGTAGCGCTACCTGCTCGGGCCGCGCCAGCAGCTGCTCGAAAGCCGCCCGGAACCCGGCCGGAGTGCCGTCGACAACGCAGGCGGTTTCGCCGACCAACTCCGGTCGCGCCTCCCACCGCGGGCGGTTGATCACCACCGGGTACCCTAGGGCCATGGCTTCCATGGCCGTCATGCTGACGCCGGGTTGGACCAGGTTCATGGCGAACACATGATGGCCGGCATACACGGCTGGCAGATCGGCGTTGGGCACGGCGTCGATATAGCGCACCCGGTCGGCAACGCCCAGTTCCAGCGCGGTCCGTTCCAGCGCCCCGCGCAACGGCCCGGTACCCACCAGCGTCAGTTCGGCGTCAATCTCCTTCAACGCGGCCACCAGCGGGCGCTGGTCTTTGCCGGCGAATTGCCGCCCCACCGTGATGATCCGCAGGCGTTCGCCCGGCCGCAGCTGCGGCTGCTGATCCTGGAAGCGCGCCAGGTGCACCTGGTTGTAGATCACCTCTACCTTGTCACGGTAGCGCGAGCGCAGCAGCAGTCGCGCCGCCGCCTGGTACTTGGGCACCAATCGGTCGGCGTGGCGGTATACGTAGCGCTCCCATCCGAATGCTTTGAGCGCCAGCTGGTACGCAGTGATGCGGGCGTACCCGTGGCCGTAGGTCCAGAAACGGCGGTAGATGCTGATATCGTCGTGGATCGACGCAAAAGACGGGACCCCCAGGGCACGGGCCGCGTGAACGGCGTAATACCCTTGGAGGAACGGTCCGTGTCCGCGGATGATGTCCGGTTGCGCGGCGGCAAACACCTCCTCCACGCGGCGTCGAAGGAGCAGCAGGTTCCCGGGCCGCGGGCGGCCGACAGGATGGATCACCAGACGCGCCTGGCCGGCCACCCGCTGGACCCCTTGGGGTTCGACATCGTCGTCCGCCAGTGTGACAACATGGACCGCGTGAAACAGGTGGCAGGGGTTCCAGTAGCGGTCCTTGATCTCGCCTTTGGCCTGGGCCACCCGCAGGCTGCCGTCGGCGACCACTCCATAGGTCAGCATGGTCAGCGACCCCATCCTGCCGCGTCGGCCGTGCCGCCGGCTTTGCGGCCGACGACGCGGAAGGCGCTGCCGTAGTCCACGCAGCCCAGGCCCAGCAGGAGCAACTGCATCAGCGTCCGCCGGCGCCAGGTCCACTGGCGCGGGCCCGGCGTCGGCAACAGCCGGTGAAGGCGCCAGGCCAGGCGACCGCGCCGATCGGTCGGCGGGGTCCGCATTCCCTCGCGGGCCATCAGGGCGTCCACCATGTCACGGGCATACATGGGGAACGCCCCGAACGGCTCAACGCCGCGGGTGCGGTACCACCGGAGCAAGACCGACAGGGACAGGCATTCGCGGTACAGCACGCCGTACTTGTCATACAGGCGCCCGTCGTAGGCCGCGGCCACGCCCTCGCGGTAGAACGTCTTGTCCCGACGCCAGTCGAACAGCCGGCGCGCCCAGCGTACGCGTGCGTCCGGGTCCTGGCCGGCAATCAGGTCGAGGGCATTGCACTGCAGATTGTACACAAAATGACCGTACGGGTTGTACACAAACGTCGCCAGCAGGCCTCCCGGCGCGGTCCAGCGGCACAGGTTGTCGAAGGCCCGTGGCATGTCCGGGGTATGGTGGATACAGCCCAGGCTGGAGACGTAGTCGAAAGATCCGTCGGCGAAGTGGGTCACCTCCAGCACCGACGCCAGACGGAACTCGACATTGCCCAGACCGGCACGCGCGGCGCTGGCGCGGGCCACCTCCAGGGATCCGGCGCTGGTGTCGATGCCAACAACCCGCGCCGGTCCCAGGCTGGCCAGGAACAGGGTTTCCTCGCCGGTGCCGCAGCCGGCGTCCAGAACGGTCCGGTCGCGCAGGAAGGTGTCGCAGTCCAGCCCCATGCGCGCGTAGACGAAACGCCGATGGCGCACGTAACGGGCATTGGCGTCAGGGTCAAGGCCCGGGTACCGCACCCGCGAATACATGGCCCTGGTGCGCTCGGCGCGTTCGTCACCGCCACCCGGCCCCGCCGCCTGATCTGCGTCTGCCACGTTCACCTCCCGGACGATCGCCCGACGATTTCGGCCAGGCTGCGCCCGACGGAACGGAGGTTCTTGCGCCCCAGCCTTGACAGGCGACGCGCCCCGTCGCGCCACCCGGCGCTGATCACCTCGCGCTGCAGCACACGCCACAGACGCCGGACCTCGGCACGGCGCACCTGCCGCTGCCACAGGCGCTCGTAGTCCGGTCGCGCCAGGGCCGCGCAGAGCAACCGCCAGTGGTCCTGGAAGGCTTCGCGGCGCGGCAGGGCCAGCTCGGTCACCCGACCGTCGTCGGCCATGACCATAGCCGTGAGCCGCGCCACGCGAGCCCCGGCGGGTGACAGTTCCACGTGCGCCAATACCGACTCACGCTGAGGGCCACTGAAGGTCAGCGCCTGCTCCGGGTAGTCAGGGTACAGAAGGTTGCCCAGGCTGTAGAAGATCACCCCGCGCTCCCATGCCTCGTGGCCCTGGACCACGTGCGGGTGGTGGCCCACGACCACATCGCCGCCCCACTCGATGACCTGGCGCCCCAGACGGCGGACCTCGGGGGCTGGGTAATGGAGGTTCTCCTTGCCCCAGTGCATGGACACCACCAGGTGCTCCACCTGGCGGCGGGCAGCGCGGATATCGGCGGCCACCAATGCGGCGTCCAGTGGGGCAGTGCCCCCCCGTTCCGGGGTGGCCGGACGGGCGCCGACCCACGGGTGTGTGGACGCGTAAGCCAGGAAGCCGATCCGGACGCCGCGGCGACAGACGATCCGCAACTGACGCGCGGCCGACAGGGTATCACCCGCGCCGACGCCGATCAGGCCGTGCCGGTCCAGGTGGCGTTGGGTCGCGGCCAGGGACTGGGGGCCGAAGTCGGTGGCGTGGTTGCTGGCCAGCGACACCACGTGGACGCCGGCGGCAACCAGGAAGGCCAGGCCCGCCGGGTCAGCGGCCACCAGGTACTCGTCCGGTTCGGGTGGCGCCCCGCGGGTGTCGAGGGCGCAGTCAAGGCTGACGAAGCCGATGTCGGCGGCGGCAAACTGGGGCGCCAGGCACCCGGCTCGGTCGGCCCGTGCCACCGGGTCGGTGAACACGGCCTGCAGCGCCCCGCCCAGCGCCACATCGCCTCCGACGCACAGGACCACCGCTGCCGACTCAGCCATCGACGAATCTCCGCTGCCACAGCTCCACGGTGACCAGCGACTGCACCAGGCTGAGCACCGGCCAACCCCGGTCGACGAAGCCGATCAGGCGCTCAATCCCAGCGCGGTCAATGTAGCCGCGCGAGGCCGTGCGCGGGTCGCGGAGCAGTTCGGTCAACCACGAGCGATAAACCGGATCACGGCGGAAACGGCGGTTCAGATCGCCCCGGTAGCTGCAGTCCACCCGCCCCCCCGTGGCCCGCAGCAGCAGCATCGACGCCAGCTGCCGAGCCGGCAGTCGGCCCAAACGCCGGCTCAACCAGCCCTTATCCACACTCAAGGGCTTCCCGGTCTTCGCCCAGGGAACAGCCGCGCTGGCCGGCAGGGCCTGGCAGATCAATCGGCGGTAGAAGCGCGCTCCTTCCTTGACTGCGGGCGGCAGCCGCAGGTAGAAGTCGGTCACCTGGTAGTCCAGGCCGGGGTACCCGTACTCCACGAACTGCCGATGGACATTGGGCAGGGCCACGGAATACCGGTTGCTGCGGTTGGCCAGCGAGAAGCGCTGGATGATGTTGCTGATGTGTTCTTCGTCGATGGTCGCCAGGCAGGCGTCAATGCTGTGCCGATTGGCCTCCTCGTAGGCGCTGGCGAAGCGCGAAGTGAAGGCTCCGTGCACGAACCCTGGCCGTCCGCGGCGCCAAATGCTATTGACCAAGTCGCGGCACTGCTCGGTGGTATAGCGGGGCCGTTGCGGCAAGACCAGGAACGTGTCGCCGAAAAACACGTCCATCAGGTAACCGTCCAGCAGCAGTTCTGCCCAACCTTGCTGCTGCACCTGGCGGACCACGGGCAGGAACCAGAACTGATGTGCGTGCACATTGCCGTCGCTGATGTCGGCGCCTTCGGCGGTGGCCTCGGCCAGGTCCAATGTCGCCGGGTCGTACTCGTGCCAGCACCCCCCGGCCGCCTGGCACAGCTGGCGGGCAAAGCGTGCCTCAAGGTCGTACCACGAGCAATGGAATACCGGCAGCGACCGGCGCTGTTCGGCGGCGAAGCCCAGGATGGTCCGCGAATCAAGGCCGCCGCTGAGGGGCACGCCCAGCTGCCGGAAGCGCGCGGCATAGCGCCCCACCGCCTGGCGCAGCAGTGCCGCGCCCTCGGTCACCAGGTCCGCCTCAGTCGGCGCCGGGCCCGTGTTCTGGTAGCGGTAATCCCAGTAGCGTCGACGGTCGACACGCCCCGGCAAGACCGTGGCGACAGTAGCGTGATCGAGCAACTCGATGCCGGCGAACAGGGTCCGTGTACCGCCGAGATAGCCGAAGTTGAACATGTCGAAAAGGGCCAGGTCATCCATGCCAGGGCGGGCATCGTCCAGGGCCACCAACGCTTTGGCTTCGTAGGCGAAGGCAAAGTAGCGGGGCGTCGAACGGCAGAACAGGTGGCGCGCGCCGTGCCGGCAGTTGAACAGCTCGAGCCGGCTGGCCGCGGGGTCGTACACGCAGGCGTTGAACGATCCGTGCAGGCGCTCGGCGACATCCGTCCCGTCGCGCAGATAGGCAGACCGCAGCAGGGCCGCCTCATCGTCGATGGGGTGCCCCGACCAACCGCTGGCTCGCAGTTCCGCAGCGATCTCGGTGGCGTTTAGCAGGAAGCCGTCGAAGAAGGTCACGGGGCCGGCGGCTCTGCCGGTGTCAGGGCTCGATCCCGCCGCCGACTCGGCCCCGTCCCGCGGCCCGAATCGGTACTGCACCAGGCCAACGCGGGGGTCTGTCCAACGCGCCGCATGGACCCGATGCCGCGGGCGAACCGCCGCCACCATGCGGCCGAGTTGCCGTTCGACGTCGGCACGGTCCGGTGCGCCGTGACGGAAGTAGCCCAGCAGACCCGGCATTTCAGCGCCCCCCTGCCGCGGGCCCGACCGGGTAGCGGCAGGCCCACCAGGCTGCCAGCTGCCGCAACGTCGTGACCCACCGCCCGTCGGCGTTCCGGGCCAGGCAGCGGAACAGGCCGTCGAAGTCAAGCCGCTCCCAGTCCTTGGGGTCAAGATACAGGCTAGTCAGGCCCCGGGTAACATCGTCGCGACGCAGTTGGCTCGTCACCAGGCCGGCGAAGTCCTGCCGGTGGCGTCCGCCACCGGCATACAGCGCGTGCCAGCTGTCCATGGACGCGTATGGGTGTCGGGGACACGAGGTGATGGGGATTTCCATCAACGCGCCTTCCCAACCGGGCAGGCCCAGACGCCGCGCGCGGGCCGCCAGCACTGAGCTCGAACAGGTCAGCCCCAAAGCCGTCAGGTGGGGGTAAAGGGGCCTCACGTCGGCGTGGCCAAAGTGGGGGACGCGAAAGGTGGTCATCGAGTACCCCAGGCACGCCCGCACTGCATCCTGGCAACGGCTCACCTCAGCCAGCTGCTCGACCAGCGACAACGCCCGCCAGGGGCGCGGATTCAGATCCGTACGCGCCGAGACAAAGTGACGCGCTGAGTTGACCAGATCCGGATGCGACCACGAATGGTTGACCAGTTCGTGCCCGCCTTCGAGGGCGGCGCGATGGGCGTCCGGGTAGTCCTCCACCCAGCGCCCGACACAGGCGAAACTGGCCACCAGTCCATGTCGGCCCAGCAGCTCGACCACCCGCGGTATGGCCTGCGCGTCTTCCGGGAAATCGCAGTCGAAGCTGAGGGCCAGGCAGCTCCGGCGGCCGGCCCAGTCGATCTGGGCCCGGGCAAAAACCTGGGCAGCGCTCCGCCGCAGCCACGGCGCAAGCAGCTGCCCGAGCGCTTGGACCGGACGCTGCCGGGCTTGGAGCAGGCGCACGGACAGGCTCCTGGCCGGTAGGTCTCCCGGGGTGTCAGGCGGCAGCGCGGGCATCCGTTTTCCCCATGCGTCGAGTCCGCAACCGCGACCGCCAACCGTTGTAGCGAGTGCGCCCGGCGATCATGCCCCCCATGAGGCCGCGCACGATCCAAGCTGGCAGTCTACCGTTCAACCAGCGCAACAGGGCGGGGTGCGCCAGCAGGCGCAGTAGGGATCGGCCCGCGCGGGTAGTAACGAACGGGCTGACGCTCAACAGGAGCTTCGAATACGGGTCACGGGCCGCGTACAGACGATTGTTGCGTTTGAGCACTACGTCGCGCACCAGGTCCGTCACCAGCCCTTCGCGGACCGCGCGCTCGTAGAGCTGCGTACCGGGAAAAAAGGTCAGCGAGAAGTGGCTCAGGCGGAAGGGGCGGGGCAGTTCCTGAACCAGACGGATGGTGTCGCTCACGTCCTCGTGTCTCTCCCATGGGTTGTCCATGATCACGTCATAGTAAGACACCACGCGACCGCGGTGCTTGCGGTGCAGGAGCTGGGCGATCCGGATAATGTTGGCGTTGCTGTGCGGCCGGCCGTACAGCTCGCGATTGGTGCGCTCACTGCCCGATTCGATGCCCATCTCCACCGACACCAACCCGGCTGCCACGAGCAGGTCCAACTTGGCTTCAGACAGGTTGTTCGGATGCACATTGCACTTGAACGGTACGTTGATCCGCTGCCGGTAGAGGGCGCAGAACTCCTCGATCTGGGCCAGGGGCCGCGCCCCGAAGTTGTCGTCGAAGAAGAAGACGAAATCGAGGAAGGGGAACTGCGCGCGGACCGCCTCGATCTCGGCGATAACATGCCCCACGGTGCGGAACCGGAACACATCGGCTTTGCGCTGGAACAGGCGGTTCACCGCGTTGTTGATGCAGTAGGCACACTGGTACGGGCAACCGCGCGAACCCATGGTGAGGTAGCCATGGTAGGGCTGGGCCCGGTCAAGGCCGTAGTAACGCCCGCTGAGGGCGCTCAACTCGGTCAGCCGGTGCGTAGTAAGCGGGACCAATGCGCCGGCCGTCCCGTTCGGCACGAAGGTGGCTTCCAGCCGGCCGTACATCGGCCAGCCATAGTCGTCCAGCGACCGGGCCAACGGGCGCAGGGCCGGCGCCACCGGCGCGCCGGTGGCATCCCGCTGCCAGACATTGGCTGGAACCGCCCCTTGCCGGCCTGCCTCGAGCCACGCCGCCAGCGCCACCAAGGCGTCCTCTGCCTCGCCGACCACGACGAAATCGGCGTGCTCCAACGAGGGTTCGGGCAGCACTGTGGGATGGACTCCGCCCCACACGATCGCGGCATTGCTGCGACGGCGCACCCATCGGCTGACGGCAATGGCTTCCAGCAGGTAGTTGGTGTACACGGTGACGCCGACCAGACCCACCCCAGCCAGGAGCTCGGACAGGCTGTCCAGAAACGGGCTGTCGGCCCGTTCATCCGTAGGGCACTGCCCAAGGGCGAAGGCCATCTCCACCTGGTGCCCGTTGGTGGTCAGCTGAGTCGCCAACATGCGCAAGCCGAAGCTGTGGAAATAGGCTGTCGGGTCGATGAGGAGGGTCTTCATGGCGGCCTCCGGCCACAGACGTAAAGGGTCAGCTCAGTCAATGGCCGACAGAGGGGTGGCAGGGTCCAGATCCTGGTCGAGGTACAGGCGGCACCAGATCTCCAGGCACAGGAGGCTCCAGATCTGCTGCGAGTGGCGCCCCTCATGCGGCCCCCAGCGCTCCAGCAGGTCGCGCACCGCGTTGGGGCGAAACCAGCCGCGTGCCGCCACGCGTTCGGGAGCCAGCAGGCGCCGGATATGGCGGTCGACGCCGTGGCGGGTCCACAGGGCGAAGGGGACGGCTAAGCCCTGCTTTCGGCGTTGTCGGATCGCTGTCGGCAGCACCGGTACCAGCGCCTGCTTCAACAGCGCTTTCTCCTGATGCCCGCGCACATGCAGGTGCCCGGGCAGCCGCAGAGCCCATTCGACCAAACGGTAGTCTAGGAACGGCGTCCGCCCTTCCAGGGACACCGCCATGGTCATCCGGTCGGTTCGCGACAGCATGCACTCGGGCAGGCGGACCATCAGGTCGCAGTACATCATGCGCGAAACCGCGTCGGCCCCGGCGCGCTCGGTGTCATAGCGCTCGTACAGCGCTGCCGCGGCCGCAGTGACGGACGCCCCAGGCACGCGCAAGTCTGCCAACTCAGTCGGCGTGAAGGCAGAGACCCAAGCCAGGAAGCGGGCTGGATCCTGCAGTTCGGCCATGTCCAGGGCCCTGCATGCGGCCAGCCGCAGGCCCGTCGGAGCTGCCGTCAGACCGAGTCGCAGCAGGCCGCGAACCCACCCTGGCAGGTGCCGCAGACGACGCAGCTGCCGGTCGGCCACGAAGCGCGAGTAGCCGCCGAAAACCTCGTCGGCGCCTTCACCGGTGAGGACTACTTTCACATGCTCCGCGGCCAGTTGCGCCACCTGGTACGATGGGACGATGATCGGGTCGGCGAAGGGTTCGTCGAAGTGGTACAGCAACCGCGGCAGCGACTCCACCCCGGCGGCGGTGCAGTCGACCCGTCGGTGTTCGGTTCCGAAGGTGCGGGCCACCTGGTCGGCAAACGGGGTCTCGTCTAGGTTGCCCTGTTCGCTGAACCCAATGCTGAAGGTCTTCACCGGCGTCGACAGGCGGCGGGCCATCAGCGCCACGACTGCGCTGGAGTCCAACCCACCGCTGAGAAAAGCGCCAAAGGGAACATCGCTCATCAGGCGCAGCCCTACCGCCCCGTCCAGCAGGGACCGCAGTTCCTCTGCCAACACCCCGCCTGACGCGCGACCCACCGGGGCCGGGGCAGGCACTGGGCACCAGTAACGGCCGTCCGCCACCGTCTGCGCGCGCACGTCCACGGTCATCATGTGACCGGGTTCGAGTTTCTCGATCCCCGCCAACATGGAGGATCCGGCCGGCAGGTAGCGCAGCGCGAGATAGAGCTCGAGTCCAACCGGATCCACCTGCCTGGCGACGCCGGGGTACTGCAGAATGCTCTTGATCTCTGAAGCGAAAACCAGACCCTCAGGTAGACGGGCAAGGTACAGGGGTTTGACACCGAGCCGGTCGCGCACCAGCCAGAGTCGGTCACGTTGGCCGTCCCACAGGGCAAAAGCGAACATGCCGTTGAGGCGGTGGACGCCGGCTTCACCCCACTGTTCGTACAGATGAACGAGCACCTCGGTGTCCGTCCGGCTAGTGAAGACATGGCCCAAGCGAACCAACTCGTCGCGCAGTTCCGCCTGGTTGTAAATCTCGCCGTTGAAGACGACGCAGATCGAGCGATCCTCGCTGTACACCGGTTGATGGCCGCCCGGCACGTCCACGATGCTCAGGCGACGGTTGGCCAGCGCCACGGCCGCGCCGACGTAAAAGCCCTCGTCGTCGGGACCGCGGTGTCGGATGGCACCCGACATCCGCGCCAGGGCCGTGTGGTCAACCGGCCCGTTGCCGCCCAGAAGGACGAAACCGCAGATCCCGCACACGATGGTTTACCCTCGCTTGGTTCCCGAGACGATGACCCAGCTGCCGGCCAGATAGGTCGCCAACCGGATGCCCTTGGCGTTGCTCAGGCGCCGCAGCCAACCCGGTCCCCATCCAGGAGCGCATGTCCAGTGGATGCGGGGTACCATACCCAACCCGCGCAACCGCCGTGCCAAACTCATCGAGGTGTGGTAGTTCACCCGCGATGGGCGCGCCGACCACCAGCTGTAGTCAAAGACCACCAACCGGCCGCCCGGGCGCAGGACGCGGTGAGCTTCGGCCAGAGCGCCGGCCCCCCCGGGCATGATGCACAACGTCGCCACCATGAACACGAGATCAGCCACGCCTTCCCCGAACGGCAGAGCGCGGGCGTCGCCTTTAACGTCAGCGCGTCCACCGTGATAGTGCTCGGCCCGGTCCAGGCCGACGTACAACCCGGGCACCGATGGTGCATACTGGCAGCTGCCGCACCCAACCTCGATGGTAACCCGTGCCTCGCGGCTGACATCGCGCAGCAGTGCCGCCACATGCTCATAAACCCTGCCCATCATCGCCTCCGGCGCACGGCGTCCCACAGCGGTGTCAACGCCGCGCGTACCTGAGCCACCTCAGCTGCGGTGACCAACCGTAAGGAGGCAATGCCGCCCAAGTAGACACCCAGGGCCATCGCCCCCGACAGCCCGATCGCCACACGCCCTCCGTTCCCGCGCCCCCAAGCGAGAAGGGCGCCGCTCAGGCAAGCGAGCAGCGCCATCCCACCCAGTTTGACCCAACCCAGGGACAGACGCGCGCGGTCGCCGGCAAGAATGCGGTTCAGCACCAGGAACAGACCGAAAGCCGCGCAGGTGGCCAAGGCAGCACCGCGCATCTGCCCCCAGGGCAATGGCCGCGGGATGAGCCACCGGCAGATCACCACGTTGGCGACCGCGACGCTCGCGCCGACAGCGAGTACGGCTGTCGTTCGCTTCGCCAGCAACAAGGGGACCTGTGCGTAACTGCCCACCATGTAAAGGCAGTACCCGCACATAACCAGACCGACGACCGCCGGTTCGGGATGGTACCCCGGCCCTGCCACCCACCCGGTGATCCGATCGCCATACACCCACCCGAGCGCGGTCAGAGGCAGGGCCAACAGCAGCCCGCCGCGCGCCATGACCCGCGTGAGTCGACCGACCGCGTCGATATTCCCGGCGTCCCATAGCCGGGTGGCCTCTGGCGTGTAGAACAGGAAGAAGGGGCCGAATACCATGGCCACCAAGCCACCCACGGCATAGCCAGCACCGTACACGCCAACCAGGGCATCTGTGCCGCCGCCGGACGACGCCCACCACGAGAGCAGGTACCGGTCCGAGAAGTCGACCACCCACATCACCAGGGGCACCGGAAGAAGGGGCGCGCCAAACCGGACCATGCGACGCAGGTCAACCGCGCTGAAGCACCACGGGACCTCGGCCCTGATACGCAACAGGAGCCACGCCGCCGCCAGCGCCGGCCCTATCGACCACCCCATAACCGGGACCCACAGGCTGGCGCCGAGAAAGGCCCCAACCACCGTCACGGTCGCCAGCAGGGCCGCCACCTGCCCCGCGATGGCCCCGGCATACGCGACGGGCCGAGCGGTCAACTGGTAGTATGCGCTCGCCATCTGGCCCAAGGCGGCGGCCAGGGAGACCATCACCAGGGCGACCAGCATGCCGCCAGTGACCAGCCCCGAGTTGGCCACGCACAGCAGTCCCGCAGCAGCCGAACCGCTGCCGGCCGCGCCCACGCCGAACAGCAGCGCGGTGGCGGCCGCAGCGCTGACCGCACTCCACAGGTAGCGCCCCCGGTCGCCTGGGACCGCCGACGGCAGGAAGCGCGTCAGACCGACGACCGCACCGAACCCCAACAACGGCGTCAACAGGTTGGCCAGCGCCTGCATCTTGGTCCACACACCGAACAACTCGGCACCAAGGACGCGCGTCAGCATGGGCAACAGAAGCACGTTGCGGAGGTAGAAGACAACCTGAACCGCAGCTCCCAGCAGCACCAGCGGGACCTGCCGGCGCGTCCCGGCGCTCGAGTCGCCCTCACTCACCGGCCTGCTCCCCCTGACGCGGCGATCGGCAGCCACGGATCAGCGCCGCATATACGCGCCGCAGCTCGCCGACCACACGGGTTTCGCCGTGGTACTCGCGCACCCAGGCGCGGGCCACGATGCCACGTGCGGCGGCACTGCCAGCGGTCAACTGAGTCAGCTGCTCGCACACCTGCCCGGCGTCAGCGCAGTTGATCACCGGTATCTCCTGGCCGTACGCGCAACGGGCCCAGTCCTGGTTGCAGTAGGCAATCACTGGACGCCCGACGGCCATCGCCTCCAGCGCCGCCAACCCGATGGCGCCCATGCGGAACTGGTCGATGACTACGTCTGCAGCCGCGATCCGGTTGAACAACTCGGCGCGTCCCTGCGGCGGCACGAAGCGCACCGACGCGCCTACTCCCAGTTCCGCAACCAGTTGGCGCGTCGCGGCCCGGTCCACGCCCCAGTCGCGCACCTGCACCTCGAAGGCGCCATGCCCGTGGCGTCGGACGTACTCGGCATAGCCCCGGAAGAACACGTCGTTGCCCTTACCGGACGGGCGGCTGGTGGTCCAGTCCTGGCGTGCGCTGGAGTACAGCACCAGGGGCTCACGGCCAGGCAGGGCGGTTTCGGCCAACGGATCCACGTTCACCAAGAGCGGCAGGTAGCTCCAGGCACGGACGGCAACAGGGAGCCGGGGAAGCGCCTCCAACTGGTTGATGTTCACCAGGAACAGGTGCTGCGCCGCCGCCAGAGACCGGCGGTACAGCGCTGAAAAGCGGCTGGTGCCAAAGGCGACCTCGCTCAGATCGGCACCCGTGGCCAAAGCCGCGTACGGTGTCCCCCAGTTCCGGTGCAAGCGTAGCGCGGTGATCTCGCGACAGGTTTGTGCCTGGACCACACTGTACCGGCGGCTGACCGACCACTCCCACGGCCGCGGCAGGCCGACGAACCCCAGCAGGTTCAGAAGGTGGTTGAGGTAGTCACGGGAGTGGTAACGCACGTAGGGTTCCCGCGACGCCCCCGTGTACTCGTGTTCCGGATTACTCGTTGACGTGGCGCGCAGGTCCCATTTCCTGGCATGCAGCACCGCCCGCATGCCGCTGCGGTCAAGAGCCCGCACGTAGTTGAACCCGACGTTGGCCAGGTTCCCCAGCCAGGCAATGCCAACCGGCTCAGGTACGCCCCCCATTCAACCCTCGCCAAAGAATCCCCTGATCACCTCACACACGCGGGCCACCGTGTCTTCGGACATCTCAGGATAGAAGGGTAAGGCCAAGATGCGCCCGCAGACTTCCTCGGCCACCGGCAGAGGCGCGTGCTCGCCGAACGCCACCCGATATGCCCGCTGCCTGGGCAACGGCATTGGGTAGTACACATTGGTCTGGATGCTGGCGCGTTCCAGGGCTGCCGCCAACCCGTCCCGCCGTTCGCGACAAAGCACGCTGTACACGTGATGGACCGACGTTACGCTCGGTCGGACAACCTGCGGCGTCACGGCGGGCGGGAGCAGCTGCCGATACACCGCGTCGAGTCGGCGGCGCCGACGGTTCATCGCCTCGAGATGCGGCAGCTTAGCGCGCAGGACCGCGGCCTGCAACTCGTCGAGACGGCTATTGATGCCGTCTTCGACGAACTCATCTTTGCTCACCATCCCGTACATGCGCCGGCGACGAAGTCGCTCGGCCCATGCATCGCTGTGGGTCAGAATCATCCCCCCGTCGCCATAGCCGCCCAGGTTCTTGGTGGGGTAGAAGCTGAAGGCCGCCAAGTCGCCCAGACCGCCCACCAGCCGCCCACGGACCGCCGCCCCGTGGGCTTGCGCCGCGTCTTCGATGATGGCCACGTCAGGCGCCACCAGGCCCCGCAGCGCCTCCACGTCCACCGGGTTGCCAAAGAGATGGACCGGGACTACGGCGCGCGTGCGCGGGCTGACCGCTGACGCCACCTGCTGAAGGTCCATCAGGAAGGTGTCCGGTTCGATATCAACGAACACCGGTCGTGCACCTGAGTGCCGGATGGCAGCGTACGTAGGTATGGCCGTGAAAGGCGTGGTGATGACTTCATCTCCCGCGCCAATCCCCAGCGTCCACAGCGCCATTATTAGCGCGTCGGTACCGCTGTTCACCCCCACCCCATGCCGACTGCCGCAATGGGCAGCGAACTCCTGCTCGAAGGCCGCCACTTCAGGCCCCAGAGTGTACCGGCCGGAGCGCAGCACACGGGACACGGCCGCATCGATTTCGCTCTGATAAGCCGCGTACTGCGGCACCAGGTCGCATCTCCAGATCATCCCAGGCACTCCCCCGCACAATGGGCCGCGGGCAACTGTAGTCGCGCAATAGCAGCGACCCGTCGGTGGTTTTGGTCACCAGCGACCCGTCGGGCAGCCTAGCTAGTACCTGGCCCGGAACGGCGGTGCTGTCGTCCAGCAGCGAATGGGCGAACGGCTGCGCCCGCCACACCACGACGACGTCGCCGCCCGCCCTGGTCTTGGCCCCCGGGTAAGGTCGGGTGGTCGCCCGCACATGATCGTGGATCTGCCGTGTGGACGACCCGGCCCAGTCGATCCAGTCGTCTGCCGGGCCGCGCTTGCGGTAGTAGGACGGCGGCACCGGCGCCAGAGGCATTGCCCGGCACCCTCCGGCGGCCAGGGCCTGCCGGTGCCTCAGGAACAGCATGCCCGAGACCATGCCGATCTTGGCGTAGACCGTGTACACGTCGTCGAACTCGTTCACGTCTACGGCGGCGCAATCGATGACCGCGCCCGCGTCGGCCGCTTCGTCCGCCATGAAAAGATGAACGATGAACCGAGGCCGTCCGGCCAGCAGGCTCCAGCACACCGGCGAACGGCCGCGGCCGCGCGGCAGGTACTCGGCGCTGCCGTGCTCAGCCACGACGCCCAGCGGGAACTGCGCCAGCACGGCGGCAGGGATCAGACGCTGCCAACCGCTCACCAGCAGCAGGTCGCAACCGCACTCGACAAGGAACTGGTGGTCAACCGGATCGTCGAGGGTGAAACTGCTCGCGACGTGAAGCGGAATGGCGTAGCGAGCCGCGTCGGCCGAGAAATCGTGGTACCCGGCCACCCCGTGCTTTGCCGCGTCAACTGGCGACAGGGTGATCAGGGCCGCGGGAAGCACGCCCCGAGCGGCGAGGAAATCGAGCTTGACCGCCCCCGAAATGTGGTTGGAGAGGTAGGCAAAACGCAGGTCACTCATGCTCAAATAGCACCATCCCCCGCTCGGGGTCGTTGACGGCGTCGGCCAACTCCTCGGGCACGCGGGCCTGGCGCGCCGCGACGGCGGCGGCCAACCGTTCCTGGAGCGTCGATTGATTGCCGGCAAGCCAAAGGACCGGATGGCTCAGGAACTGGATCCGGTGTGTGGTCCCAGCGCTCAGCAATTGCTGGATACTCTCCTGGCGCCAACGCCCGCCCGAGTCGGCTATGTACCGGATGCTCTCGGTGAACTCAGGTTCGTATGTGGAACGGCAGCGCGAAGATGGCAGCCGCACGTTGAGCAGTTGCGGAACCGGTTGGTGGAACGACACCAGGTCGACGGGTGCCCCCACCAGCGTCGCGAGCAGCGCGGCCTCCTCCTCGACGCGCTCGACGATTTGCTCGATGCCGCTCAGCGGCACCGGCTGGTGAAACCGCGGCTCAAAGTGGAGCCCGATGGCATGCCCCCCGGCAACGAGTTGTCCCAACAGGCGACGCCCCGATCCCGACCAGGGGTTGTAAAGCGGATTGTGCAGCATGATGAAGTAAGTGCTGCGGGCCCCCATGTCGGTCTCGATCGCGGCCATCTGTCCTGCGTAACCCAGGTCAACGTCCACGTCGTGGCGCAGAATCACGAAACGCTCGAACTGCTTGGCTTCACCAAAACCAACGAAGGCATACCCCATGTGCCGTCCCAGAGCGAGTACGGCGCGGTACGACTCGGCATTGATGCCGGCGGCCACGGGTTGGCTCGAGAGGCGGTTCATCGGTCCCCCTGCCACCGACGGCGGCCGTCGTCCACGGTGGCGGCCAATGCATCGTCAAGGGGCGTGCACGGCAGCGCCCCGACCCGATCGCGCAGGGCAGCGTCGACGATCAGGGCGTCGCCCATGTCAGTGCGGGCCAGGTCGTCCGGCATCGCCGCGTACGCCACGCGCCCGCCCCCGACGGTTTCCGCCAACATGTGGGCGAGCCCGCCGACTGCGACCCGATGGCCGGCGTAGTTGAGTGGCGTGAAGCCGCGGACAGACGCCGAGGAAAGGCGCCAGACGATCTCGGCTACGTCCAGCGCATAGGCGAGGTGGCGCATTCGCTGCTCCCCGTACACCTCTACGGTGCGTCTGTCCAGCAGATCGCGCAGGAAACCGGCCAACAGACCAACATCAGGCCCGTCCAGTGGCTGGCCGGGACCGAAGCAGTTGGGCAGGCGCAGGCTGATCAGGTCCAGACCGCGGCGCGCAGCACAGACGCGGAAATGGGATTCGGCAGCTACCTTGTGGATGCCTTGGACATCCACCGGAACCTGCGGCGTGGTCTCCGTGATCGAGCCACCGTGGACCTGGCCGTACTGGCCTCGGCTACCCAGGTACACCAGACGCGCCGGGCCCCCTGATGCCATGGCCGCCACCACCGACACGTGCGCCGCCAGGTTCAGCTGCAGGTCGTAGACGGGATCCGCCATGCCTTCCCGATGGCGCGTCCAGGCCATGCTGTCAACGACCACCGACGACGAGGCCAGGAGACGATCAAGGCCCGGCACTTCCTCCACGCGCCGCGCGACGAACTCCAGGTGCCCCTCCAAGTCAGCGACTCGGGTGCGGTCGGCGCCGGTGCGCTCGAGAATCCCATCGATAACCACGACGCGCCAGCCGGCGCGCACGAAGCGGCGGGCAATGTGACTGCCGAGGAAGCCGGCACCGCCCAGGACGAGGGCTTGCGGCGCGCCAACCCGCCAGGCATCGGTCACCACCGAGGCAGCTCCATCGCCGGACGCCGCCTGGGGGCCCCGGCAGCCGGGGCCGGGGAACCGCACCACGGCCAGGCCCTGGGCGACTCGGCCAAGCCGCCCGGGAATCCCGGGCAGCGCCAACGCGGGTGGGCTTCACGCATGCTGGCCATGTCTTGGGTCTGTTTGTTGCGGGCGCCGTCCGGCGGGCGAAGCATCCGCCTGTCGGCCGCGGATGTAGACCAGCAGTGCTTCACGATCGGCAAAGGTACGGGTCACCCGTGCCGGGTTGCCGCGGGCCACGGACAGCGCCGGGATATCGCGGGTCACCACGGCACCGGCGCCGACCACGGCGTGGTCGCCGATGGTGACGCCCCCGATGATGGTGGAGTTACTGCCGATACTCGCACCGAAACCGACACGCGTATGCGGGTGCACCACCCGCCTGTCCGTGCGCGGGTACAGGTCATTGGTGAAGACCACGCCGTGACCGATGAAGACTTGGTCTCCCAGTTCCACGCCGTCGCAGAGGAAGGAATGGCTCTCGATCAGGCAATCGCGGCCCACGGAGACGCCGTACGTGATCTCGACGAACGGTCCGACGAATGTGCGGTCCCCGATGCGGCAACCGAAAAGGTTCACCAGCGCCGGATCATGGACGCGCACGTCGACGCCCATAACTACGTCGGCATCGATCATGGTCAGCCGGGATCCGTCCGGTGGCCATCGGCCAACACGCCAGGACCCGTATCGCCGTCGGCGCTCTTGAGGTGGACAAAGTGCTCCTGGTACACCTCCTGGGCCTGCTGGTAGTCAGACAGCTGGCCGATGTCCAGCCAGTAATCCTTCATCTCATAGCGCGCCACCGGGATCTGCCGGCGCAGCATATCCTTGATCAGGGAGTCCATGCCGTAGTAAGTGTCGGGCGGAATCAGGTCGAAGATGGTCGGCTTCATTACGTAAATCCCGGCCAGGATTTCCAGCCGGAAATCCGGCTTCTCTTCCACCTCGCGGATGTAGTCCCCATCCGCCACCACCTTGCCGAAGTTGAACGGCGTTATCATCTCGCGGGTGACAACCAGCAAGGGGCTGTCCTTGGTGGCAGCGAAGCCGTGCACCACGCCGAAATCCAGCGTGGTCAGAATGTCACCGTTCACCAGCAGGAAGGGTTCGTCGAGGACATCGCGGAGCAGCAGGACCGGCCCGCAGGTGCCAAGGGGTTTGGCCTCCCTGCTGAACCGCAGCTTCACCCCGTGGCTGCTGCCGTCGCCGAGGAAGGCCTGGACGAAGTCCGCCCGGTAGTTGGTGGCGATGAAAATCTCGTCGAAACCGTACCGCTTCAGGCTCAAGATCTGTATTTCGAGGACCGAACTCTCGCCCACCGGCAGGAGTGGCTTCGGGATCACCTGCGTAAAGGGCTTGAGCCGCGTGCCAAGGCCGCCGGCCAGAATCACCGCCTTCATGGTTCTCCCTCGTGTCATACCGCGTAACGCAGGGGGTCGTACAGGTGATGGTGGGCCCTGAACCACGCGACCGTGGCCGTTAGCCCTTCGCGCAGGCAGCAGCGGGGCCGCCAACCGGCGGCCGCCTGCAGCTTGCGACTGTCGCACACCAAACGCTCGACCTCACTGCCAACGGGTCGCTGACGCCCCGGGTCCTCGATCGCGACCACCTCGACGCCCATCACTTCACCTATTGTCCGCACCAGATCAGCGACCGATACCTCGCTCTGGGTACCCACGTGGGTTACCTGGCCCTGGAGCTCCTCGCAGGCGGCGATCGCCAGGAAACCAGCCACCGTGTCCGCAACAAAGGTCAGGTCTCGCGTCGGGCTCAGATTGCCTAGACGCAGCTCGCGCTGGCCGCTCAAGATCTGGGCAATGACCGTGGGAACAATGGCCCGGGCCGACTGCCGCGGGCCGTATACGTTGAACGGCCTGACGATGCGCACCGGTACCGCGAAGGAGCGCCAAAACGACAACGCCAACTGGTCAGCGCCGATCTTGCTCGCGGCATACGGCGATTGCGCTTTGAGCGGATGCCCTTCGTCCATGGGGACGTAATCCGCGGTACCGTAAACTTCGCTCGTGGAGGTGATCAGCAGGCGGCTTACCTGCTTGGCCCGTACTGCCTGGAGCACATTGTAGGTTCCCTCCACATTGGTCTTCAGGTACGACAGCGGCGCGGTGTATGAGTAGGGTATGCCGATGAGCGCCGCCAGGTGGAAGACCGTCTCCACCCCGTCAACGGCAGCCAGGCACGAGTCCAGGTCCCGCACATCACCCAGGCGGACGTCCAAGTCGTCGCGACAGGGCAGCGAATCCAGCCATCCGAGACGCCCCTGCGAGTTGTACCGCACCAGGACACGCACCTGGTGTCCCGCCGCGACCAGGGCCTCGGTCAAGTGGGATCCGATGAAGCCAGCTGCACCGGTGATCAGAACCGATGGACCCATGCTCGTTGCCACTCCGGTGAAGTCACGCGGCGGGCGTGGTGGAACCGTCCCGGGCCGGCTTCGGGGCTGCCGAACCACGGTGAGCCGCGGGGGGGCACGCGCCAACCTCGCCCAAGGTTCAGCCGCCCACAGCGCGCCGCCCGATGACTCGGGCCGGGACCCCGCCGACGACGGCAAAGGCCTCGACATCGTGCGTCACGACGGCGCCGGCCCCGACTACCGCGCCGGTCCCAACCGACGCACCGACGACCCGGGCGCCGCAGCCGATGAAGACATCGTCGCCGATGTCTACCGGCATGCACACCAGGCCCTGGGCGGCGATGGGCCGCCGAGGGTCCGCGAACACGTGATCGGTAGTCAACACGGACACGTGGTGGCCGATGAGCACCCGATCGCCGATCGCCAAGCCACCATTGCCCACTAGGAACGAATACTCACCAATGTTCAGGTCGTCGCCAGCTTGGATGCGCTCGGGGCAGTCGATTCTCACGCCTGCCTTCAGGACCGGCCGACGGCCGACGGCAGCAAAACAGGCGCGGCAGAACAGCCAGCTGTTCCACCGCGTCAACCACGGCACGCGAATGAACGAGACGAGGAAGCACAGGCTCGCCAAAGCTGCCGCTGCCGGCCCGCCCAACGGCGGCCGGGGCGACGGCCGTTGCCGTTCAGTTCCAGCCCCTCCTGGGTATGTCTGCCCGGGCATGGAGACAGCTCCTCACCTATCCCGCAGCGCGCGGCGCCCACCCCTCGGACCGAACCGACCGGGCAACGCATCCCACCCGGCCGGTGGCTGCCGGGGCGTCCCCACGACCATCTGTGCCGCCGTCTCGGGCGCCTTGGAGACCGGGCCGAGGGTGATACCATCGCCCCCGGCAAGACCGGCGACAGCTCGGTTCACGGGTACACCACCTGGAAGACCACGTACGACTCATCCCAGTACAGCGGCCGCAGATAACGGCGCCGGAACGCCTCCTGGGCGGGATCGTTGAAGTAATCCGGGTACATGGCGCGCCGCATGGCAGGCATGGCCAGCAGTCGCACCACGTGGGTGATACCCAACTGTCGGAAACGCAGCATCAACTCTTCAGGCGTCCGATGCTCCTGGTAATGCACGACGCCAGAATGCGGATGGTCGCCCCACAGATACCGCCGTTGGCAGTAGAAGCCTTCCACCAAACCCTGGAACATGACCACTGCGTCGGCCGGCAGATGGGCATTGACAAACTGCATGGCTCGGTAATCGCCTACCGTGCGCTGTAGAAAACTGTCACGCGCTTCACGCCCTGAGACCACGGGGACAACCGGCTCGCACACTACCCAGGCCAGCAGCAGATTGAACCCGATACTGACGCCGACCGCGACGCGGAAGACCCACGCCAGGGGGCGATGCCGGCTGACGGCAAGCCGGCTTGCCACCAGACCGCACAGCAGGCTGGCGCCGGCCAGGAGGACCATGCCGTAACGCGGGTTCATGTGCAGGAAGCGGACCACGATCAGGTAATACACCGCACACAGCGAGAGCAGCACGGCCGCCCGTCGCTGGCGCAGATAAAGCAGCAGGCCCGGAAGCAGGGCGACGAAGTACACCCCGATGTCTTTCTGCAATCCGCCGGGAGCAAAAGTCCAACTCCACGGTGACATGGCCGCGGCGTAGGTCTGGAACCAGGCTAGCGATGGCACGAGACCGCCCAGCACGGCGGGCGCGCCGGAGCTCTCGGCCAAGTCAACCGAAACCGACGGACTCAAGCCGAACGGCAGGCCGTGGAACCAGGAGTTGGCCAACGGCCAGACGGGGTTACCGGCCCAATACCAGGCGCGCACGTACCACGGCGCCACCACCAGGACCGCCAGACCGAGGTACCAGACCAAGGCCCGCACGGCCGGGCGCGCGCCCTGGGCCCGCCACATTGACACCAGGACTACCGGGGCGCCAATGGCCGCCGTTGCCATTCCCTGGTGCTTGACGCTCATGGCCAAACCGCACAGCAGCCCGGCCAGCGCCAGTCGTCGATGGTCCGGCGCCGCCGCCCACGCGGCCAGCGCCCAGAACGCCATGCACTGGAAATAGCACAGCCCGACATCGATGTACGCCTGGGGGCTGAAGAAGGCCACTACCGGGGCGAAACTGAAGAGCACCGCCGCCCACGTGCCGGCCGACCGCCCGAACCAGCGATCCCCCGCCACCCAGATCATCAGCGTGCACAGCACGCCGGTGAGCCAGTGAATCACCTGGGCCAGGGACCCGTCCCACAGGGCCAGGCCGATGACATACAGCAGATTCATGGCCGCGGGGTACAGCGCGCCGGTGACCGTCGGCTCAAAGCTGAGCAGGTGGCGGTCCAGGAATATCCGCGGGAGGGCCAGCTGGTACGCGAGCGGATCCGTCGCGCCGAACGGAGGAGCCAGGGCCCGAATGAGCCCAAAGCCCCAGGCGACGGCTGCCGATAACACCAGCCAGAACTCAAACGAACGGAACTCGGGCCGCACGGCCGCGAGCGGCCGCACCAGGTCGCGCAGCGCCCCCAGCCCGCGGACCGCGACCAGCATCCATGCCAGCAGCATGATCCACACCGCCGGGCGGTACAGCAGGCCGGTGAGGCCCAGCCCGAGAACCGACGTGATGAGCAACCCGAGACCGACCACCACGCTGCAGGCAGCCGCCTCTGGCCGACTGCCGAAAGCAACGCCAGCGCGGGTCACCACGAAGTGGCCCGCACCACCGGCGATCAGCACCAGCAGCCCGGCCAGCACAAGGGTCAGCGCGGTATCGATCACGCGTCAGATCCCCAGTACCTGGCGCGCCAGATCCAGGTAACCCCGCGAGTAGTAGAAGTAACCCAGGACTCCCAGGACCCACACCAGCAGCACGGCTTCACCCACCAGGCCAAAGCGGGCGCGCGGGTTGGGCTGGTCTTCCCTGTCGTCGCCGGTCAATGCTCCGCCCCCAACCATGTCTCCAACATGAGCAGCGCCCACAGCTGCTGGCTCAGGTCACGCCGTCCGCCGACGTGTTCAGCCATCATCGCCTCCACGTGGTCCTGGCGGAACCAACCACGCTCGCGGCACGCCCGCGAGCGCAGGGTGTCTTCCATCCAGGGACGCAGTTCCCGCCGCAGCCACCCAGCCAAAGGGATGGCGAAACCCTGTTTGGGCCGCCGCAGCACCGCCGGGGGCAAATAACGACCGGCCACGCGCCGCAGCAGTCGCTTGGTGTGGAACAAGCTGTATTTGTGTACACGTGGCACGGTCGCAGCAAACTCGACCACCCGGTGGTCCAGCAGCGGTGCCCGCGTCTCCAGAGAGCAGGCCATGCTCATCCGGTCGACCTTGGCCATGATGTCTTCGGGCAGATAGGTCGCTATGTCCGTCCAGAGCATCTCCTGACCGGGAACTGGCATGGTCCATGAACCCAGCAGCGCAACAGGGTCAACTGTTCCTGTCCTGCCCCAAGTATCGGCAAATTCTTCCGAATACAGGGACTTTTTTGCCGCCGCATCGAAGAAAAAGTTCCAGCTTGTGTGCGGTTTCTCATCCACCATGCGCGCGAACTCTACGAACCTGCGGGTCTTCTTGCGCCAACTCCGGCCGTAGTACGTGTCGGGTTCGGTCAAGCAGCCCAGCAGGTACTCGAGTCCCCCTCGACCGCACGCTCTGGGCCACCGGTTGTACCACCGGGCCAGCAGCCCGGCCTGGTAACGACGGTACCCCCCGAAAACCTCATCCCCGCCGTCGCCGCTCAGGGCCACGGTCACACCCCGGCGGGCCACGCGAGACAGGTGGTACGTGGGGATCGCCGACGAATCAGCAAACGGCTCGCCAAAGTGATAGGCCAGCTTGGGCACCAGGTCGCGAACCTGGTAGTCGACGACTTCCTCGTGGTGTTCGGTACCCAACCAGGCAGCCAACTGACGGGCCTGGGGCAGTTCGCTGAACGTGGCTTCATGAAAACCGATCGAGTAGGTCCGTACCGGTGCGGACCGGGCCCGCTGCATCAGGGCCACCACCAGGCTGGAGTCCAGGCCGCCGCTGAGGAACGCCCCCACAGGCACGTCGGCCAGCAGGCGCAGCGAGACCGCCTCCTGCAGCAGGTGATCCAACTCGTCGGCCAGCTGGGCGGGCGGATCACGGCGGGGTGGACCGTCAGGCAGGCGCCAGTATCGCTCCACGCGCAATTGGCCGTCCTGGTACAGCGCCCAGCACCCCGAGGGCAGCTTGTTCACGGCGCGGTAGATGCTCATGGGCTGGGGCACGAAAAGGCAGCTGAGGTACTGGTCCACGGCCTCCAGGCTGATCTGGCGGTCGATCGTCCGGTCGACCATGAGGGCGGTCAGTTCGGAGGCAAAGGCCAGGCCGCCCGGAGTCTGGGCGTAGTAAAGGGGCTTCTTGCCCAGACGGTCGCGGGCCAGGAAGAGCGACCGGGACCGGGTATCGAAAAGGGCGAGGGCGAACATGCCCCGCAGGTGGCGCAGGCAACCGACGCCCTCGTCTTCATATAGATGCAGGATGACTTCGGTGTCGGTGTGCGTGCGCAGGCAATGACCCGCCGCCGCCAGTTGCCGGCGCAGTTCGAGGTAGTTGTAGATCTCACCATTGAACACGAGCCACAGGGTACCGTCCTCGTTGGCCAAGGGTTGGTGCCCGCCTTCCAGGTCGATGACCTTCAGGCGGCGCATTCCCAGGCAGGCGCCGGGTTCAGCGTGCAGCCCCTGGTCGTCGGGTCCGCGGTGCGCCATGGCCGCGCACATGGCGGCGACCAGCGCCTCGCTGACCGGGTCCCCGGGGCTGGCCTGGACCTTACCCGCAATGCCGCACATGCCCCCCCCAAGCAGCCAGAAGCTCACTGTACACGGCGCGGGTGTGCCGGGCGCTGGCGGCCCAGGTGGCATCACTGCGGCCGACGCGGGCGTGTCCCTCGGCTCCCAGACGCGCGGCCAGCTGTGGGTCGTCGCGCAGGCAGGCCACCGCCGCGGCCAAGGCCCCGGGTTGCTCGGGCGGCACCAGCCAACCGGAACGCTGGTGCTCGACCAACTCAGGCGTGCCGCCCACCTGGGTGGCGATAACCGGCAGCCCGCAGGCCTGGGCTTCCAGAACAACATTGGGCCGACCTTCGGAACGACTGGGCAGTACCAGCACGTCGGCAGCGCCCATCCACCAGGGGATATCGGCCGATGACTGGGCCCCGGCGAAGCGTACCTGCTGGCCCAGGCCGGCCGCGGCCGCGGTGGCGACCAGGGCATTGCGTTCGGACCCGTCGCCGACCAGAACGCACAGGCAGCGAGGGTCGGCCAGTTGGCGCAGCGCGGCCAGCAGCACGTCCACCCCCTTGACGGGTACCAGGAGGCCGACGAACAGGATCACGTAACGGTCATTGGGCAGACCCAGCCGCGTCCGGGCCTGTTGCCGGTCCAGCGGCACAAAGCGCCCAGACACGCCATTGCGCACCACCAGCGTGCGGGCAGGCGGCACGCCCGCTTCGACTAGGCGCGAGGCCAGGTCCTGGCTGACCGCGATGACGCGGTCCATGCGCCGCCACACCCACGCGTTCAGCCGGCCACTGATCCCCTGCTGCAGGTGCAGGTCGCTGCCGCGGACGGTCAACACCAAGGGCCGCGGGCAGCGGCGCGTGGCCCAGTACCCCACCAGGCCGGCTGCCGACCAGTGGCAGTGGACCAGATCGGCGCCGTTGGCAGCCTGCCGAGCGGTGCGCAGGAATCCCCCGAGGAACAGCGGCACCTGACAGCGGGTCACCCAACTGCGTCGCAGGTTGGTCGGGATACCATCGCCATAGGCCACCCGCTGCCAGCGGCGCGGCCACACGTAGGCAAAACGCCGCACGCATACACCGTCCATCACCTCAGCGCGCGGGATCCCGCGCTGATGCGGCGCGACCACCGTCACAGCTGTGCCTTGGGCGACCAGTTCGCGCGCCAACTCCAGCACGAAAGATCCGAACAGGTCGCCTGAGAACCGGGGGAACCCGGTGGAAAGCATGCAGACGCGCACGGACCGGACCGTTACTCGCTCTCCTGCATGTCGTACAACATGGCAAAGAGCAGGAACTGGATGCCCATGATGATCAGCAGCGCGCAGATGATGGCCCGCGGCCCGCTGACGCCGACATGCACCCACTGCTGGTAAACCAGGTACCCCCCGTACAGGACCCCCAAGGGCAAGAAGAGCAACCCGAACAGAAAGAAGAAGAAGAGCGGGTGGAAATCGCGAATGAGGTACCGCGTGAACAGGCGCCAGAAGAAGTCGCGGACGAGCATGGGGGCCACGTTCATGGCATAGTGGAAGCCTTTGATCTGCGACTGCCGCTCGCCGGCCAGGTAGATGGCGCGCCTTGGTACATCGCGGACCTTGAGGCCATAGGCGTTGAGCCGGACCAGGAAATCCATCGGGTACCCATAGCCCTTCCAGGCCTTGTCCCAGTTCACCATGTCGATGGCGCGCTTGGAGATGGCCGTGTACCCGTCGACCACGTCGAAGACCTTGTAGAAACCAGAGGCAATCTTGGTCAGGGCCGAGATCATGGCATTGGGGATCATGCGGGTCCAGGGCATGTCTTCCAGACCCGCGTCCGGCATGAGGAACCGGTTGCCTTTGGTGTAGTCTGCCCGGCCCTCGGCCACCGGGCGCACCAGGTCCTCAACTTGGTCCAGGGGCATCTGGTTGTCGCCTCCCACGACCACGGTAATGTCGTAGTTATCGCGACTGGCCTGACGATACCCGGTGATGATGGCCTGACCGACTCCCTGGTTCTGCTCGTGCTGCAGCAGCGTCACCCGCGGATCAGCCGACGCCGCCGCGCGCACGGCCTCCGCGGTATGGTCCTGCGAGCCGTCGTCAACGACATACACGCGGTCCACCAACGGCGGCACCGCAGCCAGAGTGGGCCCGATCAGCCGCTCCTCGTTGCGAGCCGGGATCACCAGCGCCACGCGCTTCTCCTGATACACGTCGGTTCCCCCTGCCTAGTGGATCGGGATGCTGGCACCGCCCTGCCGGAGGGACTGGCTGGCGGCTTCGAGGACCTGGACCACGCGCAGCCCGTTCTCGCCGTCGGTCAACGGCCGCTTGCGGTTCGTCACGCAGTCAACAAAGTGGGCGGCTTCGACCTTGAGCGGTTCGGCGAAATCCAGATGGGGAATGAGCACGTCACCGGCCCGCTGGATCAGCTGGAATTTGCCGAACGAATCGAATGTACCCAGTGAACCGTCCATGTTCTGGCGGTCGATGCCCTTGTCGAACAGCTGGATCTTGGCGTCAGCGCTGGCATCGTCGTACACCGCCATCTTGCGGCTGCCGACCACGGTGGTGCGCCTTACCTTGCCCGGGTCCAGCCAGCTAACGTGGATGTGGGCAGCCACGCCCGAGGGGAACTCGAGGTTGAGGTATACCACATCCTCGACACCTTCCTGCAGGTACGTGTACCCCCTGGCATTGACCGCCGCCGGCATGCCCCCCAGCCAACGCAGCGCGATCGAGACGTCGTGGGGGGCCAGGTTCCACATGGCATTCACGTCGCGCCGTACCACGCCCAGGTTCAGTCGCTGCGAGTAGAGATAGTAGACCTCGCCCAGTTCGCCGCTGCGGATGTAGTCTTCGACGCGCCGGACCGCCACGTTGTACTCAAAGGTGTGCCCGACCATCAGCACCAGCCCAGCCCCCTCCGCCAGGGCGATGAGCTCGCGGCACTGGGCTACCGACGTGGCCAATGGCTTCTCGACGAAGACGTGCTTGCCGGCCTGCAGTGCCTGGCTGGCCAGAGCGAAGTGGGTCCCGGCGGGAGTGGCCAAAGCCAGCGCCTGCACCTCGGTATTGGCCAGCAACTCGTCGAAGCGGCTCATCGTGGCAGTCCCCGGGTACTGGCTCCGCACGCGCGCCAGACGCCCCTCGTCCAGATCGGCCACGGCCGCCAAACGGCACCCCGGAGTGGCAGCGAAATTGCGAATGAGATTGGGGCCCCAATACCCGGCGCCCACGACCCCCACACCGACCATCGTGCCTCCTCGGGCGCCCGCGGCGCCAACCTCACGTGATGCCACCGGATCGCGCCCGGTGGGCGGGAACTCAGGGCCGATGGGCCCACAGGACCATGCCGCGGCCCCATGGCCAACGAGAGAACAGGGCATCCAGGCGCAGGCCCAGCGCCAGGCCGCCGCTGACCAACGGGTGCCGCCCCGCCCGGGTGTACCAGCGCGCCTCGCGGACCGCGACCGCCTGCCCGGCGGTGCGGCGGACCCAGGGGAGGAACACCCAGCGGTGATACAGACGCCCCAGGGGAAACCCCCACGAGGCGGTGCCATCGACGCGGAATCCGGCTCCACTGAACAGCTCGGTGAGCTGGTCGCGCCGATAGCGTTTGACGTGCCCGGCCCAGGTATCGCTTTCGTCCCACAGCCCGGGGCCGAGAGGGACACTGACCACGCAGGCCCCCCCCGGAGCCAGGATGCGCCAGAACTCGCCGACCGCCGCGACATCACCGCCGACCTCAGGGCCGAGGTGCTCCAGTACTTCGGCACAGACGACGCCGGCGCAACTGGCCGCCGGCCACGGCAGGGCCGTCACCGAACCGGCCCTCACCTCGAGCCGGGCCGACAGGCCCCCCACCTCGGCTTGCTGGCGCAGGCGGGCGACGAACGCCTCAGCCGCGTCGATGGCGCGCACCTGATAACCGGCCCGCGCCAGGGTCAGCGCCAGCGACCCGCTGCCGCATCCGGCGTCCAAGACGGGGCCGCGAGCAACCAGGCGCCGGAAACGGGCCAGTACCAGGCGCTCGCGGAAAAGGTGCACCGGGCCGCGGATCTCAGCCTCGCCCCAAGCCACCGGCGACACCGCCGCACCCTCAGCCACCACGCACCCGGCGCCGGATCGCCCCCATCAGCTCGCGGCCCACAGCGGCCCCGGCAGCCCGAGCCTCGTAAATGGCCCGCCCGGTGGCGGCCACCTGGGTCGCCAGTTCGGGGTCGGCGCGCAGTTCCAGCAGGGCGCGGGCCAGCGCCGCCCCGTCGCCGGGGGCGCACAACAGGGCCGATGCACGGTCGACCAGCAGCTCGCGGATGGCCGGCGAGTCACGGGTGACCACGGGTCGCCCCAGCGCCAGCGAGCCCAGCACCTTGTACGGGATGACGCGCGCCGCTTTGTCAGTGGTGCCGAAAATGCCCAGGCACACCTGGGCGACCCGCACTCTGGCGGCCAGTTCGCTCGCGTTCAGCCACTGTTCGACGAAATCGACGTTGGTCAGACGCAGCCGTGCCGCCGTGGCCCGCATGGCTGGGTAGAGCTGCCCATTCCCGATCAGTTCAAAGCGCACCTCGGTGCAGTCGGCCAACAGCGCGGCCGCTTCGAGGATGACATCGACGCCGTGCAGGGGCACATAGGTGCCAAAGAACAGGACGCGGAACTCACCCGCGGGCGGGTCTGCCACAGCCGGTGCCAGGGCCGCTACGGCCGCGAACTCGTGGCCGACGAACGACCGGTGGAAACGCCACAGGGGCATGTCGAGGAGGGCGGCATAGTGGCGCGCCTGGGCGTGCGTGTCGACCAGCACCAGGTCCGCCCGGCGGAAGGCATAGCGGTCCAGGCGCAACAGCAGCCAGGCAACCCATCCGTTGGGCCGCCAGCGCTGCCGGTCGACGATCAGCGTGTCGTACAGTGAGATGAAGGCCACCAACAGCAGCAGCCGATGCCGACGACGCGCCAGGCGGCGGGCCAGGCCCATGTCCAGGTACCCAGGGTAGCCGACTACCACACACTCGTGCGGCGCCTGCTCGCGGTACCGTTGCGCCAAGCGCCGGCGGGTGCCCGGCAACCGCCGCAGCAGCGCCAGCCAGCGAGCCACGCCCGGACGCATCGCGGCCGCATGCAGGGGGCCGGCCGGCCACAGTTCCTCGCGACACTCGGCTACCGCTGCCCCGGCCGACCGCAGGCCGTCGATCAGGAAGCGGTTCACCGGGTACCCGGCGCCGGTAACATAGGTGCCGAAGAAACAGACCCTCATGCCTCGGTCCGTTCGAAACGGAGTTGAGCGATCTGTTCGGCAACCAGCCCCATCATGAACACGATCACCGAGGTGGTGAACAGGAGCATCGACATGTTGGTGAAGCGATGCACCGTGAAGAAGGTGTACCCGTAGTAGCCCACGCCCATCAGGAACAGGTACATGCTGACCGGCAGGAAGACCTTCAGCGGCGAGAAGAGCATACAAATCTTCATGATCACCAACAGGAACTTGGAGCCATCGGTCAGCAGACGGATCTTGCTCTTGCCGTGGCGACGATGGGCCCGGATAGGCACATAACAGACGCTGAAACCACCGCGCATAAAACACAGGGTCAGCGTGGTCGGCGACGAGAAGCCGTTGGGGAGGAGACCCAGGTACTGGCGCGCCACCTGCCGCCGCATGGCGCGGAAACCCGACGTGAGATCCTCAACCCGCTGACCGGTGACATAACTGGCAACTCGGTTGTAGAGCCCGTTGGCCAACCGGCGGTGCCATCCAGCCTGAGACCCCGGGTCGCGGGCGCCCACGACCATGTCATAGCGATCGCAGGCGGCCAGCAGGCGATCCAGGTCACCGGGGTCGTGCTGGCCGTCAGCATCCATGACGACGACAACGCGACCGCGGGCGTGGCGGATCCCGGTCTTTACCGCCGCCCCGTTGCCCAGGTTGTAGGGGTGCTCAAACACGCGCACTGAAGGAGCCGCATCGCGGGCCGCCATCGCGGTGCCGTCGGTCGAGCCGTCGGAGACGAGCAATATCTCGTAGCTGTGCGGCGTGGCCGCCAGGTGAGCCACCAGGCGGCCCAGAACGGCGGCGATGCTGCGCACCTCGTTGTACGCAGGCAAAATGACGCTGACGTCGATTTCCCCAGATGCCATGCCTGCACCCTGGATGCCGCAGTGGATGAACCCATGGTCGGGCGGGGAGCAGGCAACAACCGCGGCTCACAGGCCGCCGCGCGGCAGGAGCCGCCGGCCCCCGCACTCCCCTGGGGCGTACGCCCAGGAATGCGCCGAAGCCAGGCCGGGTTGCTGAAGAGGACAGGGGGCCGCCTCCCGGGCGGGGAGCACCGGAACTGCAGCCGGACGTAAGGTACAGGCTGTCGCCTCCCGGTGTCAAGCTAGGCGGCCGACGGACCTAGCCTCATTGACCGGCGAAAAGGACGAAGTCCACCTCCAGAGTATCGCGCACCGCCAGGGCCTGGGCGACCACCTGACCTCGGCGCGGCCAGCCGTCGCCGGGCGTCGTCAGGACGGCCACGGCGAGCCCATCGCGCGTGAAACTGGAGGCCGTGATGTGTCCCACGGTGGTGGCGAAGGCAACCACCGTGCTGTCCTCCACGGCGCGGTCCCCGCGTTTGACGGTGGCCCATATCTCGGCGGTGGCGGCGCTGTCCTCCACCGAGATCTGGGCCGGATAGGCAGCCAGGTCCAGGCTCAGAGTGCGGTCCGACGAACTCGTCGGCGCCACCGACATGGCGCAGCTGCCCAGCCAGCAACCGGCGAACAGGATGAGCGCCAAAGGGCGCAACCAAGGGGCGTTCATGGCATGAAATCCGGCGGCACCCAGGCGTAACGGGCGGCCAGCGCGGCCAGCATTCTGCCGGCAAGGTCGTCGAGGGCGCGCTCCTGGGCGTCCTCCAGATCGGCCGCGGTGCTGCCCACCGTAATGTCGCGCCGATCGGCCGGCAACAGGCGGATGGGACGGCGCAGCCGACTGCGCCCTGATGCCTGGTCGACCTCGGCCTGGACCCGGCGCTCCTGGCGGTTGCCCGCCACGGTAACCACGCGGTAGCGCAGTGACAAGTCCACCTCGGCTTCCGGCAGCTTCGCCACCAGAGGCACGTGGAGACCGGCGAAGCGGTCCACCTCGTAGCGAGCGAATTCGCCCGTTATCACCACATCGACGCCCAGGCGCTCAGCCAGCCGCGCCGCGTCCACGGTGGCCAGGAAGCCACCGTGGGGCACGTCCTCGTACCGTCTGAGATCGACGACCTGGATGCTGTCATGGGGAGCCAGCCGGCCCGCGAGCTTGTCCACCAGGCGGCGGCCCGCCCGCAGGTCCTCGTAACCGGCAAAGTCAACCAACGCCAGGCGCAGCACATGCGCCGGCTTGTACGCCCGCTTGGGCCGTGGGGGTGGTTGGTACAGCGCCGACCGGCTCTCCAGGCGCCGGTGCCCGGTCAGATAGCCGTGCAGCCGCACGCCCACGGTGACGCCGCTGCCGTACGGGTAGTCGAGGAACGCGTACTCGCGGTTGAACTCCAACTCGGTACCGCGGAGGGCATTGATCCGCACGCCGAACTTAAGGGCTGCCGCCGCCCGCGCCTGTTGAGCGAAACCCAACCGGCTCTGGTACTCCACATTGGCGCTGGCCCAGCGACTGGCGCGGGCCACCTCCAGCCCGACCCCGTATACCAGTTCGGTCTGCCCAGCCGGATTGCCGGAGCGGAAATAACCGCCGTTCAGATACACCGAAGCCGGACGGAAATTCAGGTCCATGAGCATCTGCAAGCCCAGGTCCAGCGCCTGGCTACTGAACGGACGCAGGCCGCCCACCTCGTCCAGACCGTGTTGCCCCTTGTACCCCAAGGGCACGCCGATCAGCACTTGGTACGCGGTGTGCATGGGGCTGGGCACCTTCCCCGGCCGGGACCATTTGATGCCCAGGCACGGGTCGCCGGTGCCGTACTTGTTGAGACCGCCGGCCGAGTCCATCAGGAAGGGAATGGCGACGCTGGTCTCCAGCGCGGGCGTCAACCCGTAGGCAAAGGCGTAGGTGCCCGTGTAGGCCGAACCGCTGCCCACCCCCGGTATGGCCACCGACTGGCTGCGACTGAGGTAACGGGCCCGGAACCGCGCCTTGCCCAAGGGCTCCGCGCTGTGGACCAGGTCGAGCCCCTGTCCCGCCGCCAACGACAGAGCGCCGTTGCGCGGTCGGCGTAGTACCTCCAGGGTCTGGGCTGCCGCCGTTCCCGCAGCCAGTACCGCCAACGTCAGGGCTAGGGCGCCGATCCAAACGGCGCCGCCTCGTGCGGGCGTTGCCACCGCGTCACCTGTAGGGTTATCCCGGTCCGCAGCCAGAGCCGCCTCCTGTTCCTCACTGCCCCGTCAGCGTCAAGGCCATGTCGCTGAGCGCCCGGATGAGCTGGCCCGGATCCACATAGCGGTAGTCGCTGCGCAGGATGCGCAGCTGGGCCGCGGCATTGCCCGGATCGGCCTTCTCGGTGGCGCTGTACCGCCCGAGCTGCACGTACGCCTGAGCCAGCATGACCCGCACGTGACGGGCATCGATGCCGTCGTGGGCCAGTCGGCGTTCGCTGGTGTCAGTCCGATAGGCCGAGTTGTACTTCTGGTCGCGATCGAGCGCCTGCAGGCAATACTGCACCACGTCGTTGTATTGGCGCTGGGCCAGGCAAACCCCGGCCCAACCCACCCACGCATCGGTGTTCTGCCCATTGAGGGTCGTGGAGCGGCGGAAGGCGTCGGCCGCGCTGTTCAGGTCTTGCTGCCGGAAGTAGGTCCAGCCTATACCGTCGTAGGCTTCAGACTTCACTTCGCGCTGGACTTCAGGCTGGTCCTGCAGCGTTTCGGCTTTCGTCAGCGTCGCCGTAAAGGCAGCGATGGCATCGGTGTAGCTACCGGCGTTGTACAGGTCCCAATCGAGCGGCAGGCGATCGCGCAGCTTGGTCTCCTGCTGCTGCAGGTCCTTGGGGCCAAGGCCATTGCCACCGCCGCAACCGAACAGCCCAACGGCCACGAAAACCGCCAGCCAGCAGTACCGGGAGAAGCCCATGGGCCACCTCACTTGAGCAACGTCAGACGCCGAGCTAGGGCGCTGTCGCGGGTTTCCAGACGACACAGGTACACCCCACTGCCGACCACCGCCCCAGTCTCGTCGCGACCATCCCAGCTAATCTCGTGCCAGCCATCTGCCAGTGCGCCGCACCACAGGGTGCGCACGAGTTGCCCGCCAAGGCCGTAAACCGACAGGCGAACCGTTGCGGCCAAGTCCGGCCGGTCCGGGGGCGCGACATAGAAGACGATAGTGGTCGCGGGGTTGAAGGGGTTCGGGTAGTTGGCCGCCAGGGTGCTGGCCCGCGGCCGGGGCGAAGCCGCCGCTTCCGGCGCCAGGGCCTGCTGGGCGCAGTTGCCGGCGCGATCGCACGCCACCACGACGACCTCGCCCCCCGGGGCCCCGACGTCGGGCAGCAGGCCAGTCCACCCGCCGTCGGCCGCGTCCAGGGCCACGGGCACCCCTGCCGTCACCACCTGTAGCGACGTTGAGTCGATACCGCTGCCACCATCGGTGGCTTGCACTGACAGGCGCGGATGGCCCCCGTCGGCGCTGCACGCCAAGGCCAACTGCGGCGGCACACGGTCGCTCAGGATGGCGAAACGCCCTAACGCGTCGGTGCGGACGGCCTGCCCTGCCCGTCCCAGGTACACCCAGCGGTCGCCCACGGCCCGGTACACCCCCCGGCTGGCATCGGTCCCGGCCCGGGTCGCCAGGGTAGCCGGCTGCCCCAAGGCCACGGTCTGCGGGAACACCTGCCACTGGCACGCCAGCTCCAGCTCCTGGCCCAGGGCCGGACCCAACTCGTCGGCTGAGGGGCGCACCGACTGCATGAGCACACCTGTCCCGGGCGCCAGCGCCGCCGCCGGCAACCAGAGTTCCGCGTCCGGGCCAGCCATCGCCAGCGGTTTGCCGAGCGCTGTGGTAGCGTAGACCACGGAAGTGGTATCGCTGACATCCGTGCCCAGAGCGGTGACTCCCTGCGCCTTGAAGCGCACGGTGCCGCTGCCGGTCGGGTTCAGCCGCAGGGCGCCCGTCCAGGCCAACACGCCGCGGCCCGACAGGTCGCTCTCGATCTGGCGCAGCCCCACGTTGCTGTCCACGGTGGCGAAACTGCGCGTCACCGTGGGCATGCCCGACATCGCCCGGCGGGAGGTGACGAAAACCTCGAGGTACAACGGGTTCACCACATTGGGCACCACGAACAGGCCCAGTGTGGAGTTGTCCACGGGTTCCAGGACCGTCACCTCCAGGGGACCAGTCGCGCGGAAGCCGCCGCCGATGTCAGCGACCAGATACAGGGTGTCCCGGCCAACCTGACTGCCGACGCCACGCAGACTCAGGCGATGGGGTGGCACGGTGCTGATCACCGGCTGGCAGATCCGCTGGCCAGTGACACTCCACAGGACGTTCGGCGCTGTACCCGCTACCAGGAAGTCATCGGGCAGGTAGCTGTTGAGTACCGTGGAGCTGTCCTCCTGGCCGCTGACAAACACCACCGGCGGGAAGGCCTTGAGCGCCCGGTTGCCCAGGGCCGGGTCCAGGGCGATGACGCGGATCGTGTCGCGCCCGGAGATATCGCGCGCCGTATCGCGAGCCACCAGCACCACGCGGGCGGTCACCGTGTCCGGCGCCACGGCAAACAGGGTCCGGTCCGGGTTGATGCGAACGAACAGGTTACCTGCCGCGCCCAGCATCTCCAGGCTCCACAGCACCACCGAGTCGGGATGGGCGACGCGGTCTTCCACGTACTCACTCAGCGAACCGGTGGTGAAAGTCTGGCCGGCGATGAACTGGATGTCGGGGATGGAGCGCAGGCGCAGCGCCTCGGTCTCGCCATAGACGCGCAGCCGGGCACTGACCGACTGTACGTGGCCCAGAGAGTCGCGCGCGGTGAATTGGAGCGTGTCAGTACCCACCTGCAATCCGAACACCGAAAGCACATTGCCCTGCAGGACCCGCGGGATGGAGTGCTGCCCGGCGAGGACAGACACGCTCCATTGGATCGCCGTGTCGGCTGGCTGCACGTAGTTGTCCAGATCGAGCAACTGCGTGAAGCGGTTGACGGGCACCTGCAGGTCGGCGGGCAGGGGCAGCAGGCGGAATTCGGTCGTTCCGGGATCGCCGCCCGAGCGGATGGTCACCAGCATGGTGTCGGCGGCCGAGGCGCCTTCGGGCGAGGTGACGCGGAAGATGACCGTTTCGGTCTTGAAGGCGGCGGTGGGGGTGGCGTAGAAGGTCACCACATGGGTAAGCGGGTCGATCTGCACCTGCAGATTGGCGCCCGAGTAGTTCCCCAGAGCCTCCCACAGCATTTCATCGTCGCGGTTGTCAGCGTCGTAGTAATAGCCGTCCAGATCGAGCCCGTTGTACGTCTCGCCACGGTCCATGATCAGGTCCGGAATGCCGCCGATGACCGGGCGACCGTCTGAGGAGTAGATCCGCAGACGGAGTCCATCGGAGAGATTGGTGGGGTCCGTCACCGTCAGTTGAACCGACTCGTACCCGACCCAGGGGTTGGGCGCCCCGGGAGCCGCCAGGCTGAGATTGCGCCGTTCGTCCACCCCGATCACCGTGTGCCGCGGATCCGTGGGCAGCAACCAGGCCAGATCAGCCACGGCATTGTCGGGATCTGTGACATAGGCATCGAGGGCTTCGACCACCGACGGTCCCCCGGGCGTCAGGTCGACCTTGATCTCGGCCGGGTACACATCCGGAGGAGCGCTCATCGAGGCGGTCAAGAACAGAACCATCTGGTCCACGAGCGAAGCCGGCGCAGCCGGATCGGCCACGCGGAAGCTGACCCGACCCGTGCCCTGGTACCCGGCGATGCCGGTGACGGTGATCCGCAGTCCGGCCGCGGTGCGGGTAGTGTCGACGGTGAAGTGCCGACCCGGATCCTCGATCCACGAGAACAGCAGCTGCCCCACGGGCGTGTCCGGGTCGGTCGCGATGTCCGGCAGCAGGTAACTAACCGAGCCGCCGGTGCGCATTTTGGGCTCGCGATCGAGCAGGGTGAAGCGTGGGGCGTCATCGACATTGGTGACATTGACTACAATACGCAGCGAGTCCTCGCCGCTTCGATAGCCGTCGCGAACCACAACCTTGACCGAGTCGCGGCCCGCGTAGTCCACGCGCGACCAGATCAGGAGCTCATGGGTATTGGGGTCGACCGAACCGCGGACTGGGTCGGTGTCGGCGCTACCGTAGGTCAGAACGGCGAAGCGCAGTTCCGTCTGCGGGTTGATGATGTCGGGGTCGAACACCTCCGGGTCCAGGTCATCGCCGCGGTAGGCCCGCACAGCCACCGGCTCGGTACCCGCCGCGAAGGTGTAGTCATCTTCGCGGATCGTGACCGTGTCGCGCTTGATGCCATCCGCCCCCGCGTCGCGGATGAAGCGGGGCGGCGTATTGACAATGACCGTGGACACTTCCGAGGCACTCAGAGGCGGCAGGCCGTTGATCCGCGCCGTCGGCTCGGTGGCGGTGAAGACCAGCTGCCGCCTGCCCTTCCAGCCGTGCAGGGGCGTGATCTTGACCACCTTGGTTATGGGGTGGATCTCCACTGAAAGGCTGTCGAAGTTGGTCGGGGCGTACGTCCAGCGGATGGAATCCAAGGGCGCCAGCGTGGCCATCACGTAGTTCTTGAGGCTCCCGATCTGCACGCTGTCGGCCTGCGCCGGTAACAGCACCACGTCCGGGATGTCGCGCAGCTGGATCCCGGTGATGGTGATGGTCAGCCCCTGAACCGTGCGGAAGCGTCGTTCAGAGACACCGTCTGACAGCACCAGCCGGGTTTCGCGGACCGGGCTGTCGTCGATGGTGATATCGCCGTTCTCAATCGGTTTGACGCACAGGAGGGTGAAGGTAGCCACCACTCCCGCACCCGTGCGTGTGCGGTTGGAGCCGGCCCCCAGGACCATGGAGTATTCCAGTTGCTGGCCGGGGAAAGAGCTGGCAGCCGGGTCGCTCTCAGGTAGCAGCAGGTTGGGCCCGGGCGTGGCCCCGGAGAATAGCGGTCCCTGTACAAACGGCTGCACACCCACCTGGCTTCCCAGTTCGCCCGGCACCTGATCCACCACCTGGAAAGCGTTGGCCGGGACCGAGATGAACAGCGACACGCCGGCGCTAGCCACGCCCTGCAGGTCGGCGAAGACCTCAATATCAACCCGGTCGCCCACGCTCACGGTCAACTGCCCCGAGGTGCTGCCTCGCTGGCGCAATCGGGCGATCTGCCCGTAGGCGGCGTCGAGCCCGGCCACCAGCGTCAGCAGCACCAGTAGCCCCGTCAGGCCCGGCCGAAGTGCCGTCTTGCCCATCGCCCGTCTACCTTGGCCGCGCTCGTGCGGCTCCGCCTGCAGGATAGCCAGCCAAACCCGACGAAATGCATGCAAAACCCGTGCCCGGACCCACGCGTACCGCGCACCGCGTCCACCGGCCGCCCGGACCGGCCCCGCCCGCGCCCATTCCCGTCGCGTTATATGGGCCGCAAGAAGTTAGGGGTCGGGTAACCAGCCCCCGTAGCGGCAGGTCCCAGAGTCAGCACCGGCAGAATTTGCCTACCCCAAGCAGAGGAGGGCCGCAGGGGCAATGCCCCTGCGGCCCTCCGGAACACCTTCAGACTACCTGATGCGGACTACTTCACCAGGGTCATCTTCCGGATCTGGTTGAACTCACCCGCCTGCAGGCGATAGAAGTACACGCCTGAGGCCACGCTCTGACCCGCCTCATTGCGGCCGTCCCACTTCATCCGGTACGAGCCAGCCTTCAGCCGCTGGTCCACCAGGGTCCGGACAGTCTGTCCGAGCTGGTTGTAGACCTTCAGCTGCACATCACCGGCCGTCGGCACATCGAAGCGGAGCTCGGTCGAGGGGTTGAACGGGTTCGGGTAGTTCGGATACAGCGCGGCCACGGTCGGCAACGCCTCGATCTGCTGACCCCGCAGAGCGGTGCCACGGTAGTCGCTGTTGACCAGCTGCCCACCGGTGACCTCGATCTGACCCGGATCATTGCCCAGCGCCACGAACCAGACGGTCGCCAGGTCCGCATCACCCGTCGCTGACCAGTCCCTGCCGATGCGGCCGCCGGTCACATCGACCTGCCCCGGCTGCACCTTCTGGAAGAACAGCGACCCGTTGGGGCTCTGCGAGAAGACGCTGCCTTCGGTGACCGCACCGGTCTCCAGCGGCTGCACCTTCTGCGGATCGTAGCTGACGGTCAGACCATAGGCAGCCACATCGGACATGCCTGTGACCCGCGCCGTCACGGCGAACACCTTACCCGGCCACCAAGCCTCCACCGACTCCAGACCCGTGACCTGGACCACGGCCGCCGAGTTGTCACCGGCTCCGCCGCTGCGCTTGAACACCGGCGCCGCACCGTATCCGGAGTTACCGAAGTTGGTGGTGACAAAGCCCAGATCCTGCACGTTGATGAGCCCGTCGGCATTGATGTCAGCCTCGCGAGCAAAGGCAGCGTCGCCCCGGGTCTTGTTCCACAGACTGAAGATCCGGTTGGCGTCGGCAATGTCGACCTGGTTGTCGCCCGTGGCATCGCCGCCGCGCAGGAAGCCGATCGGCGTCGCCGGGGACAGGTTGCCCAGCAGATCCGAGCCAAAGGTCGACTCCACCGTCTGTACCACACCATTGAACAGGTTCAGGGTATCGGTACGACCGGTGATATAGCCCTTGGCCTTGACCGTCATCTCGTAGATACCCGGCGGGATCTCTTCGAGCATGAACGTGCCGAACTTGTCGCTCAGCACCTGCACCGAGTCAGCCAGCAAGGCCTGGCCCGGGCGCAGTTCGGTGATGGCATTGAGCCAATCCTGGTCATTGACGTTGATCGACCCGACGCCCAGCGTGGTGATGCTGCTGCTGCTCCCCGACACCCCGATGGTCACCAGCTGGTCCCCGGTCAACAGGGTGTCCTTGGTGATGTCGTTGGCGTCGATGAAGCGCTGGTCGACGATGTCATGGGTGCTGCCGATGAGCCGCATGTGGATGTCCAGCGTGTCGGCGTAGGTCGACGGCCGGCCTTCCAGCGGTACTGTGGAGATCAGGTGGGCCCGCGGTGTCATCTTCACCGTCGCCTCACGCGCCGGCGCGGCCATTTCGGTCTTGCCGCTGCGGAAGGCGGTCTTGCGGCCCGGCTCCGTCGACCAAGTCAGGGTGGTGTCCTGCGGTGCGCCGCGCGGGAACCGCTTGGCCACCAGGCGCAGGGTAGCCGCCACCTGGGAGCTGTCGCGCGACCCGTTGCCCACCACCTCACCCACGATGATGCTCTCGACGAAGTTCAGCTTAATGTACTGGTCCGTGCCCTGGGTGGTGTCGTTCTGGGCAATGGTGCTGGCCGTCTTGAAGGCGCCCGTCGAGTCGGCAAAGGGCTGCAGGCCGGCCGTGTTGGCGTCCATGTCGACCACGTCAAAGTAGTTGCGCGGCACGTTCAGGTAGAAGGCCATCAGGTCGATGCTGCTGCCCTGCGAGTTGGCCAGCACCTGGAAACTCAACGTGTCGTCAGTCGCCGCACTGAGCATGGACGGACCCAGTTCGATGCTGTACGTCGGGTCTGCACCTTCGACGCGCAGGGCGCCAGGGGCCTTGGACAGCACGGCCTTCTGGGCCTGCGAACCGAGGCCGCTCGCCACCGAGTCCAGGATGGCGTTGACGTAGACATTCTCACCGAACCGCGGATTGGTGCTGCCGGCGATGAAGATGTCCAGCTCGGTGGGCGTGCCCTCGATCTTGAACGAGGTGCTCTTGGTGTCCCAAAGCAGGTAGTTGGAGCCGCTCTCGCGGATCCGGCCGATCTTGCCCTGGGTCTTGCCGGTGTAGTCGACGAAGTTGTTATTGCCGTCGAGGCTATTGATGACGTACACGTCGCCACCACGGCTGGTGTTGTTGGCCTCCAGCTGCGTGAGCGTGGTGTACTTGTTCTTCGGCGCGGCGTACAGGCGCAGATACGCATCGTCGGTGCCCGTGCCGTCGTCAATCAGGAACGAGTCCCACTCCAACCGCACGACATCACCGTTCACCACGGTCATGCCACCGGCAGGCGGGGTCTTCATGACGACGCGTGGCGCCGCCGAAGCCGGGGTCTCCTGCGAACCCAGCAGCAGTACCGCACCACCAGCCTGCACCCGGCTGTTGCCGAGGGAATCGTGCAGCACGGCGTAGACCCAGGCCGTGTCCACCG
>CAITNQ010000394.1 GCA_903893785.1 uncultured Gemmatimonadota bacterium
CACCACCGGACTGCCGTTGACCGGGGCCTGGGTCAGCAACGGGAAACCGGTCAGCAGACGACCGCGGCCATCGACGCCAAACACGCCAGCAGCGGTCCCCACCAGCACTTCCTGCCCCCCGTCGCCATCGAGGTCTACCAGGACCGGGCCACCGGCCGCAGGTCCAGCCCCGCCGGCCCGCGGTGGCACCTGAACCGGGAACCCCGCCTGCCAGGTGCCGTCAGCGCGCAGTGCCATGATCCGGGTTCGGCTGCGGGCCACGACCTCAAGGCGGCCGTCGGCATCCAGGTCACCCAACGCCAGCCCGCCAAGCACCGAATCGCCAAAGGCGGCCCGCCAACCATCCGCCCCGCCGGCACGGGTCAGCACCCGGCCGTCGGGCGCCGCAGCCAGCCAGTCGAGGCGGCCGTCGCCATCCAAGTCGCCGGCAACCGGGCCGTCCAGCGCGGCGGGCACAGTCAACGGGAGTGGCGCGGAGGCCGACCACTGCCAGGCCCCCTCTGAGCCGGTCCAAGTCAGGTCAGTCACCTGGTCGCCGTCCAGGTCCGCCGCCTGCAGGTTGGTGGCGGGCGCTTCAGCGCGCGCCAGCTCACGGCCGGTGGCGGCGTCCAAGCACACCACCCGGGCCCCACCTGCCACCAATACCGGATCACGCGAAAAGGCGGTGTTGCGGGCGACCAGGCCACAGACCGGGGTGAAACCGAGCGGTGCCCACCACTGGGGCAACGACGCACCGTAGCGCCACGCGCCGACGCTGTCACCGCACGCCACGTAGACCGCCGGCGGCCCCACTCCCGACCCGACGGCGAGCAGTCGGCCGCCCGGGACCTGCATCAGCAGCCGGGCCTCGGCGTCGTAGGCGGCGAACCCGTCTGGCTGCTGCACCAGCAGGTCAGCGCGACCGTCGGCGTCCAGGTCGGCCGCCTGCAGACCCTGCCCGCCGACCAGGGGCCGGGGCCAGCCGGTGGCCGCGCGCGGGAAGGTCACGCGGACCTGCATCAGGTCACCGGGAGGTGACAGAACATCGAATCGAACGCCGCTGTCCCACCCTCGGTACGTGCGCGTGTCCGGGTACGTGTCAGCGCCCAGGGCGGTCCGCCCACCGACGAAGAAGGCGTCGTCTGGCGAACCCTCGATCTGGCCGTAGCGCTCGAAGGTAGCGTAACCCAGGTCGCGGTACCCGTCGGCTTCGACCAGGGCCATGCCCGGATGGACGGGTTCGTTGTTGATCGTGCCGGCCCCCCTCCGGGCGCTAATCACCTCATCATCGATGTGCCAGACGAGAAGGCCGGAGCCGGGGACGAACGCGTCGTATTCGTCGACCGCGGTCCAGACACGGTTGGGCGTCGATGTGTGCACCAGGCCGCCATCGATCCACACCAGGCTGTCAGGGTCATAGGCGCCGCCGGCGATGGGCACGCCAGCCGGCGCGCCCAGGATGCCGCGCTGGTGGCGGTTCTCGAGCCAGAAGCTCTCGCGGTCGTCGACCGGCACGCGCACCACGTCGGGCTCGGCCCCGGGCCGGTCCGCAGCACGCACGGTGATCAGGGTATCGCGGCGGACATCGAGCGCCTGGGACCATCCCAGCTGCACGCGCGACCAGGCCTCGGGGAACGGCGGCACAAAACCGATCACCGGCATGAGGCTGTCCTGACGAACAAAGCCGACGCTGTTGGCGCCCACGTCCATCAGGCTCCAGCCGCCCAGAGCCGGCAGACCCTCGGCGAAATTGGACAGGCCCGGCAGCCCCAGCTGGTGGCCGAAGAACTTGGCCAGCAACCCATTGAGTCCAGCGCGACCATCAAGGCTGGGGGACTCGGGCAGGATCCAACCGCTGTTGATCGTCACCCGGCCGCCCGCCGCCAGCAGGGGCCCGTCGTGGTAGCGCTGCAGGTCAGCAGCGCCCAGGAACACCGAGC
>CAITNQ010000395.1 GCA_903893785.1 uncultured Gemmatimonadota bacterium
ATCGGTTTCCCCGGCATTCAGCGCGAATCAAATAGCGGTTGAGGCCGGCGGTGCGGATGGCGTTGACCACCATCCAGGTGCCGTCGTACGAGTGCGCGGCATACACGTCCGGTTCCGCGTTGTAGCGCTGCCGGTACGCCGCGCGGAAGGCAGTCAGCTTGGGGTTGTCGGCTTCGGGGTTATAAGGGTAGGCCGCCACCACGCCTTCGGCGGCTTCACCGGCCGCGTCGATGAAGCGCTGGTCGACAACGCGGTCAGAGGCGTAGATGGGCATCTTGAGCCCGGCTTCGCGCAGCCGCTTGACCACGTAGGCGCCCGCGTCGCGGTCTGACCACAGGACGATGGCGTCCGGGTTGACCTTCTGCAGGCGCGCGATCTGCACCTTCAGATCCGGGTTAACCTGGTTATACGCTACCTCGTAGTTGACCTCGATAGGCGCCGGTCGGCCCAAGCGCGTGGCGCTGGCGCGGAATTCGCCTACGCCGAACCGGCCGTAGCGGTTGTTGGCCCGCAGGATGGCCACGCGTTTGTAGTCGCGGTCTTTGAACACGTGGTAACTGATGGTGTACGCCATCTGACGGTCGTCGGCGATATCGCGGAAGACCCACGGGATACGCGTCTCCACCAGCGTGGGGTCGGTGTCCGAGACATTCATCATGGGGATTTCGGTCTTCAGGGCGACGCGGATGGCGATGTGGGTATTGGCGCCGTCAACCGACCCGATGACCGCCCAACAACTGTCCTGATACGTGAAGGTGGCGATGACATTGGACGATGCGCCCCACAGGCCGCTGTCGTTGCGCACCACCAGCTCGAACGGTTTGCCACGGAAACCACCCTCGGCATTGGCCTCGTCGAGAGCCATGCGAACCGCTTGTAGCATGGGCACGCCGATGTAGGTCTCCTGAGACCGTTCGATGGGGGCCATCAGACCAATCTTCACCGTTGCCACTTCTGGTTCGGGCTTGTCCCGCCCGGGTCCGGTGAACACCAGCGGCTCAGCGAAGAATTGCTTGTAGGGCTTCTGCACGAAGTGACCGAAGGGCCGCAGGGCCTCGGGAGTGTTGCCGTACACGGCCAAGGTATCGGGTTTGGACACGGCGGTGGAGTCAGCCGCCTGTGCCGCCAGCGCCCAGGCCAGCACCGCGGTCGCGATCAGCATGCTGCGTCCCATGCCACTCACTTGGTCACCCCCTCCCCGGCTGCCTTGGCCGGCTCGACAACCGCCGCCACGCGACCGTGACTGAGCCCTTTGGAACTAGCGATCCAGACATCGTCGCCCTGGAAGTCCATCCCCCAGGTGAAGTTGTTGGACAGGCCGTGTTTGAGCGGTACACGCTCGAGCAGTTCGCCTTCGTGGTACACGCGGGCCTCCCAAGGGCCGGTATACTGGTCGGGTCCGTTCACCGGCACATAGCTGACCCAGCGGTTGGACTCATAGTCCACGGAACTGACGCCTTTGTCAGTGCAGGCATAGGCGACCTTGCCCTTGGCTTTGACGAAGTTGACGAAGTTGCTGGCCAGGCCGGTGTCGTGGTCCATGTACCCGCGCCACTTGCGTGTCCCTTGGCGATCGTAGCTGCACAGCCCGAAGTAGCTGGAGGCCCACATGATCCCTTCGCGATAGCTGACACCCGTGGTGATGACGTGCAGAATGCCGTCGTCGCGGAACAGGTCGATCTCCATCTCACCGTCCGGGTCCAGGTACGCCTGCCACTGCTCGGTGCTGGTGTCGAATTCCAGTGCTCCCCCGCCCCACAGGGCGGCCCACACCAGGCCGTCACGGTAGTCGACGAAATACCCCCACGGTTCGTGCTGCGGGGCGTTGTCGGGAGTGTACACATCCCAACGGTCTTCACGCGTACGGTACCGCCCCTCACCGGTAGTAGTGGCCACCCAGATATTCTGGTTCTCCACCGCCACGCCGAAGACCACGTCGTTGGGCAGGCCGCTGTTCAATTGGGTAAAGGAGCGGATCCGGCCGGCCGAGATCTGGCTCAGGCCGCCCATGGTGCCGGCCCACACGTCGCGCGTCGCCGGATCCACGGCCAGCGAAATCACGGCATCGTAGGCCAGGCCGTCTTTGGTCGTGTACGTGGTCCAGGTGCCGTTCTCCCGCAGGGCCAGCCC
>CAITNQ010000396.1 GCA_903893785.1 uncultured Gemmatimonadota bacterium
CGCGCGGGCGGCCGCGGCCAGGGCCGCTACGGCCCCCGCCCGACTGGCGATCGTCGGGTCGGGGTCCGCGCGCACCAGCGCCTCGAGCGCCCGGCTGGGCGTCGGCACGCCGTTCGCGTCGCGGCGTTACGCCGGGGTCGTCGCCACTGCTGCGCCGCGGTCCCGCGGCACGGGCGCCGCGATCCGGAGTGCGGTCACGGGCCCCGGCGGCGTAGCGATCCGGCCGCTCGCCGGCGGACTGCCGGGTGTTGCCCGATACCACCCGTCGCTCGCCCCCGCCCTCGCTGCCGCGAGCCGGCGGGCTGAACCGGCGGTCACGTTCCGCCGCACCCGCCTCGCGCCAGGGCGGCCGGGCCGGCGCACCGGCATCGCGCCAGGGCGGTCGGGCGGGGGCGCCGCTCTCGCGCCCCAGTCCTGACAGGCCGGCCGTCCGCTCACCCGAACCTTCCCCCCGATTGCGCCAGGGCGTCTCCGATCGCGACGTCGCATCGCGGCGCCCCGAGGACCAGCGCTCAGGTCGCGCGGCCGAAGCGGCGCCACCCGTGCTGCGGGTGTCGGCGCGCCGCGGCGGGAAACCATCCCGTCGCCGCTCGCCCGCGTCCGTCCGCCGCTCCGTGCTCTGGCCCTCGCGCCAAGGCGGGCGCGCCGCGGGGCTGTCCTCGCGGCGCCGGGCCACCGGGCCAGACCCGCGGGCCCCGGCATCGCGCTGCGGATCGCGCGATCGACCACGAGGGTCAGCCCCACCCGACCGCTCGCCCCGCGCCGCACTGTCAGCCGCCCAGCGGCGCGGCGCTTCACGCCCATCCCGAGCGCGCTCGGGATCCTGGCTCCGGGCCCTCACGGTGCGATCGCGGCCATCGGCCTCGCGGCGCCGGGGCGCCGACGCACCGTCGCCCTGGCTCCGTTCGCGACGGGCGCCGCGCGACGCCCCCTGCTGCCCTTGGGACCGCCGGTCGCTGCTGCCCGACTGGGACGTCTCTGATTTCCTCATTGCTCCCTCGCGGGCCAGACCCGCTGTTGGCCTGCCGGCATCGGGCCGGCTAGTTCACTCGTAAAGATCGGCAAGATCGGCCGCGGCCAGCTCGGCCAGGAAGGAGCCAATCTTCTGCGCCAGAAGTCGCAGGCACGCCTCCCCTTTGGCAGCCGTGGCCGCGCGGGGATTGCCCACACCGGTGTCGGCGGTGGTCTGCACCCAGTCGCGCTGCGTCCAGGCCCACCCCTCACGCAACGCCCGCAGGCGGAAACGCCGTGACCGACCCTCGCCGGCCTGGGCCAACGGCAACACCCACTCCGCCTGCAGATGCAGCATCAGGCTGGTCTCCATTTCCCCTGCATGGTCGCCAACCTCGTCGAACAGGGAGGCATCGATGCAGCGGAACCAGTCGACCACGGAAAGGAACACCCGCGTCTGCGGCCACAACTCCCGGACCATCTGGCGGAAGTCGTTGCCGCCATGACCATTGAGGATCACCAGCTTGGGGATGCCCTGGTGCTCAAGTGCAGCCACCAGGTCGCGCAGGACAGCCATCTGGGTGCTGGGATTGAGGTTCAGGTCCAGCTTTATGTCGCGCTGGCCCGTATTCACCCCGTAGGGTATCGCCGGCAGCACCACGACCCGGGCACCCCGTTCCCAGGCCACCGAAGCCGCCGCCGCGGCGATGCGGTCACTCTCAACTACATCGGTGGCGTACGGCAGGTGGTAGTTGTGGGCCTCGATGGCTCCCCACGGTAGTACGGCCACCTGATAGGGCGTCTCGCGGACCACCGTCCACGTGGTCTCAGCCAGAATATAGGGGCGACCCGCCATGGACAGATTCTCCTCGCGCCAGCCGCGGCGCCGGCCTCACATCCGCCGGGTCACGGGAGCCGCAGCGGCGCCGTGTGCAGCCGGTGATACTGGGCGCCCCCAGGTCGCAGACGGCTGGCAAACAGGACCAGAGCGTCGATCGGCACATCACCGGACGGCACCGGAACCCGCCACTCAGAGGAGGGCGGCGGCGCTTCCTCGGGCAGCCGGGCCAGGGTAAGGTGAGGTTGGAAGGGACGCTCCTCCGCTTCCCAGCCAGCTCCCCTAGCCCACGCCTCGACCCGCGCCTGGAGTGACCGCAGGCGGCCGGCCGGATCATTCAGGCCGACCCAGATCACCCGTGGGCGATGCGGCCCGGGGAAGCAGCCCACGCCGCCCAGGGACACGGCAAAGGGTTCCGCCGCCGCCACCACCTCGTTCAGGCCGCGCCCGAGAGCAGGTACCCGCGCCTCGTCCGTATCGCCCAGGAACCGCAAGGTCAGATGGATTGACTCCGGCCGCACCCAGCGCCCGACCCCGGCGGGCCAGTGGCTGGCTACCTGCGCCGCCACCGACCGCAGGGCCACCTGCGCCGAGGTCGGCAAGGCCACGGCCACAAAGGTACGCAGGACCGCCACTGCGCCCTACCCCTGGGACCGCCGGACAGCCCGCATCCGGGGCCGATCGCGCCGCGGGGTCAACGCGCGCCGCAGGCCCGCAGGCAGGCGTTGAGGTAGCCCCGGCTCTCGGCGGCGATGGTGGCCACCTGACCTAGGGCATAGTCCCCGGCGCCGATGATCTCCAGATCGGCGGCCACAGCCAGGCCCGCTTCGTGCAGCACGCGCACGTAGCCGAACAGGTCGATGCGGCCGCGGCCACACGCCTGCAGTTCAGGTTTCCCCGGTCCCTGGTCACGCGTCAGGCAGTCGCGGATATGGATATGTTTGACGCGGGACACCACGGCAGCCAAGGCCTCAACCGGGTTCTCGCCGGCGCGGTAGATGTGGCTGGGGTCCATGTCCACACCGAAACCGGGAGAAGTGATCCGCGCCATGGCGCGCAGCGTTGTGGGGGTGTTGTAGATCGCGCCCCCCACATGGGCCTTGCAGCACAGGGTCACGCCAAAGGGGACAGCTCGATCCGCCAGGTGCTGCAACAGATCGGTCTGGCGCAGGAAGTCATCCTCAACGTCGCTCTTGCCGCCGGGACCTACATTGACCACGGGTATGCCCAGGCCCGCCGCCGCCTCGTAGGCCCGCATGACGCGGTCTTCCTCCAGCCCGGCTTCCTCCATGGCCAGCAACCGCAGGCCGTATTGCTCGGCCCAACCACGGATCTGGCCTGCCTGGCTCTTCCAGTTGTCCAGGTCCAGGTGTTCACACATGCCCTTGATGGCCGACAGCTCGATCCCGTCGTATCCGGCCCAGGCGATCTGACGCATCGCCGTCTCCAGGTCGTAGCCGGCGAAAAGCACTGAGTTGGCGCCGGTCCTGATCATCACCCCTCTCCTGTCCAAATGTAGTCATTTCAAGCACTTCCGCACCACCAGACCAACTGATCAGTATAGGCCCCGGAGGTAGCACCGTCAAGCGTGCGTACCGCCCCGGCACGCCGCCTGACGATGCCCGCGCCCTGTATTGCCCCTGCACATACGTATAGTTAGATTACGCGGGTTCGGCCCCAGCTCCCCTCGCGAGCGCCTCAGGCCCATGGAAACCCGCAACCTCGTCGTCCGGGGCGCCCGCGCCCACAACCTGGCCAATGTCAGCCTGGAACTGCCCGCCAACCGCCTGATCTGCTTCACCGGCGTCAGTGGTTCAGGCAAGTCGTCCCTGGCGTTTGACACGCTGTATGCCGAAGGCCAGCGCCGCTATGTGGCCTCGCTGTCGGCGTATGCCCGGCAGTTCATGGGCCAGTTGGAGAAGCCCGACGTCGACCAGATCTCCGGGCTCTCGCCAACCATCTCGATCGCCCAGAAATCGGCCGGGCACAACCCCAGGTCCACGGTCGGTACCATCACCGAGATCCATGACTACCTGCGCGTGCTGTATGCGCGCATTGGTCTGCCCCACTGCCCGGTGTCAGGGGAGCCCATCGCGGCGCAAACCCGTGACCAGATCGTGGCCCGTATTGCCGCCTTGCCGCTCGATACGCATGTGCATCTACTGGCTCCCCTGGTGCGCGAGCGGCGCGGGCACTACCGTGACCTTTTCGAGGACCTGCAGCGCCGCGGTTATCTGCGGGTCCGCGTCGACGGTGAGGTCTTTCCGCTCGATGCCATCCCCGAACTGGACCGGTACCGGCGCCACAACATCGACTTGGTGGTGGACCGCGTCGTCCTGCGGGGCACCGCGGACGGGCGTTTGGGCGAAGCGGTCGACAGCGCCCTGGCCCTGGGCGAAGGTCAGGTAATCGTGCAGTTGGAGGGGCAGGAGGACCTGTCCTTCAACACGCAGATGAGTTCGCCGGTCACGGGCCTATCCTTCCCGGAACTGACGCCGCAGATGTTCTCGTTCAACAACCCTCAGGGGATGTGCCCCGAATGCCATGGGTTGGGGACGCGGCTGGTGATGAGCGAACGGCTGATGGTACCCAACGCCGAGCGCTCCATCCGCCAGGGGGCCATCGAGCCACTGGGTGACATCACCACCAACAAGTGGCGCCTCCATCTGTACGAGGGAGCGGCCCAAGCCCTGGGGTTCGCCCTGGACGCTCCTTGGCGGGAGTTGAGCGAGGAGCAGAAACACGGCCTGCTGTACGGGTTGGGCGAGCGCAAGATCGAGTTCCGTTACACCAACAACAGGCACTACACCTGGTCGCATACCGACCGGTACGAAGGCGTTGTTCACTACCTCGAGGGCCGCTACCTGCACGGTTCCGAGCGCATCAGAGCCGACCTCAATCGCTACATGGGGGCCGAGCCATGCACCGCCTGCGGCGGCGGGCGCCTACGTCCCGAGGCCATGGCGGTCACCATCGGCGACCGCAACCTGCCCCAGGTTGCCGCCCTGCCCATCGGACAGGCCCTGGTGTTCTTCCAGGACCTGCAGTTGGACGAAACACGCCGTACTATTGCCGACGAAGCGCTCAAGGAGATCCGGAGTCGCCTGCAGTTGCTGGTCGACATCGGTCTGGACTACCTGACCCTGGACCGCGGCGCCCACACGCTGTCGGGCGGCGAGGCGCAACGCATCCGTCTGGCGAGCCAGATCGGTTCGGGCCTGGTCGGCGTCCTGTATGTCCTCGACGAACCCTCCATCGGTCTCCATCACCGCGACAATCAGCGACTGCTGGACACGCTCAAGCGGCTCCGGGACCTGGGCAACACGGTGGTGGTCGTGGAGCACGATGAGGACACCATCCGGCAGGCCGATCTGGTGGTGGATTTCGGCCCGGGGGCAGGCGAGCGCGGCGGTCGCGTGGTGGCCTTCGGCTCGCCGGCCGAGGTGGCGGCCAGCGCCGAATCGCAGACCGGCCAGTACCTGTCCGGCCAACGGCGGATCGCCGTGCCGGCGCATCGGCGGCCAGGCAGTGGCGATTGGCTCAGGGTCGTCGGGGCCCGCCATCACAACCTGCGTGACCTGACCGTGGCCTTTCCGCTGGGCCGGTTCACCTGTGTCACCGGCGTCTCCGGTTCCGGCAAGTCGTCGCTGGTCAATGACATTCTGTTCAAAGCCCTGGAACGGCAGCTCCACCGGGCCCAAACCGACCCGGGCGAACACGATCGCCTCGAGGGTGTGGCGCACCTGGACAAAGTTATCCGCATTGACCAGAGGCCCATCGGGCGCACGCCCAGGTCCAACCCGGCCACGTATACCGATGTCTTCACACCCATCCGGCAGCTGTTTGCCCGTTCTGCTGACGCGCGGGTGCGGGGTTACGACCAGGGGCGATTCTCCTTCAACGTCAAGGGTGGCCGCTGCGAGGCCTGCGAGGGAAACGGCGCCCTGCTGGTCGAGATGGAATTCCTCGCCGACGTCTGGGTGGTGTGCGAGGCCTGCCAGGGACGCCGCTTCAACCGCGAGACGCTGTCCATCCGGTACAAGGGCAAGTCCGTGGCCGAAGTCCTGGACATGGCGGTCGAGGAAGCGCTGGGGTTCTTCGCCCCCATACCCCCTGTCCACCGCGTCCTGCAGACGCTGAATGATGTCGGACTCGGTTACATCCGCCTGGGACAGCCGGCGCCGACGCTGTCGGGCGGCGAGGCGCAGCGGGTCAAACTGGCCCGCGAGCTGTGCCGTCGCAGCACGGGCCGCACGCTGTATCTCCTCGACGAACCCACCACCGGCCTCCACTTCGCCGATGTCGACCGGTTGCTGCGCATCCTGCATACCTTCGCCGACCAGGGCAACACGGTGGTGGTCATCGAGCACAACATGGAGGTGATCAAGACCGCCGACTACATCATCGATATGGGTCCGGCCGGCGGGGCCGCAGGCGGCGAGGTGGTGGCTCAGGGCACGCCCGAGCAGGTGAGTCGTCAGGCGAGTTCCCATACGGGCCAGGCGCTCCGGGAAGTGCTCGACCCCCGACCTACCCGGGCCACGCCGGCCCGCCCCTCGGCCGAGCGCCCCCGGCGCGGCGGCGATGGTTACATCCGCGAGATCGAGGTCGTCGGTGCCCGCATGCACAACCTTAAGGGTGTTGACGTCCGCCTGCCGCGCGAGCGCCTGACCGTAATCTCCGGTGTGTCCGGCTCGGGCAAGTCGTCGTTAGCTTTCGACACCCTGTACGCCGAGGGGCAGCGGCGGTATGTGGAGTCGCTTTCGGCCTATGCACGGCAGTTCCTCGACCAGATGGAGAAACCACGGGTCGAACGGGTGACGGGGCTGTCGCCGGCCATCGCCATCGAACAGAAGCCGCCCAGTCGCAACCCGCGCTCCACAGTGGGCACGGTTACTGAGGTATACGACTACCTGCGGGCCCTGTTTGCCACCGTGGGCACGCAGTACTGCCCTGCCTGCCAAGTGCCGGTCGGCGGCCAGACCCCGGATCAGATGGTCGACCGTATCCTCCAGTTGCCGGCCGACCGCCGCATCCTGCTGTCCGCGCCGATCGAGCCGCGCGGTAACGAGGGCTACGAGGCCGTGCTCGATCGCGCCCGGGCCGACGGCTTCGCCCGCGCCCGGATCGACGGCCAACTCGTAGACCTTGGCGGCGACGTGCGGGTCGAACGGCGACACCGCCATCGCGTGGAACTGGTGGTCGATCGGCTGCAGGTCCGCGTCGAGCAGCGGCCCCGCCTCCGCGAAGGGGTCGAACGGGCCCTGGAGCTGTCCGGTGGCCTGCTGGTGGTGGTTTCGCCCGATGAGGGCGAACAGGTCCGCTTCAGCCGGCACCTGTCGTGCCCGGCCTGCGGCCGGACCTTCGACCCGCTCACCCCGCAGAGTTTCTCCTTCAATCACCGCGAAGGCATGTGCCCTGATTGCGAGGGACTGGGCGAGAGCGAGGGGCTCGACCGCAGCCTGATCATCGGGGACCGCAGCCTGAGCCTGCGACAGGGGGCCATTACGCTGTGGGGCCCCATCAGCGACGGCGCCTTTGCGGGGCTGCTGGCAGGCATCGGTCAGGTCCTCGGCTTCGACCTCGATACCCCCTTTGCGGACCTGACGCCCGAAGCCCGCCACGCCCTGCTGTACGGGGCGCCCACGCGCGTGATTCAGGTTGGCGACGGCTTGAGCTACCGGTACCGGGGGCTACTGCCGCCGGTAGACGATCACGCCCGCCAGACAGCCGCCCACAAGCGACGGCTGCAGCCGGTCACCTGCGCCGCCTGCGAAGGGAGCCGCCTGCGCCCCGAGAGCCGTGCCGTGCGTCTGCGCGAGCACACCATCGTCGAGTTGACGCGCCTGCCGGTGCGCGACAGCCGCCACTTTTTCGACCACCTGGAACTGACGGCCAGGGAGACGGAAACCAGCGGCGAACTGCTCCACGAGGTCAGGGCACGCCTGCGCTTTCTCGATCGCGTCGGCCTGGGGTACCTGGACCTGCAACGGCGCGCCGCGACGCTGTCGGGCGGCGAAGCACAGCGCATCCGGCTGGCGAGCCAGATCGGCTCCGGGCTGACCGGCGTTCTGTACCTGCTCGACGAACCTACCATCGGTCTGCACCCGCGTGACAACCAACGGCTGCTGGCGGCCCTGCGCGATCTGCAGGCGCTGGGCAACACCCTGGTGCTGGTGGAGCATGACCGCGAGACCCTGGAGGCGGCCGACTACATCGTGGACCTGGGCCCCGGAGCCGGGGCGGCCGGGGGGCAGTTGGTGGCGGCCGGGTCGCCGGCGAAGGTGCGGCGCCAGCGGGGCTCCCTGACCGGGGCGTACCTGTCCGGCCGTCTGCGTGTCGAAGTGCCGGCAAGTCGGCGGACGGGCAACGGCCACGCGCTGACGCTGCAGGGCGCCGCGGCCAACAACCTGCGCTCGCTGGATGTTTCCTTCCCTCTGGGCGTCCTGGTCTGCGTCACCGGCGTTTCGGGCTCGGGCAAGAGCTCCCTCGTGCAGGGAGTACTGCGCCCGGCGCTGGAACAGGCCCTGCAGGCAGGCGCCCCCCCGCTGGCCGAGCACCGGGGCCTGGCGGGGACCGAGCACGTGGACAAGGTGATTGACATCGACCAAACGCCGATCGGCCACTCGCCACGCAGCACGCCGGCGACGATCATGGGCATCTTCGACCAAGTGCGCCAGCTCTACGCCCGTCTGCCGGAGGCCCGGCTCCGCTCCTTTGACGCAGGCCACTTCAGCTTCAACAAGCCGGGCGGCCGCTGTGAAGCCTGCGAGGGCCTTGGACTCCGCTGCATCGAGATGCACTTCCTTCCCGATGTGTGGGTGGCCTGCGATGTCTGCCGTGGCCGTCGCTACAACCAGGACGTGCTGCGCGTGCGCTTCCACGGGCGCTCCATTTCGGATGTCCTGGACCTGGCGGTGCAGGAAGCGCTTGAGCTGTTTGCGTCCGTGCCGCGCATCCACGCACTGCTGCACACGCTGAACGAAGTCGGACTCGGGTACATGGCCCTGGGCCAGTCGTCGACGACCTTGTCCGGCGGCGAAGCGCAGCGGCTCAAACTGGCCGCCGAGTTGGCGCGCCCGGACACCGGCCGGACAGTGTACATACTGGACGAGCCGACGACTGGACTGCATGCGGCCGATATCGCGCGACTGCTCGGCGTTCTGCAGCGGCTGGTGGCGGCCGGCAATACCATGATCGTCGTCGAGCACAACCTGGACGTGATCAAGACAGCGGACTACGTCATCGACCTGGGCCCCGAGGGGGGCGATGGCGGCGGCCGCATCGTGGCCCAGGGAACCCCGGAACAGATCGCCGCCCACCCGGAGTCGCACACCGGCCGCTTCCTGCGCCCGCTGCTGACCGAAGCCTGACCTTCCGGCACGGGCAGAACGGACGACGGTATAGCCCCCACAGGTACGCATGCAGAACCTCGAACTGCCGCTACGAAGCTTCTTCTCCTTCTCGTTTGCCTGCCACCGACGGCAGGAGCCGCCGCGGATCGACGGCAATCTGCGCGAGTGGGAAGGCCGGGAGCTGGTGCCGGATCTGATGTCGGTCGAGGGCCAGCGGGCGTTCGCGCGAGTCTACATGGCCTGGGACGACGCGGGGCTGTACTTCGGCGTAGAGGTGCCTGCCAAGACCACGTACCACATTGACCCCCGCCACTGGACCCAGGGCGACTGCCTCGAGCTGTGGGTCGACACGCGTGATTTGAAGGACGTCCACCGCGCTCACCGCTACTGCCACCGCTTCTACATCCTGCCGGGTGGCACGGGTCCGGGAGGACGCCAACCGATCGGGCGCCAGACCACCATCGACCGGGCCCGGGAGCAGGCGCCGCCGTGCCCGGAGGAGACGATAAAGCTGGGGCTGCGGCGACTGAAGTCGAGCTATCAGCTCGAGGTGCACCTGCCGGGCTCTGGCCTGAACGGCTTCCAGCCGGGCGAATTCGACCGCCTGGGGTTTGCGTACCTGCTGCACGACAGCCAGCACGGCACGCAGTCATGGTCAGCCGGGCCCGAAGCGGGCGTGGGCCACGACCCGAGCACCTGGGGGACCGTGGAACTGCGACCTTGAGACGCCGCCCTCGGCCGGCATCTTGTGGCCGCGCGGTTGACGGCGTAGAATAGAAAGTTTACCCGCCCGCTAACGGCCGGCTCGGCGCGGGGCCCGCGCGAAGGGGCCCGGGCGGCGCCAAGGACAGCGGGCGAGTGCCAGGCGCCGGGGCGGCGCCCCGGCGCTGACGGGCGTTCCACGCGGATGGGAAGGGAACCATGATCCAGTCAGGACGGCTCTACTGGTGGACCGGTGTCGGCGTGCTGGTGCTGACCCTGGGGGTGTACCTGCAGACCATGGCGCCGACGGTGTCGTTCTGGGACTGCGGCGAATTCATTGCCTGTTCCTACACTCTGGGCGTGCCGCATCCGCCGGGATCGCCGCTGTATGTGCTGCTGGGGCGGCTGTTCTCACTGCTGCCGGTGGGCGAAATCGCCGCCCGCGTGGTGGCCATGTCGGCGCTGTCCTCGGCGGTGGCAGCGTGGTGCGTCTACATGAGCACTGTGGCGCTGGCGCGCCGGGCTCTGGGCGGCAATGCCCGGCAGCCCCTGGCCGATGCCAGCGAACTGGCCGCCATCGCCGGCGGTGTCGTCGCCGCCCTGACGCTGGCCTTCTCCTTCACCCAATGGTTCAACGCGACCGAGGCCGAAGTCTACGGCTACTCGATCATGTTCACCTGCCTGGGGTTCTGGGTCGGGCTGTATTGGGAAGCCCGGGGCGCGGGGCCGGCAAATGACCGTTGGCTGTTCCTGCTGGCCTATCTGTTCGGGTTGGGTGGCGGCCTGCACATGCTGTGCCTGCTCACGGTGCCCTCGCTGCTGGTGCTGGCCTGGACTGCCGAACCGCGTCTGCGGCGCCTGATCGTGCTGCTGGGCGTGCTCGGGGTGGTGGTGGGGCTGGCCATGGCCGTGGGCGGCAGCGGCACCCTCAGCTACCTCGCCTCGATCGTCGCCATCGCCGCCGCCCTGGTGCACCTGTACCGTCATGACCGCCGCGGCTGCTTCCTGCTGGCCGGCATGGGCCTGCTGTTCGTGCTCGGGTACAGCACCTATGGACTGCTGTTCGTTCGTTCCGGGCTGGAGCCGGTCCTGGACATGAACGACCCGCAGAACTGGGATGCCTTCGTCAAGTTCGTCAACCGCGAGCAGTACGGCAGCGAAAGCATGCTGCTGACCGTACTGCAGCCCCGCGCCAGTCGCGCCTACCAGTTCTGGGATCTGCAGCTGAAGTACTTCTTCCAGCAGTTCCCCTTCCCCTTGCTGCAGCACCAGGTGGTGTTCCGCAAAGCCACCGAGGCCGCCGCCGACCCGGTAGCCATTTCGGTGGTGCCGTATCTGCTGGGTCTGTGGGGGCTGCTGTGGCACGGTCGCCGCGATCAGCGCCATTGCCTGGCCCTGGCCGCCATGTTCGTGATCATGGGGTTCGGTCTGTCGGTGTACCTGAACATGCCCGACCCGCAGCCGCGGGAACGGCACTACGTATTCGGCGGCATGTTCTACTCCTTTGCCATGTGGATGGGGCTGGGGTGGACGGGCCTGGTGGAGACCGCCCGGCAACGCCTGCGCCTGGGGCAGCGCCCGGTGATCGCCGCCGCCCTGGTCGGCCTGCTGGTGCCGGCCGGGGTCTTCGCCTCGCTGTACCCGACCCAGAATCGCACCGGTGACTACATCGCCTACGACTATGGGTACAACCTGTTGGAGTCCTGCGACCCCAACAGCATTCTGTTCACCAACGGCGACAACGACACCTTCCCGCTGTGGTTCCTGCAGGAGGTGGAGGGTGTCCGCCGCGACGTTCGCGTGGTCAACCTGTCCCTGCTCAACACCAACTGGTACATCAAGCAACTGCGCGACCGCGAGCCCAAGGTCCCCATTCCGCTTAACGACCAGTACATCGACTCCGTCCTGACCGACACGCAACTGGTTGACCTTTACAAGCGCGTGTGGACCAAACCCAAGGTGCCGGCCGAGTTCAAGAGTATGGGCCTCGACGTGGCCGTGGGCACCCAACCCGGGTACGAGCTGCTGCGTGTCCAGGACATCATGGTCATCGGTATCATCGCGTGGAACCAATGGCAGAAGCCCATCCACTTCGCCATCACCATTCCGGCCAGCAATCGCATCGGTTTGGATCCCTATCTGCGCATGGTTGGCATGACCACTCGCCTGGTGCCGCAGAAGGACCAAGGGCCCGACGGGGAGGCCCTGCGCCGCAACCTGTTCGAGAAGTACCGCTTCCGCGGCGTCGCAGACAAGTCGGTGTACAAGGACGAGAACGCCTCGCGGCTGCTGGGGAACTACCGAGCCTGCGTCCTGCAGTTGGTCGAGGCGTACCGCGCCGAGAACCGACTGGACGAGATCAACAACCTGCTGCGCTGGGCTGACGAGCGCATCGACTTCGGTTGGGAGGGCTATTACTCGACGGCCACGGTCCTGGAACGGGCCGGCCAGATCGGTTCGGCCACCGATTGCCTGGACCGCGCCGCCAGTCTGCTGATGGACCAGTACGGGCAGGCTGAGGGCGCCACCTATGACAACGCGGTAAGCCTGGGGGGCATGCTGCTCAACCCGCCCTATTCGGCGCTGGACCGGGCCGAAGCGCTGCTGCGCCGCGTCATTGCTCGCGAACCCGCTCGCTGGGACGCGTACTACCAGTTGGCGGCCACGCTGCAGGCCAAGGGTGATGCCCCGGCCGCGCTAGCCCTGCTCGAGGAGTTCGAGAAGGCTCACGGTCCCCAGGCGAAGCTGACCGAAGCGCAGCAGATCCTGCGCCAGGCCATGGCGCGCGGGCCCGGCGCCGGCCAGCCGGCCCAGCTCCAACCGTGACCTTACCGGTCACGGTCATCGTTCCACACTTCCGGGCCGACGTCCTCACGGAGTGCCTGAGGTCGGTGTACGCCCATCCCCCCCTGCCGGCGCGGGTGTTGGTCATCGACGACGGGGGCAATGCCCCCAGCCTGCAGCGCGCCCAGGCCGAGGTACCGCAATTCGAGGTTCTGCGTAACGACCGCAACCTGGGGTTCAGCGGCTCGTGTAATCGCGGCCTGGAGGCGACCCGCACGCCCTACGCCGTGCTGCTGAACGACGATACGCGCGTCACTGCGGGGTGGCTTCAGCCACTGTTGCAGGCCGCGGCCGGCGACGGCATGGTGGCGGCCTGTCAGCCGAAGCTGCGGTCGGCGGTCGAGCCCGACAGGTTCGACTACGGGGGCGGCGCCGGCGGGTACATCGATCGCTTGGGCTTCACGTTCTGCCGCGGCCGCCTTTTCGACCACCGCGAGGTAGATGACGGCCAGTATGACCGCAGCGTGCCCCTGTTCTGGGCCTGCGGATCGGCTCTTTTCCTGCAGATGGCGGCCGCGCGGCGCGTGGGTCTCCTTGACCTGGATTACTATATGCACTTCGAGGAGATCGACCTGTGCTGGCGCCTGCAGTTGGCGGGGTACCGGATTCTGGCCGTGCCGGCTTCACTGGTCTACCATCACTCGGGGTACTCGCTGCCACCGCAGTCGTTTCGCAAAGCGTACCTCAACCACCGTAACAACCTGGTCATGCTGTGCAAGAACTCGGCCGCGGCGCGGCTGTGGTGGCTACTGCCGTTGCGCGTGGCCCTGGATCTGCTGGCCACTGCCGCGTACGTCGGCCAGCGCCAGTGGACCAGCATCCCCGCCCCGGCCGCGGCCACGCTCTGGTTGGTAACCCATCCGCGGCAGCTGTGGCGCCGCCGCCGCCGCAGCCGATCCACCGGCGTGGCCGGGGCGCGGTGCGCTGGCGTGTACGCCGGCTGCCTGCCGGTGCAGTACTACCTCCGCGGCATACGGCGAGCCCGTGACCTCCGACCCGCCATCGACCCGCCGTGAGACGCGCCGCCAGCACCGCGCTCAAGCTGCTGGTCAGCACCGGCCTGGTGGTACTGCTGCTGCAGCAGATGGACCTGCGCAGCGTCCACGAAGCCCTGATTTCCATGACGTCTGCCTGGTTTGGCGTCGCAGTGCTGCTGTTCGCCGGCAGCAATGTGCTGGGCGCGGCCCAGTGGCATGCCCTGCTGCGGGCCCAGGGCATCTGTCTGCCGTTCCGCGCCGCGCTCACCTCGTATTTCGTCGGCGTGTTCTTCAATAACCTGCTGCTGGGCAACATCGGCGGTGACGCCATCCGCGTCCTGGACATCCGGCGGATGAGCGGCCAGGCCAGCGGAGGTGTGGCCGCCACGTTGATGGACCGCTTCATCGGCCTGCTTTCCACCTGCACCCTGGCCCTGGCGGCGTACCCGATGATCGCCGATCCGCGGCGAGCCTGGTTGGTCTCGGCACTGGTGCCGGTCTGGCTAGGCCTGGTGGCATTCCTGGCCATGGGCCTGAGCCGGCGGCTGGGCGCCGGCGTAGAGTCAGCGCTGGCCCGTTTCGCGCCGGCCCGTATCGCCGATGCCTGCGGTAGCCTGCGGCGGAGCATCGTCGTGTACCGGGACCGCGGCGCACTGCTGGTAGGGCTCTTCGCTCTTTCCTCCGTGGTCCAACTGTGCCGCATCCTGGTCTACTGGGCCGCCGGGCTCGCCCTGGGCCTGATGCCTGGGTTGATCTACTACATCTGCTTCCAGCCGGTAGCTGCCATCCTGGCGGCCCTGCCGATCTCGGTAGGGGGTGTGGGCATCCGCGAGAGCGCTCTGGTCGCCCTGTTCAGCGGCGCCGGGGCCGAGCGGGAGCTGTCCCTGGCCATGTCTGTCCTGGGGTACCTGGCCGGCATTGTGGCAAGCCTTCTGGGCGGCGTCGCCTTCGTCGCCCGTCGCCGCCTGCCGCCTCCCCCGAGCGAAAGCGATTGATCATGCTGCCTGACGTGATCACCGGAACGGAGCGCCTGTTCGACGAGCAGGCGCAGCTGATCCACGGCCGCAAGATCGGCCTGGTCACCAACCACTCGGGTGTCGACCGGCAGTTGCGCGCCACGGCCGACCGTCTGCACGAAGCAAGTTCGTGTCGGCTGACGGCGCTGTTCGGACCGGAGCACGGTATCCGCGGCGATGCAGCTGACGGGGCCTCGGTGCCGACATTCCAGGACCCGGTAACCGGGGTGACGGTGCATAGTCTGTACGGCGCAACCAACCGTCCCGACGTGGCCGCGCTGGCCGAACTCGACCTGCTGCTGTTTGACGTTCAGGATGTGGGCGCGCGGTTCTACACCTATCTCTACACCATGACCCTCAGCATGGCGGCGTGCGCCGAGGCGGGAATCCCCTTCGTCGTCCTCGATCGACCCAATCCACTCGGCGGCCAGCGCCTGGGCGGATGCCTGTTGGCGCCTGAGTTCGCCTCTTTCGTTGGCCTGTACCCGGTACCCATCCAATACGGGCTCACCATCGGCGAGTTCGCCCGCCTGGCCAACGAAGAGTACGGCATCGGCGCCGACTTGACGGTAGTGGCGATGTCGGGATGGCGGCGACGGATGCTGTGGGAAGACACCGGTTTGCCCTGGGTCCCGCCGTCGCCCAACATGCCCACGCCCGACACGGCCCTCGTGTACCCGGGCACGTGCCTGTTCGAGGGCACGAACGTGTCGGAGGGGAGGGGTACCACCCATCCGTTCGAACAGATCGGCGCGCCCTGGATCGATGGCCACCGCCTGGCCGCGCACCTGAACCGTATCGAACTGGCGGGCGCCCGTTTCCGCCCGGTCTGCTTCCGCCCGACCGCCAGCAAACACCGCGACCTGGTGTGCCAGGGCGTCCAAGTCCACGTGGTTGAACGCCGCGCCTACGACCCGGTTCGAGCAGGTCTGGAGATGGTGGCGGCGGTCCGCCATCTGTGGCCGGGCCAGTTTGCCTGGCATCTGCCGGCCGCCGGGATCTACAACTTCGATCGCCTGGCGGGAACCGATGCCGTGCGCCTGGCGCTGGAGGCCGAGACGCCGGTTGCCGATATCGCCGCCACGTGGAGCGACGACTTGTCGACCTACGAGGCGCAGCGCCGCGCCTGCCTGCTTTACGACTGACACGCGCGTGTCGGCTTCGCCGGCGACGTTGACAGGGCCACGCCGCAGCCTAGTATCGAGGGTTCGGCCGGGCCGGGCCCCGATCGTCAGGGGCATTCGGAGGAATCATGCCAGCGCCGCTGCAGGCGGGAACTGTCCTCATCGCCTCGCTTGACCTGGAGGACGCCAACTTCCTCCGCACGGTCGTGCTGTTGATCCAGCACAGCGAAGGCGAAGGCACCCTGGGACTGGTGCTCAATCGTCCTCTGGGTGATAAGGTATCGCTGTACTCGGGCGAGGAACTGCAGCGTCTCGCCGGCATCTTCAACGCCGGCGAGGATGCCTCAAGCGATGAGTTGGGCCGCGTCTTTTTCCAGGGCGGCCCGGTGGAACCTGGCTACCTGTTCTTCCTCCACCGCCTGGATGGGCTCATCACCGCCGGCACCCCCGTGTGCCCGGGGGTGTTCCTCGGCGGCGACCTGGACGCGGTGCGAACGCAGGCCCAGGGGGGCCATCAGCCCGGCTTGCGCTTTTACCTGGGATACGCAGGCTGGCGGGAAGGCCAGCTTGAGGCTGAGATCGCCATCGGCGCGTGGTACCTGTGCCCAGCGACGCCCGAACTGGTCTTCGATGACCAACCCGCAGGCATGTGGCAGCGCGCCATGTACTCCCTTGGGGGCCGTTACCGGGTGCTTTCGATGGTGCCCGAGACCACCGGCCTGAACTGACCCCGGCCACGTGGCAGTGGGCGATGGCACTGCCCGCAGCCACGGATGGAAGCATGACGCCGCGTTTGCCAGGCTGGGCCTGCATCGTTACCTTAGCTCGCGCCCCACGGACCCTCCCCGAGTCCGAGCCCCGTTCGGTCACCCCGCACAGGATGATTATGCCCTGGCGCCTTACTGGCTTCTGCCTGCTGGCACTCGTTTGGATGCGCTCGTCCCAGGCCGAGGCGGCAGCATACAACCCCGGTGGGCAACCGCCATACGCGGCCGCGATCCTGATCGAGGCGTCCACCGGCTCGGTGCTCTACGCCTACCGCCCGACGTTGCCACGCTCCCCGGCCAGCACCCAGAAGATCCTGCTCGAGCTTGTGGTGATGGACTACCTTGCCCAGGGCAAGTGCCGACTCACGGACAGCGTGACGGTGTCGGCGCGGGCCAGTCGTACCGGGGGATCACAGGTCTTCCTCAAGCAGGGCGAGGTGCTCCCGCTTGAGGAGTTGATGCACGCGATCGTCCTGCCGTCAGCCAACGACGCCTGTGTGGCCGTTGCCGAGCACCTGGTCGGTTCAGTGGAGAAGTGTGCCGAACTGATGATGGCGCGGACCCGCCTGATCGGCCTGGACGACACCTATTGCGTCAATGTCAACGGTCTGGACGACACGCCCGAGGGCCAGGGCAACCATACCACTGCCTACGATCTGTCCCAGATCGCCCGTACCCTGATCAACACCTATCCGCAGGTGCTGGAGTGGTCGTCGAGCACGAACCTGCCCTTCCGCAACGGGCGCTTCATGCTCCACAGCACCAACAAGCTGCTCAACCAGTTTGAGGGGCTTGACGGGCTGAAGACCGGGTACACCGGCCGGGCGGGTTTCTGCCTGGTTGGCACAGCTCAGCGCCGCGGCATGCGGCTCATTTCGGTCATTCTGGGGGCTCCGTCGGAACGCATCCGACGCCGTGAGACCGCCCGTCTGCTAGAGTGGGGCTTCGACAACTTCAACAAGGCTCCGTTGGTGCTGGCCGGCGAACCGGTAGCGCATGTCCCGATCAGCTGGGGCTTGGAGACCGCCGTGCCGGTCACCAGTACCGACTCCGTCTTCGCGGTTCTGGGCCCGGGCCAGGAACGGCAACTGGTGCGCCAGGTGGATGTCCCTGAAGCCCAATCAGCGCCAGTGAAGGCCGGGCAACGACTGGGCACGCTCCGGGTATCCCTGGGCGACAGCCTGGTCGCCCAGATCCAACTGGTGGCGGCCCAGGATGTCGACCGGATGGACCTGCTGGACCGCATCCTGAGCATTTTCTGACCGCCGCGCCAGCCGCGGGATACGGCTCTGGCGGGACGCCTTGGTTTCCGTAGGCAGCCCCTTGGCCTCCCCAGGCAACGCCCTAGCCTCCCCAGGCAGCCCCTTGGCCTCCCCAGGCAGCCCCTTGGCCTCCGCAGGCAGCCCCTTGGCCTCCGCAGGCAGCCCCTTGGCCTCCGTAGGCAGCCCCTTGGCCTCCCCAGGCAACGCCTAGC